>DAIDGR010000001.1 GCA_027452265.1 Caulobacteraceae bacterium
CCCTGCGCGCCGACCAGCAGGGTGTCCGCATGCCGCGGATCGACCCAGATCCGGCCGATATATTTGGTCGCCGCCAGGCCGATGGAGGTCCAGGTCTTGCCCCCGTCGGTGGACTTGTAGACGCCCTCGCCGGCCGTGACATCATAGCGCGGCTCCGGCTGACCGGTCCCGACATAGAGGGTGTCGGGGTCGCTGGGGGCCACCGCCAGGGCGCCGATGCTGGCCGCGCCGCCCTTGTCGAACAGCGAGCGCCAGGTCCGCCCTGCGTCGTCGGTCCGCCAGACGCCCCCGCCGGCCGCCCCGAAATAGAAGGTGTCCGGCTGGGTCGGCGACCCCACCGCCATCGTTGCCCAGCCGCCCCGGAAAGGTCCCACCAGACGCCAGTGCATCTCTTCATAGCTGGACGGCGAGACCGGCTGCGATGCGGCGTCCGCGGCGAGAGCCAGAGAGGGGAGGGCCAGGGAGGGAAGGGCGGTCAGGCTGCCCAGGGTCAGGCTCATGAGCCCAAACGCGCTGACCCCGGTCAGGAGCGCGCGCGTCCGCCGCCGGTGGGATCTGGTCGTCATGGTCCGCCCTCGTCTGACGCCGCTGGCCGCGTTGAACACGGGCCTCGTTTCGGCGCGTCGGACGCTAGACCAGGCTTGGCCCGCGACGCCAGTCCCCCAGGCTGACCCGGTGCGGTTTTGCCTGAAATCCGTCGCGACTACGGATGCGGAGCGACCGGTCCCCGGCGCACGAACTCCAACTCCAGGTCGAGATCGACCTGATCGCCGACAAAGGCGCTGAGCGTCGTCTGGCCAAAGTCCGATCGCTTGATGTGGGCCGTGGCCGAAAATCCCATGCGTCGTCCCCCGACGATTTCCGCCTCGGTTCCATTATAGGTTACATCCAGGACCACCGGCCGGGTGACGCCGGCGAGGGTCAGCGCACCCTCCACCTGGCCGTGCGAGGCGTCGGTGGGAATGATCCGTGACGAGATGAATGTCACCGTCGGGTGGGCGCCGGAGTCCAGAAAGAGATCGGCGAACCGTCGACTGTCGCCGGGCGAGCCGGTGTCGAGCGAGGTCGCGGCGATCTCGGCCCGGACCTGGCTGGCCTGGGGATGGGAGGGGTCGTAGTCGTAGCTGGCCGTGACCTTGTCGAAGCGCAGGGTGAAGCGGCTGAGGCCCATGTGCAGGACTCTGGCGGTGATGCTGGCGTGGGCCGGGTCGAGTTCGTAGTGGCCGGCCGGCACCGCCGCCGGATTCAGGTCCGGCGCGGCCGCGCCGCGTCCCGCAACGATCAGGCCAAGCGCCGCCGCCAGGAAAGGCGCTTTCCGTATCATGCCTGGAACATCACCTGACCGCCGACCACGGTCTGGAGGACCCGGATGTCCTTCAGCCGATCGGGGTCCGCCTTGCGCGGATCTTCGGACAGGACCACGAAGTCCGCCAGCTTGCCGGGCGTGAGCGAACCCTTGATCGCCTCTTCGTGGGTGTCATAGGCGCCGTTGATCGTGTTCACGCGCAGGGCCTCCTCGACGCTGATCCTCTGCCGCGCGCCCCAGATCTCCCCGTTCCAGCCCTTGCGCGTGACCATGGCCTGCAGCGCCATCATCGGGGCGAACGGGCCCGGGTCGAAGTCCGAGCCGGCGCAGGCGGGGATGCCGAGGTCAAGCATGTCGCGATAGGCCATCATGTGGTCCATCATCTCCGCTCCGTAGAAGTGAAATTTGTCGCCATTGTAGTAGGCATAGGTGCTGAACAGGGCCGGCGAGACGCCAAGCGCCTTGATCCGCGCCAGCAGCGAGGCGTTGACCAGGCTGCAATGGGTGATCTTCCAGCGCACATCCACCTCGGGTCTCTTGGCCTTGGCCCGCTCATAGGCGGTGAGGACGTGGTCGATGGCGACGTCGCCATTGGCGTGGCAGTTGGGCTGAAGCCCGGCGGCGTGGACCTTGTCGACCCAGGCGTCGAGCGCCTCCTGGCTTTCGATCAGATTGCCGTAATAGGGCGGCGAGCGTCCGGGGAACGGGCGGCTGAGCGCCATGGTCCGCTCGGAAAAGGACCCATCCTCGGTGTGTTCGGCCGTGGCGCCAAAGCGGATCCATTCATCGCCCAGGCCGGTCTCGACGCCCATGGCGATCAGCTTGTCCACATCCTCGCCCCAGGCCTCGTAGCTTACCCGGTGTTTGAGGTCGCCGCGCGCGCGAATGGTCTGGATCGCCCGCAGGTCGCCGCCTTCATGGCAGACGCCCGTCAGGCCATAGGTCACGAACATCTTTGAGATGTGCGCCTGGCCCGCCTCGGCGCGACGCGCCTGCTCCTGCGGGCTGAATTGCGGGCGCACGACCACGCGCCGGAACGCCTCCAGGCCCCGGTCGGTGACCCGGCCATTGAGCGAGCCGTCGGCAAAGCGGTCATAGGTCCCGCCAGACGGGTTCGGCGTGTCGGCCCCGATCCCGGCCAGAGCCAGGGCGCGGCTGTTGAAATAGGCCGTGTGGCCGCCGCGGTGATAGACCGCCACCGCCTGGGTGGTGGAGACCTTGTCCAGATCGTGGACGTTGAGCTCGCGGCCATCCTTGACCTTGGTGTCGTCGAAAAAATAGCCCTCGACCCACACGCCCGGCGGCTGGATCGCCGCCCGCGCCCTGAGCTTGGCGATGATGCTGTCGAGGGTGACGAACTCGACCTCATAGGGATTGCCCACCAGCACTTCGTAGAGGAGGGTCTCGCCCGGCGTGTGATTGTGGCAGTCGATGAAGCCGGGGGTCACGGTCCGGCCGCCGGCGTCGTACAGGCGGGTGCGCGGCCCGGCGAGACCGGTGAGGCTGTCGTCTCCCACCGCCAGGATGCGACCGTCGCGGATGGCCATGGCGCTGGCCGTGGGTCTCGCCGGGTCGGCGGTCCACAGCGCCGCGCGGTGCACGATCAGATCCGGCGCCGCCTCCGCCAGGGCCGCGCGCGCCCAGGCGGGCGTCAGGAGCGCCCCGGCGGCTGCCGCGCCGGCCCCGCCCAAAAGGAAATCGCGCCTCGTGCCCTGCCTCGCCAT
>DAIDGR010000002.1 GCA_027452265.1 Caulobacteraceae bacterium
AATGCGCCGCCGCGCCATGTCGAGCCAGGTGTGCAGGTGCGGGTTGTCGGGGATCAGCTCCTTCACCTTGGCGTCGGTGCGATAGATGTCCTCCGGATCGCCTGACAGGGCGGCCCACCGGAACGGGCCGATCCCCCGGCAGAAGAGGGGCCGGATGTAGGCGGGCACAAAGCCTGGAAAGGCGAAGGCGTCGGCGACCCCGGCGTCCTTGGCCATCTGGCGGATATTGTTGCCATAATCGACGGTGGGCACGCCGGCAGCCTGGAAATCCAGCATGGCCTGGACGTGCTCGGCCATGGAGGCCTTGGCCGCCGCCTCGACCTGATCGGGCGCCTGGTCGCGCATGGCGAGCCACCGCTCCACACTCCAGCCCTTGGGCAGATAGCCATTGACCGGATCGTGAGCCGACGTCTGGTCGGTCAGGAGATCGGGGCGCACGCCACGGCGGAACAGCTCCGGCAGGAGCTCGGCGGCGTTGCCGAGCAGGCCGACCGAGGTGGCCCGCCGGGTGCGGACGGCCCGTTCGATGATCGCCAGGGCCTCGTCCAGGTCCTCCACGGCCTGGTCGAGATAGCCAGTCCGCAGCCGCATCTCGATCCGGCTCGGCTGGCATTCAATGGCCAGGCACGAGGCGCCGGCCATTACCGCCGCCAGGGGCTGGGCCCCGCCCATGCCGCCAAGGCCCGCCGTCAGCAGCCAGCGGCCCGCGAGGTCGCCGCCATAATGCTGGCGGCCCATCTCCACCAGGGTTTCATAGGTGCCCTGAACGATGCCCTGGGCGCCGATATAGATCCACGAGCCGGCGGTCATCTGGCCGTACATGGCGAGGCCCTTGCGATCGAGGGCGTTGAAGTGGTCCCAGGTCGCCCAATGCGGGACGAGATTGGAGTTGGCGATCAGCACCCGGGGGGCGTCGGCATGGGTCCGAAAGACGCCCACGGGCTTGCCCGACTGCACCAGGAGGGTCTCGTCCATGTCCAGCCGGCGCAGGGTCTCGACGATGCGGTCGAAGCTGTCCCAGTCGCGCGCCGCCCGTCCCAGCCCGCCATAGACCACCAGATCCTCCGGCCGCTCGGCGACGTCCGGGTGAAGGTTGTTCATCAGCATCCGAAGCGGCGCCTCGGTCAGCCAGCTGCGCGCGGTCAGACGTGGGCCCGTGGGCGGACGGATGACTCGGCTGGGGTCATGTCGGTTCATCAGGCGGCTCCCGGGGACGCGAAGCGGAGACAGGCGTTGAGGATCGCGCGCAAGACGGCGGCCAAGGGGGCGGCGCGGTCGGGGTCGAACGGCGTGGGCCAGGTCGCGGCGTCGAGAGCACGATGCGTTTTCGTGGAATCGGCGAAGACGCTGAATCGTGCTCTATCTTTAGGTTCCTGAGCGCGTTGCGAAGCGCCGGGTTGGTTCCGTACAAACGCAACGCGCTCTAGGGGCCCCGCCGGCTCGTTCATATAGCCGCGGCAGGCGAGCTCCATCTGCAGGGCGTGGACGCCGAGGTCTGGCGCCCCGTAGTGGCGGGTGATCCAGCCGCCCTTGAAGCGGCCGTTGACGACATGGCTGAACGGACTGCGGGTGCAGAGGGCCTCAACCGCCTTCGCAAGCGCGGGGTCGCAACTGGCCCCGCCATGGGTTCCAAGATTGAGCTGCGGAAGCTCGCCCTCGAACAGGCGCGGGATCCGAGAGCGGATCGCGTGGGCGTCGTACAGGACCACCCTTGGGTTGCCGGACCGTAGCCGCGCGATCTCCGCCTCCAGCGCCGCATGATAGGGCGCGAAATAGAGGGCCTTGCGCCGTGCGACCTCGGCCGCATCGGGCGCCCGTCCGGGCAGATAGAGCGGCTCTCCATCGAAGCTGACGGTCGGACACAGCTCGGTCGTGGCTTGGCCGGGATAGAAGGGGGCGCCGGAGGGATCCCGATTGACGTCGATCACGGTGCGGCTGATCGATGTGCGGATCACGGTGGCGTCCAGCTCTCCGGCAAAGGCATAGAGCCGCTCGACCCACCAGTCGGCGTCCTGCCGCGCCCGGCGGGGCGAGACGAGATCGGATTCGATCCTTGGCGGGATCTCGGTCCCGGTGTGCGGCAGGCTGACGATCAACGGCGCCTCGCCGCGACGCAGCTCAAGCCAGGGCGGGCTCATGCCCCGGCTCCTGCCATGACGCCGGCCATGACGCCCGGCAGGCGAAGCCCCGCCGCCCGCACCACCGCGCCCGAACGGACCAGGGTCGAGGCCGCCTCGATGTCGGGGTGCAGATAGCGGTCGGCCTCCAGCCGAGGCGAGACGGCGCGCAGGGCGGCGCGAACCCGCTCCAGCGGGGCGCTTGAGGCGAGGCCGGTATGAAAGTCGCAGCCCTGGGCGCCGACCAGGAGTTCGATCCCGACCACGGCGGCGGCGTTGCGCGCCATGCCGGCGAGGCGCCGGGCCCCGTGCGCGGCCATGGAGACGTGGTCTTCCTGATTGGCCGAGGTGGGGATGGAATCGACGCTCGCGGGATAGGCGGCCTGCTTGTTCTCCGACACCAGGGCGGCGGCGGTCACCTGCGGGATCATGAAGCCAGAGTTTAGGCCGGGGTCGGGGGTCAGGAAGGGCGGCAGACGTGAGAGATCCGCGTCGACCAGCATGGCGATACGCCGCTCGGACAGGGAGCCGATCTCGCAGATGGCCAGGGCGATCATGTCGGCGGCGAAGGCGACCGGTTCGGCGTGAAAGTTGCCCCCGGACAGGGCCTCGTCGGTCTCGGCGAAAATCAGCGGATTGTCCGAAACGCCATCCGCTTCCTCGACGAGAGTCTGGGCCGCCTGGCGCAGCACGGTCAGGGCGGCGCCCATGACCTGGGGCTGGCAGCGCAGGCAATAGGGGTCCTGCACCCGTTCGTCATCCTTCAGGTGGCTGGCGCGGATCACCGAACCGGCCATCAGGGCGCGCAGAGCGGCGGCGCATTCGATCTGGCCGGGGTGGCGGCGCAGCGCGTGCAGGCGCGGATCGAACGGCGTGTCGGATCCCTTGGCCGCTTCGGTGGACAGGGCGCCGGTGACCAGGGCGGAGCGGAACAGGGTCTCGGCTTCGAACAGGCCCGCCAGGGCATTGGCGGTCGAGAACTGCGTGCCATTCAAAAGGGCCAGGCCCTCCTTCGGGCCAAGCGTGAGGGGCTCGAGTCCAGCCCGTTCGAGGGCGGTCAGGGCCGGAAGGCGCATGCCGCCGACTTCGATCTCGCCGACGCCGATCATCGTCGCGGCCATGTGCGAGAGGGGCGCGAGGTCGCCTGAGGCGCCCACCGAGCCTTGCGCTGGAACCACCGGGGTGAGGCCGCGCTCCAGCATCGTCTCCAGTCGCGCGACCGTCTCGCGTCGAACGCCCGAGGCCCCGTGGCCGAAGCTGGCCAGCTTCAGCGCCATCATCAGGCGAATGATCGGGGTGGGCGCCGGTTCGCCGGCCCCGGCGGCGTGCGACAGGACGATGTTGCGTTGCAGCCGCGCCAGATCGTCATCGGCGATGCGCACGCTGGCGAGGCGGCCGAAGCCGGTATTGACGCCATAGACCGGCTCGCCCCGGGCGAGGATCCGCGCGACAGCGGCGGCGCTGGCCTCGACCCGCGGCCAGGCGGCGGCGTCCAGGCGGGCGGATGCGCCTTGCCAGATCCTTCGCCAGTCGGACAGATCGACCGCGCCAGGCACGAGGGTGAGAACAGTCATTGGCCGGCCCATATCCTGGCGTTCAAAGGGTTGAAGCCCATCCGGTAGACGAGCTCCGCCGGGCGCTCGATGTCCCAGATGGCGAGATCGCAGACCTTGCCGGTCTCCAGCGTGCCGAGCGCGCCGATGAGGCCCAGCGCCCGCGCGGCTTCGCGCGTGACCCCGGCGAGGCACTCCTCGACGGTCATGCGGAACAGGGTCGCCGCCAGGTTCATCACCAGGAGCGGCGAGGTCATGGGCGAGGTGCCCGGGTTACAGTCCGTGGCCAGCGCCAGGGGGACGCCGGCGGCGCGGAGGGCCTCGATGGGCGGGCGGCGCGTCTCGCGCGTGGCGTAAAAGGCGCCGGGGAGCAGGGTTGCGGTCGTTCCGGCCGCGGCCAGGGCGGCGATCCCCTCCGCGTCGAGATGCTCCAGATGATCGGCGGACAGCGCCCCGAAACGGGCGGCCAGGGCCGCCCCGTGCTGGTTGGAAAGCTGCTCGGCGTGCAGCTTCACCCTCAGGCCATGGGCGCGGGCCGCCTCGAACACCCGCTCGACCTGGGCCGGCGTGAACCCGATGGTCTCGCAGAAGGCGTCGACGGCGTCGGCCAGGCCCTCCGTCGCCGCGGCGGGAAGGATCTGACGGCAGATCAGATCGATATAGCCGTCCGGATCGCCCGCGAATTCGGGCGGGGTCGCGTGGGCGGCAAGCAGGGTCGTCTGGACGCGTATCGGCCGGACCTCGCCAAGACGCCGCGCGGCGCGCAGCGACTTCAGTTCGTCGGCCAGGGTGAGCCCATAGCCGGACTTGATCTCCACCGTGGTCACGCCCTCGGCGATCAGGGCGTCCAGGCGCGGAAGGGCCGAGGCGACCAGGGCGTCCTCATGGGCCGCGCGCGTGGCGGCCATGGTCGAGACGATGCCCCCGCCCGCCCGGGCGATCTCCTCATAGGAAGCGCCGGCCAGCCTCAGCTCGAACTCGGCGGCGCGGTCGCCACCATGGACGAGGTGGGTGTGCGGGTCGATCAGCCCTGGGGTGATCCAGCGGCCCTCGCAGTCGAAAACCTCAGGCGCCTCCAGATCCGGGGCCGAGGTCGCGGGGCCGGCATAGAGAATCCGCCCGTTTCGGGCGGCGAGCACGCCAGGATCGATCACGCCCAGGCCCGGCAGGGCAGGGTCCAGGGTCGCGAGGCGGGCGTCTCGCCAGATGCGATCGCAGCGCATGGCGCGACCCTTGTCCAACTCTCCCGTATTGTCTAGACATTATTTCATGTCGATCGCGTCCACCTCTCTGTGGTTCGAGACGGCGCTCCTGCCGCAAGGCTGGGCCGACCGGGTGCGGATCGAGATGTCCGACGGGGCGATCACGAGGGTGGCGACGGGGGTCGAGCCGGCGCCGGGAGAGACGCGGGGGGCCACCGCCCTGCCAGGGCTCTGCAACCTCCATAGCCATGCCTTCCAGCGTGGCATGTCCGGCCTCACCGAGCATCGCGGCGGGGGTCATGACGACTTCTGGTCGTGGCGCGACCTGATGTACCGCTTTCTCGATCGCCTGACCCCCGACGACGTGCAGGCGATCAGCGCCCTGGCCTTTGCCGAGATGCTCGAAGGCGGCTTCACCCGGGTGGGCGAATTTCACTATCTGCACCACGACCCGGACGGGCGGCCCTATGCGCATCTTGCCGAGATGGCGCAGCGGATCGCCGCCGCGGCGACCGAGGCCGGGATCAGCCTGACCCTCCTGCCCGTGTTTTATCGCCAGGGTGGGTTCGGCGGCGCGCCCGCCGCCCCGGGCCAGCGCCGTTTCCTCAACGATCCGGACCGTTTCGCCCGTCTCTTTGAAGAGAGCCGCCGCGCGCTGGGGCGCCTGCCTGATGCGGGGCTCGGCCTCGCGCCCCACTCGCTTCGCGCCGTGACGCCCGACGACCTCGCCGCCATCCTGCCCCTGGCCGGGTCGGGCCCCGTGCATATCCACGCCGCCGAGCAGGTCCGGGAGGTCGAAGACTGTCTCGCCTGGAGCGGTCGACGTCCGGTGCAGTGGTTGCTGGATGAGGCCGGGGTCGATTCCCGCTGGTGCCTGATCCACGCCACCCATCTGACGCGCGCGGAGACCGCGCGGCTCGCGGCCAGCGGCGCCGTGGCCGGCCTCTGCCCCATCACCGAGGCCAATCTGGGCGATGGCGTGTTTCCGGCCCGCGCCTATCTCGAGGCCGGCGGGACGTTTGGCGTCGGCACGGATTCCAATGTCCTGATCGACGCGGCCCAGGAATTGCGTCAGCTGGAATACGCCCAGCGGCTGACCGAACGGGCGCGCAATGTGCTGGCTCAACCCGACGCAGCCTCCACGGGGGTGCGCCTCGTCCAGGCGGCGGTTCGGGGCGGGGCCCAGGCCCTGGGACAGCCAAGCTGGGGTCTTCGGGAAGGCGCCCCGGCGGACCTCGTCTGCCTGCGGGACGATGGCCTCGCCCTGAGCAAGTCTCGCCGGGACGTCCTCATTGACGGCTGGGTGTTCGCGGCCGGACGCCAGGCGATCGACCGGGTCTGGCGAGGCGGGGTCCTGAGGGTCGAGGACGGTCGCCACCGGAACCGCGAGACCCTCGACCGGGCGTATCGTCGGACCCTGGCCCGGCTGCTCGACGCGTGACGGGCAAGTCCCCTCCAAGACCCGGGGGCCTGGAGCGACGGATTCGCGCCGATCTTGAAGGCCGCATCCGCTCGGGCGCTCTTGGCCCCGGCGACCGGCTGCCCACCGAGCAGGCGCTGATGGCGCAATATGGCTGCGCCCGGATGACGGTCAGCAAGGCGATCGGCGCCCTCGCCCTGGCCGGGCTCGTGGTCCGAAACAGACGCGCCGGGACGCGCGTCGCCCATCCGCGCGTGCAGACCGCCCTCCTGCAGATCCCCGATATCGCCGAGGAGATCGCCCGCCGGGGAGAGACCTATGCCTTCCGGCTGCTGGGTCGCCGGGTTCGCCCCGCGGACGTGGAGGATCCGCGCGAAGCGGCCCTGGGCGCTCGTGGCCGTCTGCTGGACCTGCGCGGTCTGCATGTGGCGGGCGGCGCCCCCTTTGCCCTGGAGGAACGGGTAATCGATCTCGACGCCGTCGCCGAGGCCGAGACGGCGGACTTCACCACCCAGGCGCCCGGCTCATGGCTCCTGCGGCATGCGCCCTGGACCGAGGCCCGGCACCGCATCTGCGCCACCGCGGCCAGCCCTTCGGAGGCCAAGGTCCTTGAGGTCCCGACCGGCTATGCCTGCCTGCAGGTCGAGCGCTGGACCTTCAAACTCGGCCAGGGCGTCACCTTCGTGCGCCAGCTCTTCCCGCACGACCGCTACGATCTGGCCGCCGATTTCCAGAACCAGGCGGCGGCTCAGACCTGAGGCTCAGTACCGCCCATAGCGATGGGCCACGCTGTCCAGCAGTCTGGCCGGGTCATAACCGACGCCATCCTTGAACACGAGGCGGGCCGCCTCGATGGCGGAGATGTCCTTGGCGACGTCCCCGGAGACGATCAGCAGGTCGGCGTCCTTGCCCGGCGCAATCGAGCCGATGCGGTCCGCCAGTCCCATGAAGCGGGCGCCGTTGAGTGTGCCGATGCGGACCGCCTCCACCGGGCTGAATCCGGCCTGGACCAGAAGCTCGATTTCGCGCTGGTCGCCAAAGCCCGGGATCACATCGCCCGTTCCGGTGGGATCGGGGCCGGCCAGAAGGAGCCCGCCGGCGGCGACGAACTCACGCTCCAGGGCCATATCGCGCTTCACATCCGCCACCGCCTGCAGACGCCGGGCCTCCGGGGTCTTGGCGGTCGCGCCGCGCAGGGTCTCATAGTCGGCGAGCGATTCTGGATCGAGCGCCGCCTTTTCCCGCGCCGTGAGCTCGCGAAGACCGTCCGGCGTGCGCTCGAACACCGGCAGGGTCGAGGTGACCGCCACATGGCGGCTGACGAGGAGGTCGATCAAGGCCCGGGCTTTGGGGCCGTCCGGGGTCATGGCCTCCAGGGTCGGCGTTCCAATGGTGCGCGGGCAGACGTCAGGCGTCTTGCCCGGGTCGTCCTGCGTGTTGACGAAGAAGCCATGCTCCAGATCGTCGATGCCGAGCGCCACGGCCTCGGGATAGGTGACCGAGCACAGATGGCCGGTGATCTTCAGGCCGAGCCTGTGAGCCTCCGCCGTGGCGGCGCCCAGTTCGGCGCGGGTGATGTGCATATAGGCCTTGAACGAGGTCACCCCCTGGCTCGCCCAAAAGTCCACCATCCGCCGTGCGTCGTCTGGACCGGTCAGCGGGTGCATCTGGATCAGCGGCTCGCCCACGCCCGAGAGATAGGGCCCCGAGGCGTCGATATGCGGCCCCGGCAGCTGGCCCGCGTCGATCTCCGCCTTGATCTGCAGGTCGGTATAGGGCTCCACGCTTCCGGTGGTGCGCAGGGTGGTGACGCCGTTGGCGAGATAGAGGCGCGGGGCGGAGAAGGGCATTTCCGGCACCACGGCCGGCCGGTCCGAGGCGCCGCTGGCCGTCAGATTGGGCCGCTCCAGATAGAACATGTGGTCGTGCATGCCCACCAGGCCGGGAAGGACGCTGGCTCCGGTCAGATCGACCACCCGCGCCCCGGCCGGAATGGGCGCCTCGGCGCTCTGCACGGCGGCGATCCGGGCGCCGTCGAGGATCACGGTCTGATCGTAGCGCGCCGGCGCGCCCGTGCCGTCGATCACCTCGACATGGGTGAGGGCGATGAGACCCGCGGGCTGGCTCACAAAGGCCGACACGACCGGGCCGGGGCTCGCCGGCGGCGGCAGGACGCGGGTCTCATAGGCGCTCGCCGCGGCCGCTCCGGCCTGCAGCCACAGCGCCGCGGAGACCGTCATCAAGGATATTGAACGCATGGACGCCCCTTTTCGGCCGGCGCGTCCAGCCCCTTCGCCGCCGCGTCTCACGCCCGAGCTTAGCCCAGCCGCGCCGAGAGAAAAGCCACTTGGCTGGGGGGAGGGAAGGACGCAAAGTCATGGAGGTTGGCGGCAGGCCTGCAAGCGCCCCGCCAAGGGCAGATCTCACCGGTCCGGACGGGAGAGCCTCGTATGAGCGAGTCCGCGGCGCCGACCCGCGCCATCAATCCCTGGCTCATCGCGCCCGTCGTGGCCCTGGCGGCGTTCATGGAGGTGCTCGACATCTCCATCGCCAATGTCGCCCTGCCGCACATCGCCGGGTCGCTCTCGGCCAGCGCCGACGAGTCCGCCTGGGTCCTGACCTCCTATCTGGTGACCAACGCCGTCTCCATGCCGATCTCCGGATGGCTCTCCACCGTGGTGGGCCGCAAGCGCTATTTCATGATCTGCATCATCGGCTTCACGGTCGCCTCCCTGGCCTGCGGCCTGGCGCCGTCGCTGGGGACCCTGGTCCTGGTGCGGGCCTTGCAGGGGGCGGCCGGAGGCGGCCTTCAGCCGGGCGCCCAGGCGATCCTCACCGACGCCTTTCCCCAGGAGAAGCGGGGCATGGCCTTCGCCCTCTATGGCGTGGCGGTGGTGTTCGCCCCGGCGATCGGCCCGACGCTCGGGGGATGGATCACCGATACGATCAGCTGGCGCTGGGTGTTCCTGCTCAATGTGCCCGTGGGGGCCCTGCTGGTGGTCCTGGTCAACCTCCTGGTCCGCGACCCACAGGCCCTGGTGGCCGAGCGGTCCCGGCGCCTGGCGGGGGGACTGAAGTTTGACGGGGTCGGATTTGGTCTTCTGGCGCTGGGCATCGGCGCCTTGCAGATCGTGCTCGACCGGGGACAGCAGGACGACTGGTTCGCCTCACCCCTGATCCTGGTGATGTCCCTGGCCGCGGGCCTGTCGCTGATCGCCCTGGTGATCTGGGAGGTCACCGCCGAGCATCCGATCGTCGATCTCAAGCTGCTGCGCGATCGCACCTTCGCGGTGAGCTCGGTCCTGATGTTCTTCCTCGGCTTCATCCTGCTCGGCAGCACCTATCTGATCCCGGCCTTCGTGCAGGATCTGCTGGGCTACACCGCCACCGATGCCGGGCTTGTCCTGACGCCCGGCGCCGTCTTCCTCATCCTGATGATGCCTCTGGTCGGCCGGATGCAGGCGAGGGTCGATGTGCGCTGGATGATCGCCTTTGGCCTGGTGACGGCGGGCGGGGCGCTTCTCTGGCTCGCCCGGTTCGATCTCACGATCGACTATGGGCACATCATGCTGGCGCGGATCATCCAGTCGATTGGCCTGGGTTTCCTGTTCGTGCCGATCAACACCGTGGCCTTCTCCAGCCTGGCGGAGGACAAGACCTCCAACGCCTCCGGCCTGATCAATCTCTGGCGCAATCTGGGGGGGAGCGTCGGCATCTCGCTCGCCTCAAGCCTGCTGGCCCGCCGCGCCCAGCTCCATCAGGCCGATCTCGGACCGGCCTTCAGCCTCGCGCACCGCCCGTTCGACGAGACCTATCACCGACTGGCCGCCTATCTTAGTCATCTGGCTCAGGCCGGCGGCGGGGATCGTTCCCTCGCGGCCCTGTATCAAAGCCTCTACGCCCAGGCGCGGCTGATGAGCTATCTCGATGGCTTCGAGCTCTTCGGCCTGATCTTCATCGCCGCCGTCGCCGTGCTCCTGATCATGCCTCGCCCCAAGCTCTCCGGCGGGGCCGCGCCGGTGGGCTGAGACG
>DAIDGR010000003.1 GCA_027452265.1 Caulobacteraceae bacterium
TTCGCCAGAGCTCGGCGATACGGCGCGCGCTGACGCCTCTGGCCGTCGGAGCCGGAGAGAAGCCGAATCCCGGGAGTGAAGGCGCGACCACATGGAAGGCGTCGGCGGGATCGCCGCCGTGAGCGCCGGGATCGGCCAACAGGGGGATGACGGCCTCGAGCTCCGCGAAGGAGCCGGGCCAGCCATGCGTGATTACGAGCGGCAAGGGGTTCGGGCCTCGACCGGGCTGATGCACGAAATGGACGTCGGCGCCCTCGACGGTCGCCAGGAACTGGGGGAGCTGATTCATCCGCGCCTCGGCCTCTCGCCAATCGAACGCGGTGAGCCAATGGTCCGTCAGGCGTTGAACGAAGGCCAGGTCCGAACCCTCGTCCCAGTCTTGGCCCAGAACGCCGGCCGGCCAGCGGACGTTCTGAAGACGACCGCGAAGGTCCTGAAGTCGCGCCTCGGGCACGTGGATCCTAAACGGACGCAGGTTCATGTCGAACGCCACAGCGACTTGCCCCAACCGGACCGCCAATCACCGGGGCTGAATACCAAGACAGACGGACGAACGGGTGAGGAAATCGCGATGGACAGGCCTATTCGTGCTCGATTCAAGCGCTTACGCGCCGTCTATCCGCCAGATCGTTCCCAGCTGGTCGGACGGCGCTAGGCCGCGGGCGTCGCCCGGGCATATCGCATCGGCGACATCCCGACATGACGGGTGAAGGCGGTGCTGAACGTGCTCGCGGAGGCATAGCCGACCTGCGCGGCGACATGCTCGATCGCCAGCTCCCGTGTGCGGAGCAGCCGCTTGGCGAGCGCCATGCGCCAGGTCAGCAGATATTCGATCGGCGGCAGTCCGACGATGCGGTTGAAGCGCGCGAAGAAGGCCGATCGCGACATCGCCGCCTCGGCGGCGAGATCGGCTACGGTCCAGGCATGAGCGGGCCGCGCATGCATGGCCCGTAGGGCGGAGACCAGGCGATCGTCCGACAGCCCACGGGCGAGGCTCGGCGCCGACAGGATATCGGCCCCGCACCGCAGCGCCTCGATGAGCAGCACTTCCAGCAGGCGCTCCAGCACCAGCTCCCGCGCCGGACGGGCGTGGCGCGTCTCATCGCCCACCAGCTGCAGCAGCAGAGCCAGTCGCGGCTCGTCGCGGGCGACGATCATCGCCGGCAGAAGCGAGACGAGCAGGGCGGCATCGGGCGAGGCGAAGCTGCAGACCCCGACCTGCATCCTGAGATTGACCGGCTCGCCGGGCGGCCCGACCCGGAATCGCCCCTCGCCGATCTCCGTCGGCGTCATCGCGACCCCGGGCGGCGGCGCCTCGAGGCTCTCGACGACATGGTCCTTGGTCACGGGCGACAATACGAAATCGCCCTTGCGCACGATGAGCGGCGGCCGGCCGGACGATACGAACCGACCCGCGCCCTCCAGCACCGCAAAGAACACCGGCTTGCCCTCAACGTCGCGGCGCACGCGCCACCGGCCGGCATATTCGACGAGCTTGGAATAGCTGGCCGAGGGTTGCAGCAAGGTGACGATTTCGGCGAGCGGATCAACGGTCATATCAGGACGATCGCAAACGTATCTTGGACTTCCAACCATAGTGGGTCTCGACGCCGGGGGCCATATCCGGGTCACCGCCAACCCACTCGGAGTTCTTCCATGCCCACAGTCCTCATCACCGGCTGTTCCTCGGGCTTTGGCCTCGAAACCGCGAAACTGTTCCTCGAGAAGGGCTGGAGGGTCATCGCCACCATGCGCCAGCCCAGGGCCGACATCCTGCCCGCGTCCGCCAATCTCGTTGTCCTGCCGCTGGACGTCACCGATCCGGGCAGCATCGCGCGCGCGCTCGGGCAGGCCGGAGAGATCGACGTGCTGGTCAACAATGCGGGGTTCGGCGCCGCTGTGCCGATCGAGCTGATCGAGCCGGAAACGGCGCGGCGGCTCTTCGAGACCAATACGCTCGGCACGCTCGCCATGCTGCAGGCGATCCTGCCGGGCTTTCGCCGGCGCCGCGGCGGCGTGGTCATCAATGTCACCTCGACGGTGACGCTGAAGCCGATGCCGCTGATCAGCGTCTATCGGGCGAGCAAGGCGGCGGTGAACGCGCTGACCGAGAGCCTCGCGGTCGAGATGGAGCCGTTCGGGGTGCGTGTGCATATCGTGCTTCCCGGCCGCGCGCCGGAGACGAGCTTCGGCGCCAACGCCATGCCGCACCTGCGCGGGCTCGATAACCCCGACTACAAACCGCTGATCGAAGGCATGATCGCCCAATTCCGCGAGGACACGGGTCCTATCACCCATGCCGCCGACGTGGCTCAGGCGGTCTGGCGGGCCGCTGCCGATCCGCGGGCGCCGCTCCGGATCCCGGCCGGCGAGGATGCGGCGCAGTGGATGGCCGAAGCGGGATGAGCCCGGCTTGATGGTCGGCGTTCGGCGGGACCGACAGGTCAGGCGCCCGCATCAGCGCGCCGCTCTGGCCCCAGGCGGCGCGGTCAGGCCCCGCTCGTACCAGGTCTTCGAGCGGTTCACGATCCAGACCACGCTCAGCATGACCGGGACTTCGATCAACACGCCGACCACGGTGGCGAGGGCCGCGCCGGACTGGAAGCCGAACAGGCTGATGGCGGCGGCGACCGCCAGTTCGAAAAAGTTCGAGGCGCCGATCAGGGCCGAGGGGCCGGCGATACAGTGCTGCTCTTTGGACATCCGGTTCAACAGATAGGCGAGGCCGGCGTTGAAATAGACCTGGATCAGGATCGGCGCCGCGAGCAAGGCGATGACCAGCGGCTGCGCAAGGATCTGCTGCCCCTGAAATCCGAAGAGCAGGACAAGGGTCGCGAGCAACGCGACCAGCGAGACGGGCTGGAGCCGATCGAGAACCGCCGTCAGCCGTGACGCTCCGCCACGTGCGAGCAGACGCCGGCGCAGGAGCTGGGCGGCGATCACGGGGACAACGATATACAGGCCAACCGAAAGGACCAGGGTGCTCCACGGGACGGTGATCGCCGACAATCCCAGCAGCAGCCCGACGATCGGCGCGAAGGCGAACACCATGATCGTGTCGTTGAGCGCGACCTGGCTCAGGGTGAAGTGCGGCTCGCCCCGGCTCAGGTTCGACCAGACGAAGACCATGGCGGTGCAAGGCGCCGCGGCCAGAAGGATCAGCCCGGCGATATAGCTGTCGATCTGGCCCGGAGGGAGAAGCGGGCGGAACAGCGTGCCGATGAAGAGCCAGCCGAGCGCGGCCATGGAGAAGGGCTTCACCGCCCAGTTGACGAACAGGGTGACGCCGATGCCGCGCCAGTGTTGCTTCACCTGGCCCAGCGCCGCGAAGTCGATCTTGATCAGCATCGGCACGACCATCAGCCAGATCAGCGCCGCAACCGGCAGATTGACCTTGGCGATTTGCGCGGCGCCGATCGCGTGGAAGACCGCGGGCATGAGATGGCCGAGCGCGACCCCCGCCACGATGCACAGAGCGACCCAAAGGGTGAGCCAACGTTCGAACAGCGACATCAGGACAGGTCTTTCAGGCCGCGCGGTCGCCGGCGTCCTCGCGCGAGGCGCCGCGGACAAAACTGGGATCGACGACAACGTCCATGGCGTGGCTCACGCGGCGCTCGGGCGCGGGGCAGTCGCGCCTTCACCTTGGCCGATCTCGCCCAGCCTGGCGCCAAGCGTGATCGCATCGAGGCTTTTCAGCGGCAGCGCCGTGAACAGGCCGATGCGGGTCTTCAGGTAGCGGAACGCGGTGACGAAGGCCGCTTCCTTCTGCAGGTCCGAGCCGTCGACCGCGTCGGGGTCTTCGATGCCCCAGTGGGCCGTCATCGGCTGGCCGGGCCAGATCGGGCAGCTCTCGCCGGCGGCGTTGTCGCAGACGGTGAAGACGAAATCCATCACCGGCGCCGCCGCGCCCGTGAGCTCTTCCCAGCTCTTCGAGCGAAGGCCGTCGGTTGGATAGCCGAAGCTTTCCAGCACCTTCAGCGCGAAGGGATTGACCCGTCCCCTGGGATGGCTGCCGGCTGAGAAGGCGCGAAAGTGTCCGCCTCCATCCTTGCGCAGGATGCTTTCGGCAAGGATCGAGCGGGCGGAATTCCCCGTGCACAGGAACAGCACGTTGTAGACGCGGTCAGCCATGCGCGACCTCCCTGGGCGATGGGGCTTGCGGTGCGCCGCAAAGGGAGAGACCGGCGATCAAGGGTGCGCACAGCTCCGACCGGCCGCCGCAGCAATCCTTCACCAGAAAGCCCGCAAGGCCGCGCACCGCCTCAAGCCGCGCGCGATAGACGATGGATCGGCTCCGCCGGTCCGCATCGATCAGGCCGGCCCGGGTCAGGATGGCGAGATGCGTCGACATCGTGTTGTGCGGCACACCGATGCGGCGCGCGATCTCGCCCGCCGGCAGTCCGTCGGGCTCGTGCTCCACCAACAGCCGGAACACCTCGAGGCGGGTCGCCTGGGAGAGCGCCGAAAAGGCGAGGATGGCCTCATTCGTGTCCATACGTCGAGAATATCCGACATATACGATGGCCGCAAGGCGTACGCGAGCTGATCGCACGCCTTCCCGACTTGACCTCCCCTATCTTGGCAGGGCGGCCAGGATCGCGGCGAAGTGCCGGTCGCGGTTGAAGCCGCCATCGACCCGGGTCCAGCCCAGGCGCACGATCACCGCGTGGCGCGAGGGGAAGATCGAGACATATTCGTCATTGTGCCCCTCGGCCGAGACCATGTCGGCGGGCAGGTGCGGCATCTGAAGCTGGCCGTTCTTGCGGCCATTGAGCCAGAACTGCCCGCCATAGCCGGCCACCGGATCGGCCGGGGCCGGCGTGCGGACGAAATCGACGAAGCTCTGCGGCACGATGCGCACCCCGTTGATCGTCCCGCCGTTCAGATAGATCAGGCCGAACCGGGCCCAGTCCCTCGCCGTGGCGTAGAGATAGGAGCTGCCGACGAACACGCCGCTCTCGTCCGGCTCGAACACCGCGCTCGTCATACCCGCCGGGCCGAAGAGGTGGCTCTGGGCGAAGGCGTAGGCGCTGGCCAGAGACCCGCCAGACCCCTGCACCACCATCCGCGAGAGGATGTTGGCCGTGCCCGACGAATAGGACCAGACGGTCCCGGGGGCGTGGGCCAAGGGCTTGGCGGCGGCATAGGCGCCCATGTCGGGGCTCTCGAAAAGCATCCGGGTGCTGTCCGTGCCCGGATCATAGGGCTCATGGAAGGTCAGCCCGCTGGACATCCGCAAGAGCTGGCGCGGGGTGATGGCGTGGCGCGGATCGGTCGGCGCGCGCCATTCGCTCACCGGCGCGGGGGCGTCGAGGTCGAGCCGGCCTTGCGCCGCCAGGATCCCCACCAGCGTGGCCTCCACGCTCTTGGACATCGACCAGCCCAGCAGCCGGGTGGTCTTGTCGAAGCCGGGGGCATAGCGCTCGGCGACGATCTGGCCGTCATAGACGACGACAATGGCGCGGGTGTCGATGGCGTGGTCTGGCGTATCGTCGGTGAAGGCGTCCGACACCGCCTTGTCCAGGGCCGCCCGGTCCACCCCCGGCGGCAGGTGTGACAGGTCCACCTGATCGCCCAGCGGCCAAGGTGCGGGCCGCGGCGCGGTCTGAACGGGCTGCAATCGGGCCGCCTGGGCGTCCAGTTGCGCCGGCGTGGCGTCCACCAGCAGGGTGCAGCCGACGCCCGGGCGATAATAGGCCGTGCGCGGCGAGAGCCCCAGCACGCTCACCGTCACCGTGCGGGCCTTGCGGTCCAGCCGATAGGAATTGATCGCCGTCAGGGGCGAAAGCTGGCGCACATCCCTGCGCGCCACCGTATCGAGATCGCGGCCAGAGACGAACACCCCGGCGCAGGCCATCTGGGCCGAAATGCCGGCGCTGACCGGCAGGGCGTGGGCCAGGTACGGCCCCGCCGGCGAGATCGCCACGCCCGCGACGAGAACCGCCGCCGCGCCAAGGCCCGCCAGCCCAAACCCGATCGCCTTGCGCCCCGCCATCGCTTCTCCCCCCTGGTCCCGGGCCGCCGCTTCGCCGCCCGCCTCGCTCATAGCCCCGTTGCGCGATCCCGTGCGAGCCCCCAAGTCCCGCTTTGCCCCCCTGATCCCGCGATCAGGAGACCTGTATCCGTCCCGTCGCCGAGATCGGCTAAGATCGCCGCGACGGTCTCTCTTCACGCCCCCAGGATCCCTTTCCCAGAATTTCTTTCCCAGAATCGCTTCCAAGGACCCGCCATGACCCTGAAGATCAACGACATCGCCCCGGACTTCACCCAGGACTCCACCGAGGGGCCCCTGCATTTCCACGCCTGGGCCGAGGGCGGCTGGGTGGTGCTGTTCTCGCACCCCAAGGACTTCACTCCGGTCTGCACCACCGAGTTGGGGACGGTCGCCCGGCTCAAGCCGGAATTCGACAAGCGCGGGGTCAAGGTGGTCGGCCTGTCGGTCGATCCGGCGGACAACCACGCCCGCTGGGCGGCCGATATCGCCGAGACCCAAGGCCACGCCCCCAACTTCCCGATGATCGCCGACGTCGACCTCAAGGTCTCCAAGCTCTACGGCATGCTGCCTGCCGACACCGAGGGCACGAGCGAGGGCCGCACCCCGGCCAACAACGCCACCGTGCGCAACGTCTTCGTCATTGGCCCGGACAAGCGGATCAAGCTGATCCTGGTCTATCCCATGAGCACGGGCCGCAACTTCGACGAGATCCTGCGGGTGATCGACGCCCTTCAGCTCACCTCCGCCCACCCCGTCGCCACCCCGGCCGACTGGAAGCCGGGCGAGGACGTCATCATTACCACCGCCGTCAGCGATCAGGACGCCGCGACCCTCTTCCCCGGCTTCGTCACCCACAAGCCCTATCTGCGCACCACCAAGGCCCCGGGCTGAGCCTCCTTACGCCTCGCCTTCGACGCGGTGGGTGAGGGCGAGGCGCCGCGAGGCGTCCGCCCGCCCTGGCGATGGGCCCGGTTCCGTTTTTCGCGCCGATCCTTTAGGCGACGGGCATGGAGTTCGATTTTGATGCGGCCGTGATCGGCGCCGGGGCGGTGGGTCTGGCGACGGGCAATGCCCTGGCCCAGCGCGGCCACAGCGTGGTGGTGCTCGAGCGCGAGGCGGCCATCGGCCAGGGCGTCTCCTCGCGCAATTCCGAGGTGATCCACGCCGGGCTCTACTATCCCACCGGCTCGCTCAAGGCCCGGCTGTGCGTGGCCGGTCGCCGCGCCCTCTATGCCTTTCTGGAGGCGCGCCACATCCCCTATCGCCGCTGCGGCAAGCTGGTGGTCGCCACGGAGGACGATCAACTCCCCCGGCTGGAGAGCATCCTCGCCCAGGCCCGCGCCAACGACGTCGAGGGGATGGAGATGATCTCCGGCGCGGCCGCCATGGCCCTGGAGCCCGGCCTCCAGGCCCGCGCGGCCCTGGATTCGCCCGAGAGCGGGGTGTTCGACAGCCACGGCTACATGCTGGCCCTGCGCGGCGAGATCGAGGCCGCCGGCGGCGCCGTGGTCTGCGCCACGCCGTTCGAGCGGGCCACGCCGCTGGAGGCGGGCGGCTTTTCGATCGAGGCCGGGGGCGAGGCGCCCACTGCGCTGACCGTGCGCCAGCTCGTCCTCGCCGCGGGCCTGGGCGCGCAGGCCGCCGCCGCCGTGGTCGAGGGCTTCCCCGCCGCGCGCATCCCGCCGCGCCATCTGGGCAAAGGGGTCTATTTCCGCCTCAGCGGCCGGGCCCCGTTCAGCCGCCTGATCTATCCCCCGCCGATCCCCGGCGCGCTCGGCACCCATTATCGCCGCGACCTGGGCGGCCAGGGCGTGTTCGGCCCCGACCTCGCCTTCGTCGAGACCGAGGACTACACCGTCGATCCGGCCCGGGCGGAGAGCTTCTACGCCTATATCCGCCGCTTCTGGCCGGGCCTGCCCGACGGCGCCCTCAGCCCCGACTATGCCGGCCTGCGCCCCAAGATCCACGGCCCCGGCGAGCCCCAGCCGGACTTTCGCCTGGATACGGAGGCCGACCACGGCGTCCCTGGTCTCCTGGCCATGTTCGGCATCGAAAGCCCCGGCCTCACCTCGTCCCTTGCCCTCGGCCAAACCGCCGCCGCGCGCCTGGAGGGCGAAGCCGACCCCTATTGAGGCACGCGGGCCGCTTGAAGCCGCCGGACCAAATCCCTATAGACGCGGCCTCCCCCTGGCTGGGTAGCTCAGATGGTTAGAGCGGTGGATTCATAACCCACAGGTCGGCGGTTCGATCCCGCCCCCAGCTACCAGGGGTCTTCCCCTCCCCTCATCGCCAGCGAACGCGGCTTAAGCCTCTTCGCGGAGGTGAGCATGTATTTCGGCGATCATCCGGCCATGGCGAACAGGGGCGTTCGGATGGATCGAGATCGAAGCTGGCGGCGAGCAGGCTTCCCATCGTGCTCGCGCCCCTTGCTGGGATCAGCCCCCCTCGGACACCCGCATGAAGAGGTCCATGAGCGGGGTGTTGATGTAGTAGTTGTTCCGTCCCTGCTGGTGCTTCTCGACGAAGCCGGCCTCGGCCAACTGGTCCAGGTGACGCGCCGCCGTCTGCCGGGTGACGCCAAGGTCGTTCTGCACAAACTCGATGCGCGTGTAAGGGTGGCGGAAGAGGTTGTTGAGCAAGTCTTGGGAGTACTTCACCGACGGATGCTCGCGCAGCCGCCGCTTGTAGTCCGCCATCAGCCCGCGCATGCCCTCGATCAGCTCCAGCGTTTGCCGTGACGTCGCGGAGACGGCTCGCAGCATGTAGAGCAGCCACGGAATCCAGTCGCCGTCGTCGCGCACCGCCTGCAGCAGTCGGTAATAGTCCCGCTTGTGCGTCGTGATGTAGCGGCTCAGGTAGAGGATCGGGATTTCAAGCAGTCCGACACGCGTCAGGTAGAGGACGTTGATGATCCTCCCGAGGCGACCGTTGCCGTCGGAGAACGGGTGGATGCTTTCGAACTGATGGTGGATCAGCGCCATCTTCACCAGCGGGTCCAGCGTGCTGGCGCTGTCGTCGTTGATAAAGCGCTCGAGCGCGGTCATGTGCTCGACAATCTCGGCTTCGCTCTGCGGCGGAACGTAGACCACGGCGCCCGTGACCTCGTTCTTCAGCGCGGTTCCGGGCGCCGACCGGAACCCTTCGTCGGTCCGTTTCAGGACGCGGAACATGTCGATGATGGTGTTGTTGGTCAGCAGGCCGTGATTGCGGACCAGGCTGTCGAACCCGCACTTTAAGGCGTCGCGATAGATCGCCACTTCCTTGGCGGCCGGCGTCCCAGGCCCGGCTTCCATGAAGAGGCTGGCCTGGAAAAGCTCGTCCTGGGTGGTGATGATGTTCTCGACTTCGGAACTCGCCTTCGCCTCTTGCAGCGAGAGGGTGTCGATCAGAATAGACTGGTTCGGAATGCTCGCGGCGCGGCCCTTGAGCTCGGCGAGATGGCGATGCGCATCGGCGAGCGCGCGCAGCACCTCCGGGGTTTCGAGTTCCCCCGGCGGCGGCAGGGTCGGCAGACGATAGGTCGCCTTTAACACGTTCCGACTCACATGTTCGAAAAACGCGAACTTTTTAACACGTCGTACGAGACATGTTAAATCAGACGTGACCCACGGACATGGGGGACGGGGGGGGGTGAGCGGGTCGCGCTCGAACGCAACAAGCGGCGCCGTTCAGCCCCCCCTCACCGGCCGCTGGGGATGTCCTTGAAGGCGACGTCCTTGTCCAGACGCACATCCGGCGGCAGGCCCAGCACGCGCTCGGCGATGATGTTGCGCAGGATCTCGTCCGTGCCGCCGGCGATGCGCAGGCCGGGGGCCGAGAGCAGCATCTGCTGGAAGCTGGCGCCCAGCGGCGAAAGCGCCGGGTCGGTGAGCAGGCCGAACTGATCCTCCAGCTCCAGGGCGGCGTTGGCCATGTCCTGCATCAGGCTGGCCGAGACCACCTTGGCGATGGAGTTTTCCGGCCCCGGGGTCTGGCCCCGCGACAGGGCCGTCTGGGTGCGGAAGGTGGTGTATTTCAGCCCCTCGGCCTGGACGAACCAGTCGGCGATCTTCTCGCGCAGGGCGGCGTCCTTGGAGGCCGGACCGGCCAGGGTGGCGATGTCCGAGGCGAGCTGGAAGACGCGGGTGTGCGACGAGCCGCTCGCCCCGCCGCCGACGCTCAGCCGCTCGTTCATCAGGGTGACCACGGCCACCTTCCAGCCCTCGCCCACCTCGCCCACGCGCTGGGCGTCGGAGAGGCGCAGGTCAGTGAAATAGACCTCGTTGAAATTGGTCGCGCCCGACATCTGGTGGATCGGCCGCACCTCCACGCCCGCGGCGCGCATGTCGATCCAGAACATGGTCATGCCCTTGTGCTTGGGCACGTCCGGGTCGGTGCGGGTGAGCAGCAGGCCAAAGTCGGAATAGTGCGCGCCGCTGGTCCAGACCTTCTGGCCGTTGACCACCCAGCCCTCGCCGTCGCGCACCGCGCGGGTGCGGGCGGCGGCGGCGTCCGACCCGCCCGAGGGTTCGGAAAAGAGCTGGCACCAGATCTCCTCGCCCAGGACGGCGGGCCGGGCGAAGCGTTCCTTGTCCGCCTCGTTGCCGCAGGTGAGGATGGTCGGCACGCACATGCCAAGGCCGATGGCGAAGGGGTTGCCGGGGGTGGCGAACCGGGCCTCCTCCTGGGCGAAGATCACCGCCTGCCACGGCGCCCCGCCGCCGCCGCCCCAGGCCTTGGGCCAGGTGATGCAGGCATAGCCCGCCTCGGCCTTCGTCCTCTGCCAGGCGCGGGCGGGGCCCAGGTCTCCGGCCTCGTCGCCCAAGGGGTCCGACGCGCCGCCGCCCTTGGGGGCGTTGGCCTCGAGCCAGGCGCGCACCTGGGCGCGATAGGCGGCTTCTTCGGGGGTGTCGTTGAAGTTCATGACGCGATGTCCTTTTGAGCGCGATCCGGCCGGTCGGATCAGGCGGGGCGCGGATCAGGCGGCGTTGCGGCGTTCGAGCTGGCTGACCAGCTTCTCCTTCCAGGCCTTGGCCCCGCCGGCGACGAGGCCGAGCTGCTGGGCGCGGCGATAAAAGAGGTGGCAGTCCACGGCCCAGGTAAAGCCCATGCCCCCGTGGGTCTGAAGGTTCTCCTTGGCGGCGAACCAGAAGGCCTCGCTGGCGCTGACCCGGGCGGCGGCGGCGGCCAGGGGCAGTTCGGCGGCCCCGCTGTCCAAAGCCCAGGCGCCGTAATAGGCGTTCGAGCGCGCCAGCTCGGTCTTGATGTAGATGTCGGCCAGCTTGTGCTTGATCGCCTGATAGCTGCCGATCGGCCGGCCGAAGGCATAGCGCTCCAGGGCATAGGCCTTGGCCATCTCCAGGGCCCGGTCCGACCCGCCCACCTGTTCGAAGGCGAGATAGACCGCCGCCCGGTCAAGCACGGCGTCGGCCAGGCTCAGGCCCTCGCCCGCCTCGCCTAGCCGCTCGGCCCTGGCGCCCTCGAAGGTCAGGCGCGCCGCGCCCCGGGTCGGGTCCAGGGTCTGCAGAGCCTCGCGCGTCACCCCGCCGGCGGCGAGGTCCACCAGGAACAGCGAGACCTTTCCCGCCTCCCGCGCCAGCACCAGGGCGAGGTTCGCCGCCTGGCCGTCGGTCACCGGCATCTTGACGCCAGAGAGCTTGCCGCCCTCCACCCGCGCCTGGACCTGCGCCTCGGTCAGGGCCCCGGCCTTCTCCACGGTGGCGAGGCACCCGATGATCTCGCCGGCGGCGATCCTGGGCAGCCAGGCGCGCTTCTGCGCCTCGGTTCCGGCCAGCATCAGGGCCTCGGCCAGCATATAGACGGTGGAGGCGAACGGGATCGGGGCTAGGGCCCGGCCCAGCTCCTCGGCGATGACGCAAAGCTCCAGCCGCCCCAGGCCCAGGCCGCCATAGGCCTCGGGGATCGCCGTTCCCAGCCAGCCCTGCTCGGCCACCGCCGCCCACAGGCCCGCATCGTGCGACCGCGTCGGATCGTCCAGCACGCCGCGCACCACGCTCACCGGGCAGCGCGCCTCCAGGAACTTGCGCGCCTCGCCCTTGAGGAACTTCTGGTCGTCGGAAAAGTCGAAGTCCATGCCGCGTCATCCTCCGCCGGGGCGCGCCTCGACGGGCGCCGCCTCTCATCGCCCCGATCTTTAGCCCGAACGCGACGCCAGAAAAGTCTGACCCGAGGTCAAGGCGGCCGACGATACGGCGGGGGTAAAGGAAACCGGGGGCCAGAGCCGCCGGGCCACGCTTGACGCCATATGGTATCAATTACCATAATCGCCCTCATGGCCAAGGCTGTGCGGCTTTTCCATCAGCGGGTCGATTTCGATGACGGGGCTATTCTGGAGATGACGCTGTGGCGCGTTCCGAACCCGGTGGCGCCTTCGACCCACGACTTGAAGTATTCGCTCTTCTACGGGCGTCCGGGACGGCGCGAGGTGGGATATGACAATGAGCGGGGGAAAGGCGATCATCGCCATTTCCTCGGCGTGGAGACGGCCTACACCTTCACTGGCGTGGATCAGCTGGCGGCCGATTTTCTGGCCGATGTCAGGTCCCTGAGAGGCGAGACATGACCGATATGAAGATCACCGTCGGTGGCGACGTCGTCGAAGAGGCCGGACGCCGGTTCGTCGAGGCTTGGCGTCGGGCCGAGCGCGGCGAGACCTTCGACGAGCGCCGACTGGCCTTCGAAAGCTGGGAGTCTCTGGCCCGGGTCCTGACCCCCAAGCGTACGCAGCTGTTGCGCTATGTGCGTCGACACGATGTCGCCAGCATCCGGCAGTTGGCCAGCGCACTCGGCCGCGACTACAGCAATGTCCACGCCGATGTCCGCACCCTGGCCGCCGAAGGGCTCCTCGACACGACGCGCGGACGCCTTCGGGCGGATTACGACGTTATCGAGACTCGGATCGCCCTCTAGGGACTCATCGCCCGCGCGCCCGCCAAGATCGGCGCCGGCAACGCGTCCACCAACAAGGGCGTCAACGGTGGTTCGCATGGCGTGGCGACAACGCGCACGAACGCGGCCCGCGAGGCCACGGCGCTTAAGCATCTCGACGCCGCTCAGCGATGTTCGGCGGCCGCCGGATTGCCCC
>DAIDGR010000004.1 GCA_027452265.1 Caulobacteraceae bacterium
CCAGGAGCCGACCCCGCGCACCGACATGATCAAGGACTACGGGTTCCGGCCCGGCGTCGCGATCGAGGAGCTCTTGGGCGTCAAGAAGGTCAACTACAACGGCATCCAGAACGGCATGGTGACGGTGTTCGCCGCCGCGACCGCCGATAGCTGATCCCTCCTGATCCCCTGACCCTGGTGGGGCGGGCGCCATGACGGCGCCGCCCCCTTCTCCCACACCCCTTCGATGAAAGGAGCGCGTCGCCATGTCGACCGCCTATCAAACGCAGAACGTCGTCAACAAGACCCCGGCCCTTTCCGGCCACGGGCTCTCCAAGAACCGCACCTGCCTGCACGCCAAGTCGGGGACCATCTCAACCTGGGCGGCGGGCGACACCCTCGCCGTGGGCTATCTGCCCCGGGGCGCGGTGGTGACGGCGGCGGTGCTCAAGGCCGCCAGCCAGCTCGACAGCAACGCTTCGCCCACCCTGGCGCTGGATCTGGGCATCTCCGGGACCGCGCAGCTGTTCAAGTCCGCCGTCACCACGGTGGGCCATGCGAGCGGCGCCACGGCGGACGCCACGATCAACGCGGGAGGCCTGCTCTACGTCAACCCGACCAGCAATGACGACACGGTGGGCTCGGATGTGGAGGTGCTCGTCACCGTCCACACCGCCGCCGCCACGCCCGTCGCCGGCACGCTGGAGGTGCTGATCGACTACTTCGTCGAGGACGCGACCGCGACCACGCCTTAAAGCCCCGCCGCCGCGATAGGGAGGACGCAAAGGCCATGGCCGACGGCGCCTTGATCTACATCGCGGGCTTCGTGCTGCTCCAGACCGGCGCCATCGCCTTCTGGGGCGGCACGATGCAGGCGACGCTTCGCCACCTTCAGGAGAAGGTGAAGCCCATCGACAACCTGTCCGACGACCTGATCCGGGTCGAAAGCAAGATGGCCGCCCTGCTCGAGCGGCTGGACGGCTGGGACAGCGACCACAAGACCGCGCCGCGCTCTCGCAAGGCCGACGCGTCGTGACCTCAGCGGCGGATGCGGCCTTGCTGGCCCTCGCCGCGCCGCTGATCAAGGGCGAGGAGGCGTGTCGCCTCGCCGCCTATCAGGACACGCGCGGCATCTGGACCATCGGCTGGGGCCGGGCGGACGCGGGCGTGCATCCAGGCCTGACCTGCACGCAAGCCGAGGCCGACGCCTGGTTCGAGGTGAAGGTCGCCGGGCTGATCGCCCAGCTCGACCGCGCGATCCCCTGGTGGCGGGGGCTCAGCCTGCCGCGCCAGGCGGTGCTGCTGGACATGGCCTATCAGATGGGCCTTGGCGGCCTGCTGCGCTTTGCCCGGGCGCTGAGCGCCATGGAGGCCGGGGACTGGCAGGCCGCGCACGACGCCATGCTGGCCAGCGCCTGGGACGCCCAGACGCCCGGCCGCGCGCAGGTCGAGGCGCGCATCATGCTCACCGGCCAGATGGCCTGAGAGGAACACCCCATGTCTGAGACCCCCCCGCCCGCTCCGGCGGCCATGCCCACCTATGCCGATACGCTGATCTCCACCGTGCTGATGGGGATCGGCGCGCCCCTGGTCGCGCGGGGCGTGATGACCGGCGCGCAGGAGCAGGCCGTGGTCGGCGGCGTCCTGGCGGCCATCTGCATCGCCTGGCAGATCCTCAACGCCAATCCCCACCGCCAGAGCCCGATCGCGCTCATCCAATCCCTGGTGAGCCGGGGCGGGGGCGCGGGCGCCTACAACGCCGCCCTGCCGCAGGCCGAGGCCGCCTTGGTCGCCCGGATCGAGGCGATGGTGGACGCGGCGATCCACAAAAAGGCCGGGATTCTCGCCGGTCCGCTCGACACGGCGGCCAACGCGGCCATCCGCGACGCGGGCGGCCAGCTTGTCGATCACCTCCGCATTTCCTGAGCGCGCGCGCGAACCCTTCCTGAACCCTTCCCTGAAAGGCCCTCCCATGTCCTGGTTTTCCCAATATGTCGGCGATCCGCTGAAGGCGCTCCTCGTCAAGGCCGAGCAGGCCGCCGAGGCCGAGCTTCACACCCTGGCCGGCGACGTCGCCAAGACCCTGCCCGCCGCGCCGGTTACGGCCGCCGTGGAGGTGCAGTTCGAGACCGACCTGCAAACGGCGGTGGACGCGGCGATCACCGGCGCCCTCGGCCCCGTGCCGGTGGTGGGCGCGCAGCTCGACGCCGCAGCCGTGGCCGACGCCAACAAGGCCATCGACTATCTGGTGCAGAAGGGCGGGGCGAGCCTGAACGCCCTGGCGGCCCAGGCCAAGGCCAAGCTGGCCGCCTTCGCCGCGTCGCCCTCCACCGGCGTGGCCGCCTGATCCGCTCGCCATGACCACCGCGCGCCTTCTCATCGGGCGGGCCCTGCGCCTCTTGGGCGCCACGCAGCTTCTCGACGCCCCCACGGCGGAGGAGCTGGTCGTGGGCCTCAGCGCGTTGCAGGACCTGGTGCTCGCCCTGCACGAGGCGCGCGGCCCGCTCGTGACGCTGGACATCACCGGCCCGTTGAGCGGCCCGGTCGTGCCCGGCGAGAACCAGCGCCTGCGCATCCAGTCGGGCACGACGGTTGCCGTCACCCTGCCCAACAGCGTGGCCCTGTTCGGGGGCTATGACCCCTACGACTACGGCTTCGGCGGGGCCTATATGAACGACCCGCAGGTGTTCCCGCCCTCTGGGAGCACGGGCCCCGCCGATTGGGTGGCGTGGCGACCGCCGCAGGACGGCGCGCGCATCGAGATCGTGGGCACGCAGAGCGGCCTCTATTTCTACCGCGAGGACACCAACGCCTGGGTGAGCGCGCTCGGCCTGACCCTGGACGGCGAGACCCCGCTCAATGCTCGCTATGACGGCGACGTGGCGGCGCTGCTGGCCGAGCGGGCGGCGGATGAGCTGAGCCGGGGCCCCATGACGCCGGCGCTGATGGACCGCATCCGCAAGGGCCGCGAGGCGCTGATGACGCGCACGGGCACGCACCGGCGCGAGACGCGCGGTCAGTATTTCTGATCCCCAACCCACACCCCTGACGCACAAAGGAGGGCCCCATGCCCTTCACCGGCCATCAGGCCTTCGATCCGCAGGGCGAGAGCGACCTTGCCGTGGATGAGGCCCTGGACGCCCTGGAGACCGACGCCAAGGGCGACCTCCTGATCGTCAAACCGCAAACCCAATGGACCGGCCAGACGGCTTCGGAGACTCTGTGATGCGCGCAAGAGCCCTTGTCCGCGGGATCGCCGCCGCCCTGTCTCTCGCCTCGCCCGCCTTGGCGCAGAACGTCGGCCTGCCCGGCCTGACGCCCCACGGCGCCGTCTCCGCCACCGACCTCCTGCCCATCCAGGCCCCCACCGGCTCGACGCTGCAAAGCACGCCGGTGAGTGGGTTGGTTCCCGCGATCAAGAGTTCCGTGCTGCAAGGCGTGCGCCTTCAGCAGACCACCTCGACCACCTACTACGTCCGCACG
This sequence comes from Caulobacteraceae bacterium, assembly GCA_027452265.1. Lineage (GTDB taxonomy): Bacteria > Pseudomonadota > Alphaproteobacteria > Caulobacterales > Caulobacteraceae > Acaudatibacter. The sequence goes on from DAIDGR010000004.1 coordinate 3,463, forward strand.
GATGGCAGCGACACCGCCTGCAACGGCCTGACGGACGCGGCGTCGAGCGGGGCGCCAAACTGTGCGTTCGCGTCGTGGCAGAAAGCGATCCAGACGGCCTATCTGATCGATTTCAACAACCTGGACGTTTACATCAAGGCGGGGTCGCAAACCGGCGTTCAGACGTGGAACGAGTGCGACACGATCCAGGGCATCTGGGTCGGCGGGGCGCGGCTGCACATCGACGGCAACGGCGCGAACACCGTTTTCAACTGCGCGACCAGCGAGGATTTCCTCCTGGCCAACGTCGGCAATCAAGTCATGTTCGGGTCGCTCGAACTGATTTCGGGAGGCGGCTACGGATCGCTGGTCGTCACGGACGGCAGCTTCCTCGGCTTCGACAATCCCGGCCCGATCTTCGGCAACGCCTACGGATCGCACATCTTCGTCCACGACAACCAGTCGCAGGCGGCCATCCTCGGCTCGACCTATTCGATCATCGGCGGGACAGGGGTCGGCAATTCGAACCCTGGGGGCACGGGTCACATCTCTGTCGCCGAAGGCGGATCGCTGGGCCACGAGAACAACACGGTGACGATCACCGGGACGCCCTCAATCGCCTATTTCGCCAACGCCACGACCAACGGAACGATCAAGAGCACGCTGGACACATTCACCGGCTCGATCAACGGCGCGCGCTACTATGTGTCGTCCGGGGCGCAGGTTTCGACGCTGGGAGCCGGTGACAGTTACTTCCCCGGATCGTCTTCCGGCACTGTGACCAGCGGCGGACAGTATGTAGACGACAATCAGACGACGTTCGCCAACACCTGGAACACCGGCTTTCAGTATTTTGGCAACAATAAGCACAAATTCTATGACGGCGGCGCGGATTACCTCGACCTCGCCCTCGCCACGTCGGGGACCGTCAATGGCTATTTGGGCTTCTACTGGGCGCCCACCTATGGCGCGACTTTCGACGGTCCGGGCGGCAAGGCCTGCCTGTCTGCCGCGAAGACGGTCGATCTTTGCGTATCCAACAATCAGGGGATTTTCACCCTTGAGCCGATCACCACGGACAACAACGCCGCGCCCACGGTCAGCGCGTGCGGCACGTCGCCCAGCGTCGGGGGCGGCTACAACAGCGGCTATTTCATCGTCGGCACTGGAACGGTCACCAGCTGCACGATCACCTATCCCACGTCGTTCGGCACCGGTTCCTGGCCGACCCTGACCGTCGGGGCGCCGGGCTACACCGGAACCTATTACGTCACCTCGACGGCGACAGGCTTCACTGTGACGTTCAGCACGGCAGCGGATGGCGTCCGGTTCAACTTCACGGCGAACGGCGGCTGATGGCCTGTCACCGAAATCCGCGTTTCGACTGGACGCTAGATCTCCGCCCGGAACTCCCGAGTTCCGTGAATGTCCTTCCAGCCGAAGCCTACCTCTGACATGTGCTTCATAAAGGTGACGTCCGACATCCATGGGCCAAGGATGTCCTCGCCGAAGGGACCTGCCGAATGGGGTTCGAACGAGAACCGCACGGGGCCGTTGGCAGTCTTCACCTCGCAGTTCTCGTAGACTTTGCTGACCGTCGGCGCGTCGACCAGCTTGAACGACCGATAGTCTCCCAGGCAGACCAAGATGCAGAAGATGTCCAGCGAATGGGCTTCGGCAGAAATAAAGGCTGGATGGTAGCCCCCAGAGAACAGCGTCTTGAGCACGATGTGGTCGTATCCCTCGACATCGGTCTTGAAGTAGTACGGGTATCCGTGTTTCTTGATGATATCGAGTATATTTCTCGACCTAAGAGTGACCTTCTTGAACAGATTTGCCTCGTTCGGAGACGGCTTTACAAATTTACTGAGCATATGGATGTCGTGTAGGTAGAAATCGACGTCTTCGTCGGACGGACCGTTCGTGATCACACAGTTCTCAATGACCACCCTGCCTTCTTCGATTTCCTGTTCGTACTTGGCTCTCATATGCTCGCAAAGCGACGGGTTGGCCTCAACGGCCACGACCACGTCGCCCTTGAGCAGGTAATAAGGGATGTCGTCGCCGTTGTTGGCGCCAAAATCGTAGATGATCTTCCTTACGCCAGACATGGCTCTGTATCCTCGAAAAGGCCGGATGCCCTCGCCCGGCAGCGCGCGCGGCCATTGAGCGCCGACTTCGCCGGCCGGACCATAGCGGGTTTCGGAGCCCGCGATAGTATCGACCGTTCCTCACTCTCAAGCTCGCCTTCGCCCTGGCCATCGTGCTCGCGGTCGCCATCGTCGTCGGTCTCGGCGCGGTGGCGCTGCTCCACGTCTGGCCCGACGCGCGCGGGCATGAGGACTGATCCCCCGCGCCACCCCTTCACCCTGGAGCTTCGC
>DAIDGR010000005.1 GCA_027452265.1 Caulobacteraceae bacterium
GGTCCTGATCGGCGAGCGGCCCGGCCTCAGCGCCGCCGACAGTCTGGGCGCCTATCTCACCTGGGCCCCGCGCACGGGGCGGCGCGACCACGAGCGCAACTGCGTCTCCAACATCCGCGACCCGGGCGGCCTGACGCCCGAAGCGGCCGCCGCCAAGCTCGCCTGGCTGCTCACCGAGGCGCGGCGTCTGGGTTTCAGTGGGGTCGACCTGAAGGATCGTCAGGAGGCCGCGCCGCTTGCGGCGCCGTCGGCGCCGCGCCTTCACCCAGGGCGGGGGGATTGATCGCCCCCCCGGAATTGTGGCCGGCTCGCCCTCACGCAAGGCTGCGGTCACGGGGAAGGGATGATGGGGGAGGGGATGATGAGAGCGATGGCGGGCGCCCTGGCGGCGATCCTTGGCGTGACGCTGGGGCCCGTGGCGCGCGCCCAGGCCGCGCCGCCCACCCCCAAGTTCGAGGTCGAGGAGGCGACGATCGCCTCGGTCCACGCCGCCCTTGCGGCCCGGCAGATCACCTGTCGCCAACTGGTGGACGCCTATCTCGACCGCATCGCCGCCTACGACAAGAACGGGCCGGGCCTGAACGCGATTATCCGGGTCAATCCTGAGGCCCGGGCCGAGGCCGACGCGCAGGACGCCCGCTTCGCCAAGGAAGGTCTGACGCGGCCGCTCGACTGTGTGCCGATGATCGTCAAGGACAATTTCGAGACCCAGGGGCTCGCGACCAGCGACGGGGACCTGGCGTTCAAGGACTATGTCCCGGATACGGACGCGACCCTGGTCGCACGGGTCAAGGCGGCCGGCGCCATCGTCCTGGCCAAGGCCAACATGGCCGAGTGGGCCTTCAGTCCGGTGGAGACGGTCAGTTCGGTCCTGCCCGGCTATACCCGCAACCCCTATGACACCTCGCGGGTCACAGCCGGATCGAGCGGGGGCACCGCCGCCGCCGTCGCCGCCAGCCTCGGTCTGGTGGGCTTTGGCAGCGACACCGGCGACTCCATCCGCGGTCCGTCCTCGCACGACGCCCTGGTGGGCATCCGCTCGACCATGGGGCTGACGAGCCGCGCCGGCATCTTCCCCTTGAGCCTGCGCGCCGATATCGGCGGGCCGATGGCGCGCAGCGTCGCCGACGCGGTGGCGGTCTATCAGGTGATTATCGGACCCGATCCCCGGGACCCGGTCACCGCGCGGGCCGCCGACCATCCCATGCCCAACCTCGCCCGGAGGCTCGACCCCGATGGCCTGAAGGGCAAGCGCATCGGCGTGCTGCACGAGGCCTATGACCGCGCCAGCCTCGATCCGGAGGTCGCCGCCCTGTTCGCCGCCGCCCTGGACGACCTGCGCCGGCAGGGGGCCATTATCGTCGATCCGGCGCCCATCGAGGGCTATGCCCCGCCCAGCTTCCCGCCGCCGGGTCAGGCCTGCGAGGGTTTCAAATACGACCTCAACGCCTTTCTCGCGGCGCGGGCGGGCAAGGTGCCCAAGGCGGACCTCGACGCCATCATCGCCTCGGGCGAGTTCCACCCCTCGGTGTCCGAGCGCCTGAAGGCCGCCGACGCCGCCCCGGTGAACCCGCCGGGCTCTCCGGCCTGCCTCGCCGATGAGGCCCGCCGTCAGGCCTTGCGCGCGGAGGTGAACAAGACCCTGACCGATCTCAAGCTCGACGCCCTGGTCTACCCCACCTGGAGCAACCCGCCGCGCCTGATCGGCGATCTGACGACGCCCGCCGGGGACAACAACCAGATCTTCTCACCCTTCACCGGCTTTCCCGCGATCCAGGTCCCCATGGGCTATACGCGCGGCGATCGCCTGCCGGCCGGCCTGACCTTCTTCGGTCCCGCCTGGTCGGATCCGGAGTTGATCACCCTGGCCTATGCCTATGAGCAAGCGACCCATCATCGCCGCCCGCCACCCTCCACGCCGCCGCTGAACTAAGGCGCCCCTTCTCCTCAAAGGCCAAGCGCGATGGCGCCAGCGCCGCTGGCGAGGCCAAACAGCACCACCAGGACGCCCACCGCCGCCAGGATGCGCGGCGGGAAGGAGCGGGCCAGCATGGCCATCGAGGGCAGGCTGATCGGCGGCAGGGTCATGAGCAGGGCGCCAAGCGGCCCGGCGCCGACCCCCACCGCGCGCATGGCCTGGATGATCGGAACCTCCCCGGCCGTGGGAATGACGAATACCGCCCCGGCCAGGGCGAAGGCCAGGATCCAGGGCAGGGCGTTGGTCGCCTGGGGGCCGATCGCCGGGAACAGCCAGGCCCGCGCGGCCCCCAGAAGCAGGACCAGGATCAGATATTCGGGGATCAGGCGCAGGCTCATCCGGGCCAGGAGGGCGATCCAGCGGGCGAAGGCGCCTTTCGCCGGCGCGTCGACCTGCGCCGCCAGCGCGACCCGTGCGGCCTCCGCTTCGGCCGGGGTGGTCATCCGATTGGCCAGATAGCCGAGGCCGAACACCAGGGGCAGGCCCAGCGCTGCGCGCAGCAGGGTCCATTTCCAGCCGAGCACGAAGCCGATGAAGATCAGGGTCGCGGGATTGAGCACCGTGTTGCCGAGCCAGAAGGCCATGGCCGCGCCCGCCGAGGCCTGACGCTGGCGAAGTCCGATCACCACCGGCGCGGCGCAGCAGGTGCACATCATCCCCGGCAGGGCGATGAGCCCGCCGGCCAGGGCCCCGCCAAAGCCCTTTCCGCCCAGGGCGCGGCTGACCCAGTCCGGCGGCAGAAGGGCCTGAACGCCGGAGCCCACCAGGAGTCCGACCGCCAGGGCCTGCCAGATCGCCTTGCCATAGGCGAGCGCATAGGCGAGGGCCGCGTCCAGGGACGGGGCGGGCGCGCTCGCCGCCTTGCCTGTGAGGATGGAGACGCCGAGGGCGTGATGGCGCGCCGCCGCCAGGGCCTTGGCCCAGTAGGGCGACCACTTGACGAGATAGAGCCCCACGACCGTCACCGTGATGAAGACGGCGACCTGCAGGGTCTGGCGGGCGGGATTGAGGCGTGCGGCGGTCATGGCCGGGCTTTCAGCAGAATCTTGCGCCTGGAGAAAGCTCTTGCCCTCAGGGGGCGTCGAGAAAGCGCTCGAGAACGGCGCGATAGGCCCCAGGCTCTTCATAGGCCGGCAGGTGCCCGCTCTGCTCGAACACGACATATCTGGCGTGGGGAATCTCATGGGCCATGCGCCAGGCGACGATCGGCGCCACGTTGAGGTCGTAACGGCCAGTCAGGACCAGGGTTGGCATCGTCAGGGCCTTGACCCGCTCGGTCAGGTCGACATCGGCCGTGGCCTTGGTCACCGCGGCGCCCACCGCGGGGTCAAATCCCAGATCGCCCATCCGGGCGAGGTAGGCGTCGCGCTTGGCCGGCGCATAGAAGATCATGCGGAAATGGTCGCGCAGGCTCACCCGGGCGGCCGCCTCCGTCGTCGGCCCAAGTCGCGTCATGTCCGCCGCGTCCTGCGCCTCCACATCGGGGAAGGCGTCCGGCAGCAGGTGGACCATGTCCTTGGATCGCGGCGGGACGGAGTCGGAAAGAACCAGCCTGGCCACTCGGTCGGGGTGGTCACAGGCATAGGCCATGGCGACCAGGCCGCCGAAGGAATCGCCGACCACCGCGATCCGGTCG
>DAIDGR010000006.1 GCA_027452265.1 Caulobacteraceae bacterium
TGGAAGCCGATAAAGCCCGCCGAGCCGGTGACCAGGATACGCAAGGGGGCCTCTGCCGCGAGCTTCGGGGGGCTAGGCGGCTTTACCAGCCGGCGCGGGCGGCGTCTAACCACCCTGGCTGAAGCGCCGGCGCGGATACGACCGGAGGTCTTGGCCTACGAATAGACCGCCCGTTCAAAGGCAGCGGCCAGGTCCAGGGCATCGGGATCGGCGAAGGGCAGGATCTGGGTCAGGCAGACGCCGGCGACGCCGGCCTTCGGGTCGACCCAGTAGTAGCAGTTGCCAAGCCCGGCCCACGCGCCCGACCCGGCGGAGCGTCCGTCCGGACCCCGCTCGCGATTGACGAGAAGGCCGAGGCTCCAGGTCTTGGGCGCATCGCCAAGGGGACGGTAATCGCGCGTCAAACTGGGCTCGCTCGAAATCATGTCGCCCGCGTCCAGGTCGCCCACCGCGCCATCGAACAGCGCCGAGGTCAGGTCCGGCGGCAGGAGCCGGCCCGGCTCCATCAAGGCGGTCAGGAACGTGAGATAGTCGGGCGCCGTGGCGTAGAGCCCCCCTCCCCCCATCATGAAGTGGGGCGGCGGCGGCAGGGCGAAGGGCATGGGCGCCAGACCGCCATCGGCGAGGCGTGCATGGATGGCGGCGGTGCGATCCGCCTGGTCCGGCCGGGGAGCGAAACCGGTGTCGCTCATGCCAAGCGGCTGGAACAGGCGCCGCGCCAGATAGACGTCCAGGGTCTCGCCCACCACCGCGGCGATGACCTCGCCCAGCCAGTCGGTGTTGACCCCGTAGAGCCAGGCCTCGCCCGCCTCGAAGCGGCGCGGCAAGCGGTGAGAGTCGCCCGGACCCAGGCCCTGCGCCCTGGCGTAGCGGCCCAGCTCGGCGTCGGTGAAGGTATATCCCAGGCCACTGGTATGGGTGAGGAGGTGGCGGATCGTCACCGGCCGGACGCCCGGCCGCAGGATCGGGTCGCCCTGGGCGTCGTGGCCCTCAAGGATCGGCAGGTCGGCGAAGGCCGGGAGCCACGCGGCGACCGGCGTCTCGAGGGCGAGGCGGCCTTCGGCCACGAGCTGCAGCGCCGCCACGGTGGTGACGAGCTTGGTCATGGAGGCGATCCAGACCACCGTGTCCATCGTCATGGCCTGCGGCGCGGCCATGGAGCGGCGACCGAACGCGCCGCCGATCTCGGCCCCGTCCGGCCCGCGCGCCAACACAATCGCGCCGGGAACCCGGGCGCTCCGCGCCGCCTCCGTCAGAAGCCGCTCGACCGCCGTGCGCGACATGGTGTGTCCCCTTAGTCGGCGAGCAGGTCGTCCATGCGCTGGACGGCCTCCAGGAAGTCTTCCTTGAAGGCCTGCACCACCTGTCCGGCGGACTGCACTTCCTCGATCAGGCCGACGCCCTGGCCGACGAAATAGGTGACCATCTCGCGCGCCTTGGCGTTGCCCGCCGCCGCCGCCCGGTCGGCCGAGCGCAGGGCGTTCTCGCTGATCAGGCTCTGCATCGGCATGGGCAGGGCCCCCGGGCTTTTGGGGTCGCGATCCCAGGCTTCCGTCCAGGCCGACCGGAGCTGGCGGGCGGGCTTGCCCGTGCGGCATCGGGTGCGCACCGCATCGCGGGAGCTGGCCTCGATCATCTTCTGGCGGAAGATCTCGCTGGTCTCGGATTCCACCGTCGCCAGCCACACCGAGCCCGTCCAGGCGCCGGCCGCGCCCATGGCCATGCAGGCGGCCATCTGCGCCCCGGTCATGATCCCGCCGGCGGCCAGGACCGGCACGTCCCGGATCGGCTTGATCGCCCGGATCACCTCGGGAATCAGCACCATGGTGGTGACCTCGCCGCAGTGACCGCCGGCCTCGGTGCCCTGGGCGACCAGGATGTCGACGCCGGCATTGACCTGGCGGATGGCGTGCTCCTTGGCCCCGACCAGGGCGGCGACGGGCACGCCGTGGCGCTTGCCCATCTCGATCATGGCCGGCGGCGGCACGCCCAGGGCGTTGGCGATCAGCCGGATCGGGTGTTCGAAAGCCGCCTCCAGAACCGCCATGGCCTGACCGGGGTCGAAGGGCTGGGGGGCGTCCTCGCGCACCTCGCGGGTGACGAGCTTGACCTCGGCCTTGTCGAGAAGATCCTGGGCGAAGGCCTTGTGCGGCCCCGGCACCCGGGCGGCCAGGCTGCCATAGGTGACATCGGACTCGCCGGCTGTGGCCATGTTCTCGGCGAACAGGACATCCAGGCCATAGGGCTTGCCGTCCACATGGTCGTCGATCCACCGCAGCTCCTCGCGGATCGAGGCCGGCGTGTGGGACGTGGCCCCCAGCACGCCAAAGCCGCCGGCCCGGCTGACCGCCGCCACCACGTCACGGCAATGGCTGAAAGCCAGCAGCGGAAACTCGATCCCCAGCATGTCGCAGATGGCGTTTTTCATCGGCTCGTCTCCAGTCCGGGTCAGGCAGGTTCGAAGGCGCGGATCACGGCGCGGCCTTCGGCGTTCTGTCGGGTCGCGACGCGGGCGCCCAGGGGCTCGGCGGCGATCATCGCCTGGGCGATGGTGGGATCGTCCGGATCGGTCATGGCGATGACGCGGGCGCCGGACGCCCGGGCGCCGACGACGATCGCTGCCGGCGCCGGCCCCGCATAGTCGATGGCGTAGGTCACGACCGTCGCAGGGCCATCCGACAGGTCCAGGGCCGGCGCCTGGGCGCTGTCGATGGCGCGTTGGGCCGGGTCATCGTCGAACGCCTGAGCCGACGCAGGCCGCGCGGAATAGACGCCGACCGAGGTCTTCGAGAGAAATCCGCCATTGGCCGAGACCAGGCCGAACGCATCGGGCGCCTCGCGCAGGCCTCGGACCATCGCCGCCAGGGCGTGCATGGAATAGTTGTTCCCCGCCCCGCCGAAGAAGGGCAGGCCCCCGGTCAGGGTCAGCGGGCGGGGATCGTCCAGGGCCAGCCCCAACCCCTCCATCAGATTGAATACGGCGATGGGAAAGCAGCTGTAGAGGTCGAAGAGATCGACCTGGTTCGCGTGCAGGCCCGCCCGCTCAAGGGCCGCTCGGGCCGCCTGCCGCGCGCCCGGCGCCTGGGACAGATCGGGCCGCTCAAGCGGCAGGCGATCGCGCAGGTCGGCGCCGCCGTGCAGGAACACCCAGCGCTCGGGCGGGATGCCCAGGGCCCTGGCGCGGGCCGCGGAGGTCATGAGCACCGCGGCGCCCTGATTGGCCTGATCGCGCGCCACCAGACGGCGGGGATAGGGATCGGAGACGAGCCGGTTGCCGGGCGTCACCGTCGCCAGGGCGGCGGCGTCATAGACCTCGCGGCTCATAGCGTGGGGATGACCGGCGGCGATGCGCGTGAAGGGGGCGAAGAGCGCACCCATGGCCGCGGCATAGGCGGCCCGATCCAGGCCCAGCCGCGCGCGTCGGGCGTTCTCGAACAGGCTGTAAACGACGATGGGCGTGCGGCCGCCATGGCGCGTCAGCTCGGGCGAGAGCAGCGGATCGCCCAGGCCCCGGTCCTCCAGCTGCCCGCCAAGGGTCTGCGACCAGTCACGGGTCTCGCCGGCGCTCATCAGCTTGCGCACGGTGGAGATGGCCTCGGCCCCACAGAGTAGGACCAGGGGATCCTCGCCCGCCGCGATCGACTTGGCGAATTCGTTGACCAGATGCTGCGGCCCCTGCCCCCCCACCGGCTCCAGGATGGCCCGGCGCGGCGCGGCGCCCAGACCGGCGGCGACGGCGCGGGGGAAGTTGTCCGCCCGGCCGAAGGGAGCCATGGCCCGCGGCGTGGAGACCTCGAACTGGCGGATGGCGGCGATAACGTCGATCTCGCCCGCCAGGTCCCGGCTCGCCCGCGCATCGGCCAGGGCCGCCCGCGCCGCCTCCACCGCCAGATCCGCCGGCGAGAGGGCGCGCCAGTTGGCCGCATCGATCCTCTCTGAGGCCTCGCCCACCCCGATGATTACCGTGGCCCGGTCGTCCAAAGGCGTCCTCCTTGATCAGGTTCAATCCTCGCAAGGCGGGGCGCGCCCTGTCGAGGGTGACCTTGCGACAGGCCTCACGCCTGGAGTGCGTTGCGTTTGGACGGAACCGACCTGGCGGGTCGCAACGCGCTCAAGGACTCTAAGACCGAGCCCGATTCAGCGCTTTCGCGGAGTCCGCGAAAACGCTTCGTGCTCTTGGGCGCCGCCCGCCCCGAAGGGATCTGTCTGGACAATCGGGCGGTCCGCGAAGGCGTCAATCGAGAGCGGTACGCCCCCTGACGGGGCTCCAATCGGTTCCGAGCCCGCTCTGGAGCGGAGTGTGAATGCGCTGAAGCGAAAA
>DAIDGR010000007.1 GCA_027452265.1 Caulobacteraceae bacterium
AAGTGGCGGGCGATGAAGTCGTCCGGGTCGCTGGCGTCGAAGCGATAGGGCCGGTCGCGATGGGTAAAGACGTGCAGGAACATCCGCCCGTCCGGCTCAAGGGCCGGCAGGAGGCGGGTCAGCAGGGCCCGCCAGTTGGCCATATGCTCGAACATCTCCACCGAGACGATCCGGTCATAGCGGCTGGGCGGGCTGAACGTGTTCATGTCGCGGGTGATCGCCACCAGATTGGCGAGCCCCCGGGCATTGGCCTGGGCCTGGATGTAGGCGCGTTGCGAATGCGAGTTGGAGACCACGGTCAGGGTCGAAAGCGGATAGCGCTCGGCCATCCAGAGGCTGAGCGAACCCCAACCGCAACCCAGCTCCAGCACCCTCTGGCCGTCCTTGAGATCGGCATGCTCGCAGGTCGCCGCCAGGGCGGCCGCCTCGGCCTCGGCCAGGGTGGCGTCGGGATGGGGGTAGAAGCCGCTGGAATACTTCAGGTGCGGGCCCAGGGCGGCGCGGAAAAAGGCGGCCGGCACCTCATAGTGCTGGGCGTTCGCCGCCTCGGCGTTCTCGGCCACCGCGCGCTCAGACATGGCCTCAGCGAACCAGGCTTCGCTTTGCGGCGGCGTCTGGGCGAGGCTTTCGCGCGCGCGGGCGACGAAGCGGGCGATCGCCGGCCGGACCCAGGAGTCGGGAAGGTCCAGGCGCTCGGCGGCGCGGGCGGCAAGGGACGTCAGGCTCATGGGCGAAGGCCTCGCAGAGGGGCGCGTCGCGACGAAGGTCTCGAACGAGTTTGCCGCGTCCGCGCGTTGAGCGCCACCGGACATATTGTGTCCTTCTCTGAATGGCAGGGACATCGATGGGCAATCCGCCCGATCCACGGCCACGCCGAGGGGCCGCGCGGTCGGATGAGGATCAACCAAAGCCCAGCAGGGGAAACACGATGCGGCCGATCCAGTCCGCCGGAACCAGGGGGCCGTCGGTATAGATCAGGCAGACGCAGTCGCCGTCAGCCGTCGCCTGAGGCGCGTGCGAGACCTCGCCGTCATGCTCGCTGAAATCACCGGGACCAAGAATAACGTCGCCGTCACGGAAGGCGCCCTTCAGCACCACGGTCATCTCACCGGCCCGGTGACTGTGCGGGGGCACACCGCGACCGGCCGCCATGCCCAGGAGATAGCAACGGGCGGGACCTGGGCCGTGGCTCACCGCCTGCATCCAGGCGCCGGGCGCGCGTCGGCGCGGCGCGGCCCTGACGGCGCGAGCCACCAGGGGCGGGATCGCGATCCAGTCTTCAGGACCGGGCGGGAGGGGATCGGACGCTGCCGACGGTCGCTCCGTGCGCGCCAGGGCGTGGGCCAGGGCGTCGGGGGCCAGCGGGGAGGGCGTGAGCGCATCGAGCATGCCTCCGCCCACGGCCTCGAAGAGATGAACCCCCCGCGCGCAGTCGGGACAGACGCCCAGGTGCGCGGCGACCACCAGACGGGCGGCCCCTGAGAGGGCGCCAGACGCATAGTCGAGAAGCCGCGCCTCGGTCGGATGATGCTGCACGTTCATGCGCTGTCCTCCGGCTCGGCCAGGCGCGCGCGCAGGCGGATCAGGGCCAGGCGCATCCGCGACTTGACCGTACCGAGCGGCAGGCCAAGGTCGCGGGCGATCTCCGAATGGGGCTTGTCGGCGAAAAAGGCCTCGCGGATGACCTCAGCCTGTTCGGCGGGCAACTCGCCCATAGCCTTGGCGATCCGCGCCTGATCCTGCACGGCGCCCAACGCCTGGTCGGGGCCTGGCTCGGGCGGGCTGACCTCGACCGGCCGGGGGGCGGCTGCGCGCATCTCCCGACGGGCCAGATCGACGCGAAGATTGCGGGCGATGGTGAAGATCCAGGTCGAGGCGGCGGACAGGGCCGGGTCGAAGCTCGCCGCCCGACGCCAGACGGTGAGCAGGGTCTCCTGAGCCAGCTCCTCGGCCGCCTCGCTGGAGGCGCCCAGTCGCAGAAGGTAGCTCTTCACGCGCGGCGCGAAATGCTGGAAGAGAGAGGCGAAGGCGTCGCGGTCGCCGCGCTCGGCGATGGCCGTGATCAGGTGCGAGAAGCCGCCGGGCCCTTGGCAGGGGGATGGGTCCTGGTGGAGGCTCACGCGGCGTCCGTCCGTCGCATCGGGGCGCCACGTCGCGCCCGGACGCGAGAGGCGCGACGGACGAGAGGGCCAGGCGCCGGATTTTGGGGGACTGAGCCGCGCGACATGCATGACTTCTCTACGACCCGTCCAGGCGGACGGATCACCCCATCTCCGAGCCCATCGACTCTGGTCTCCAAGGTTGCCGGCCCCCTGATCCGTACCGCCTTCGCCCGCGTAAAAGGCGTTGCGACGTCTCTTGAGCGCGTCAAGTCCCGCGGCCTGGCGAAAACGGGTTCGGCGAGCGGCGGGACGGCGCCAGACATGCAGACAACGAACGATGGATGGAAGGTCAGGACCCTGTGATCCAAGACGGCCGGGACGCTCCACTGAAAATCGCCGTGGTCGGCGCCGGGATCTCGGGCATGTCGGCGGCCTGGCTCCTTAATCAGGCGCATCAGGTGACCCTGTACGAGGCCGAGCCGCGTCTGGGCGGACACAGCCACACGGTGGACGCGGTCCACCCGGGGCGCACCGCCGCCGCCCTGCCGGTCGATATGGGCTTCATCGTCTATAACGAAATCACCTATCCCAATCTCACCGCTCTCTTCGCCCACCTCGAGGTGCCGACCAAGGTCTCGAACATGGGATTTGCGGTCAGTCTGGACGACGGCCGCATGGAGTATGGCGGCGACAATCTCGTCACCCTGTTCTCTCAGGCGCGCAATCTCTTTCGCCCGCGCTTCTGGGCCATGCTGCGCGACCTGGTGCGGTTCTATCGTGAGGCGCCGGGCCACGCCTGCGCCCTGGACGCCGAGGGGGCCAGCCTTGGCGACTATCTCAACGCCCAGGGCTATGGGCGCGCCTTCCAGGACGACCATATCCTGCCCCAGGCGGCGGCGATCTGGTCAGCCTCGACCCGGGATATCCAGGACTATCCCGCCGCCGCCTTCATCCGCTTCTTCGAGAACCACGGTCTTCTGAAGATCGTCAATCGCCCGATCTGGCGCACGGTGGACGGGGGCAGCCGGGCCTATGTCGAGCGCCTGACCGCCCCGCTGAAGGGTCGCATCCGTACCGGGGCGCCGGTGGTGCGGATCGCCCGCACGCGTGCGGGGGTCGAGGTGCGCGACGCCGCCGGGGGCGTGGAGCTGTTCGACCAGGTGGTGGTGGCGACCCACGCGGACCAGGGCCTGGCCCTGCTCGATCAGCCCAGCCCCAGAGAGCGCGCGGTGCTGGGGGCCTTTGGCTATTCACGCAATCTGGCGGTCCTGCACACCGACCCGGCCCTGATGCCCCGGCGGCGCGCCACATGGTCGGCCTGGAACTATATCGGCCGCGGCGAGGGGTCGGATCAGGCCCTCTGCGTCAGCTACTGGATGAACCGCCTTCAGGACCTGCCGCGCGAGACGCCGCTGTTCGTCACGCTGAACCCTGTGGCGGAGCCAGACCCGAAGACGGTGATCCATACCGAGACCTATATGCATCCGCGCTTCGACGCGGCCGCCCTGCGGGCGCAGGAGCAGCTCTGGAGTCTGCAGGGCGAGGGCGGAGTCTGGTGGTGTGGCGCACATTTCGGCTCCGGCTTCCACGAGGACGGCCTGCAGGCGGGCCTGGCCGTGGCCGAGCAGCTGGGCGGGGTGCGCCGGCCCTGGCGTGTGACCGGCGAGTCCGACCGCATCCACCTCGGCCCTCCCCCGCCGCGTCCGACCCGCGCCCCCTTGGGCGAGCCGCCACACGATCACGCGGCGCGACCGGATCCGGTTGAACTGTCCGCCCTGGGCGACGCCGCGTGAGCGGCGAGGCGCTCTATGTCGGAGAGGTGGTCCACACCCGCTTCGCCCCGCGCCGCCATCATCTGCGCTATGGCGTGTTCCAGATGCTGTTTGACGTGGACGGCCTCGACGCCCTGGCCGCGCGCCTGACCTGGTTCTCGCACAACCGCTTCAACCTCTTCAGCCTGGATGACGGCGACCACGGAACCGGGCGGCGAGCACCCCGGCAAAGCCTCCGCGCCTTCGCCGAGTCTCAGCTCAAGGCCGCCGGGCTCGGCTTCACGCCGGGGCGCATCCGGCTTCTGGCCATGCCCAAGGTGCTAGGCTTTGTCTTCAATCCCCTCAGCCTGTTCTTCTGCGAAGACGCCTCTGGGCGCCTCGCGGCGGTGATCTACGAGGTTCACAATACCTTCGGTCAGCGTCACGCCTATGTCGTTCCGACAGCCCGCCCCAAGGCCGGCGAGGCGTCCGGGGTCCTGCGCCAAGCCTGCGACAAAGCCTTCCATGTCTCACCGTTCATGGGCATGGACATGGCCTATCGCTTCGCCGTCCGCCCGCCGGGCGACCCGGACCGGGACGGCCGTTTGGACCCCGCCCCCTTAAGTGTGATCGTCGAGGGCTATGCGCGCACCGGAGCCGAGGGCGCGCTCGGAGAGAAGCTGATCTTCGCCGCATTCACCGGGACGAGGTCCGAGCTCAGCGACGCGGCCCTGCTGCGACAGTTCCTCGCCCTGCCCTTTCTGACCCTGAAGGTCGTGGCGGCGATCCACCTCGAAGCCTTGAAGATGTGGTTCAAGGGCCTGCGCCTCGTCCCGGCCCCACCGGCCCCGGCGGAGTCGGTCAGCGTCGGACATCCCCTGCCGTCTGACGCGGTTTCATCCGTCCCCTGACGATCAGCCCGGGCCGCGCGGATCCCGCCCGTCCGGGATTCACAAAAGCGACAAGCAATCAACCTAGAGGCCAAGGTGGGATCAGCGGGGGTTGATCGGCCATGGACCAGCGCGCGACCGGGGTCTTCGCCTATCGGAGCGTCTTCATCTCGGATGTTCATCTGGGGACGCCTGACTGCCAGGCGGAGTTGCTGGCCGATTTTCTCGACTCGGTGAGCTGCGAGCGTCTCTACCTGGTGGGCGACATCGTCGATGGCTGGCGGCTGAAGCGGGGCTGGCGCTGGCCGCCCGCGCACGACTCGGTGGTGCGGCGCCTGCTGGCCTTCGCCCAGGCCGGCGTTCCGGTGACCTATGTGCCCGGCAATCACGATGATCGCCTGCGCGAGTTCGGCGGCGTGCATTTCGCCGGCGTCGAGGTGGTCGCTGAAACTGTGCATCAGACCGCCGACGGCCGCCGCTTTCTGGTGGCGCATGGCGACCAGTTCGACGTCCTGGCCCGGCGCCCGTTTCTCAGGGCCTGGATCGGGGAGGCCGCCTACAAGGCGCTGGTGGCCGCCAATACCTGGCTCAACCACGCCAGACGGAGCCTCGGGCTCGGCTATTGGAGCCTGTCGACCCAGGTCAAGACGACCGTGGGCCGGGCCCGGCGCTATATCGAGGCGTTCGAAGCCGGCGCGGCCGAGGCGGCGCGGCGACGCGGTCTCAGCGGGGTGATCTGCGGCCATATCCACCGCGCGGCCCTGCGCGAGATCTCCGGCGTGCTTTATGTCAATGACGGCGACTGGGTGGAAAGCTGCACCGCCCTCGTGGAACATCTGGACGGCGCCCTGGAAATCGTCGACTGGGCCGCACGGCGCGGCTCGTCTATGATTGCTGCGTCGCGGTCGCCCCTGAGCGCGGCGCGGCCTCTGACGCCGGAGCCCCTCGCCCCCTCATGCGAATTCTTCTCGCCACCGACGCCTGGACGCCGCAGGTCAATGGCGTCGTCCGCACCCTGACGCGCGTCGTCGCGGAACTGCGCGAGATGGGCGAGACGGTCGAGGTCATCAGCCCCGACCAGTTTCCCACCCTCCCCATGCCGACCTATCCGGAGATCCGCCTGGCGGTGGGGGCGCACGAAAAGGTGCGCGAGCGCTTCAAGACCTTTGAGCCGGAGGCCATCCATATCGCCACCGAGGGCCCGATCGGCCTGGCGGCGCGACGCATCTGCCTGGAGTGGAACCTTCCCTTCACCACCAGCTACCACACGCGCTTTCCCGAATATGTCTCGGCCCGCCTGCCCCTGCCTTTGGCGGCCGGCTACGCCTATCTGCGATGGTTCCACCGGCCCTCGGGCCGGCTGATGGTGGCGACGCCTTCCATGCGCCAGGAGCTGGAGGCGCACGGCTTTCGCAACATCTCGTTGTGGTCCAAGGGCCTGGACACGACGCTGTTCCGGCCGCGCCGCGCGGATGAGCCGGACATCTTCGCCGACCTGCCCCGGCCGGTGTTCCTGAATGTCGGCCGCGTCGCGGTCGAGAAGAACATCGAGGCCTTTGTCTCGCTCGACCTGCCCGGCTCCAAGGTCGTGGTGGGCGATGGGCCGCAGCGGGCGGAGCTTGCGGCGCGCTTTCCGGATGTGCGCTTCGTCGGGGCCAAGTTCGACGCCGAGCTGGCCGCGCACTATGCCTGCGCGGACGTGTTCGTGTTTCCCTCGCTCACCGACACCTTCGGTCTGGTGCTGCTGGAGGCCTGGGGCGCGGGTACGCCGGTGGCGGCCTTCTCGGCCCCTGGACCGGTGGATATCATTCCCGGCACCGGGGCGGGGGTCCTTGCGCCGGGGCAGCAGGACGGCCTCGCCGAGGCCGCTCTGGCGGCGCTCAAGCTGGACCGCGCCCATGTGCGCAAGGTGGCGGAGGGCTATTCCTGGCGCGCCTGCGCCGAGGAGTTCCTGCACCTTCTGCAGCCCTATCCCGAGCCGGAGAAGCGTCGCTTCTGGCGCCGTCTGAGGCGCCTCGCCCGCCTGCGTCGCGGCCGAGCCGGAGCGCGAGAGGCGGCCTGAGCCCCGTCCGGGAACCCCTTCAAGCCGCCAGCCCTTCAAGCCAAAGAAAAACGCCCCGGGCGAGTCTCGCCGGGGCGTTCTGGTCGACCCGATTCGCGCCGAAAGGCGCGCGCGTCAGCCCTGGCGGGCCTTGTAGCGGGGATCGGTCTTGTTGATGACGTACAGGCGACCCTTGCGACGCACGAGCTTGCAGTCGCGGTGACGCGTCTTGAGCGTCTTGAGCGAGCTTCTGACCTTCATGGGATGACTCGTGGCGGGGGGTTCGATCCGAAAAGAGCCGCGCGTATAGGGGAAGGGACGGGCGAAAGTCAATTCGTCCCGACGCGTTGCGCGCCAGGGCGAGGGGCGGCGCGTCACTTTCCCCCGGTCTTGCCCGCCGCTTTGGGCCTGCGCGCGGGGCGCGGAACAGGGATCAGGCCGCGCGTTTCATAGCCGATGGCGGGGGCCGTCTTGCGCACCGGCGCGCCTTTTTCGAACACCACCATGCTGTCGTAGAAGCAGATGGAGAGGGTCTCGCGCGTGAAGGCGTCGACGGCGATCTGGCCCCGGGCGTGATCGGCGTTGAGCCGGTCCACCAGCGCCTTGGCATGGGCGATGAAGCTCTCCGGCGCGTCGAGACCGCCGCCGAACTCGGGCCAGTAGGCGGTGTGCAGGTCCTCCACCAGATAGACCCCGTTCTTGGACAGGCGTGGATAGAGCGCATCGAAGCTGGCCCGGATGTGGGCCATCTGGTGACTGCCGTCATCGAGCACGAGGTCCGGGGCGCCAAACTCGTCCATCACCGCCGCCAGGAAGTCGGGGTCGGCCTGATCGCCGATGCGCACCGCGACGCCGTCCTCCTCGTGGGCGCGACAGCGCGGATCGATGTCCAGGCCGACGATGCGCGCGCCAGGACCCAGGAAGCGGCGCCACATCTGCAGGGAGCCGCCGCGCGCCACACCGATCTCGAACAGGGTCAGGGTGCGCCCCCGCCACGGCCCGAAATGGCGCTCATAGACGGGGAAATAGTGCTCCCACTTGTGGATCACCTTGCCGCGATTGGTCAGGAAGTCGGCCCAGAGATCCATGGCGTCCCGTGAACTGATGCGCCGCCAATCTCTACCACGCCACGCCGGGCGACGGGCAAGCGGCGGACGAACGACGGGCGAACGACGGGCGGCGAGGCGCGGGGCTAACCGCCCTCCTCCCAGGGGTTGGGGCGCAGATCCCAGTCCCCGTCCGCGGCCTCGATGAAGCCGGCCGCCATAAGCAGCCGGCGGGCGGCGATGCGATCGGTCTCCTCGACCATCACCCGTTGCGGGATGGCCGCGCCCCAAAGTCCGCCTGCGCCGGTGTCGAAGACGAAGCAGGGCACGCCTCCCGCCGCCAGCACGGCCCTCGCCGCCGAGATCTTCACCGTATCGGCGCTGGTCAGAAGCGCGATCATGCTCGCCATCCTTGCCTCCTCATCCTTGGACGCGGGGGCCGGGCCCAGGCAAGACCCGAGCGGCGGCGCCTTGACCGGGCGATCTTGGACAGAAAAAGCTCGTCCCATGGCTCTCGACCATCCCAGCGCCGTGGCGCGCAACGCGCTCGTGGTGATCGCCGTGATCCTTGCCGGCGCGGCCCTTCGGTCCCTGGCCGATGTGCTCACGCCTTTGCTGCTCGCCATGTTCCTGGCGGTGATGGTGGACAGCCTCGCGCGGCAGCTCAGCGGCCGCGTCCCGGCCTTGCCCACCGGACTGGCGACCGTTCTGGCGGTCAGCGTGGCCGCCGGGGCGTTCTTCATTGCCGTGCTGATCCTGGCCAGCCGCGCCGGCGGCTTTGTCGAGACCCTGTCGAGCGCCCAGCCCCGTCTGATCGGCCTCCTGACCGCCGGGGCTCAGAGCCTGCGGATCAGCCAGCCCGGGACCGCCGCGCGGATGGCGCTCAGCCTCGATCCCACGGCCTATCTGGGCCGCATCGCCCTGGCGTTTCAGGGCTTCCTCTCCGAAGCCTTGTTTGTCCTCGTGTATCTGGGCTTTCTGATCGCCTCAAAGCACGCCTTCGGACGCAAGGCGGTGAAGCTGTTCGCCGGACGGCCCGCCCGGCAGAACGCGCTTCGGGTCTTCGAGAGCGTGCGCGACTCGGTGGAGCGCTACCTCTGGATCCAGACCGTGACCGGGTTGATGATCGCCGTGGTGTCCTGGGCGGTCATGGCGATGGTGGGCCTGCAGAACGCGATCTTCTGGGGCTTTCTGATCTTCATCGTCAACTATGTGCCGATCTTCGGCGCCCTCGTCGCCATCCTCCTGCCGACGCTCTTCGCGGTCGTGCAATTTCCCGGCCCCTGGCAGGCTGTCGCCGTGGGCGGCGGGCTGTGGCTGGTCACCTTCATCGTCGGCAATGTCGTCCTGCCGCGCATGCAGGGCGATAGCCTGAACATGGATCCCCTCGTCGTCCTGCTGTCCCTGGCCTTCTGGGGCGCGCTCTGGGGGTTGGCGGGCATGTTCCTGTCCACGCCTTTGACCGTGCTGGCCATGCTGATCCTTGCCCAGTTCGACGGAACACGCTGGCTGGCTGTGCTGCTGTCGGCGGACGGCGAGCCTGATCGGGCGCTCAGACGGGGCTGATTTTTCGGTCGTCCCCGCTTCCGGCGCGGGGCGCGAAGGTCTAAAGCGCCCAAAACCGAGGCGGATATGCCTGACAATCAATCATTTTCCCAAGAAAGCATGGCCTTGACCCCGGAATGGCTTGACGCCTTTCAACGCGCCTTGGGCGTCGCCTCCCTCTCGTCCGAACAGGGCCAGTTCCTCGCCCACGTCCTCGCCGACTACCGGCCCGCCGAGCTGCACGGGGTGAGCCCCTCCGACCTGGCGGCGGCCCTGGCCACCTTCTGGCGCTTCGGCGAGGCCTTTTCCGGCGCCGAGCCGCAAATCCGCATCACCCCGGCCCTGGGAGAGGGCGGGCGGAGCCTGGGCATGGACGTGCTGGAGATTGTCCAGCCCGACGCGCCGTTCATCGTCGATTCGGTGATGGCCGAGGTGGCCGAGTGGGGTGGTGAGATCCGCGCCATGTTCCATCCGCTCATCGGCCCGGGCGAGGCCCGCCGCTCGATGATCCAGGTCTGGCTTGGGCCCACCGGGCCGGTGCGGCGCGCGCGCTATGTCGAGGCCCTGCGCCTGACCCTGGCCGACGTGCAGGCGGCGGAGCGCGACTTTGCCGCCATGCGCGCCCTGATGGCCCACGCGATCGAGGAGCTGCAGCGCTCGGCTCCCGGCGACACCGCGTCCCTGGCCGAGGACATCGCCTTTCTACGCTGGTTGGGCGACGGCCACTTCGTGTTTCTCGGGGCGCGGGTCTACGACTATCCGCGAACCGCCGAGGGCGGCTATGCGGCCGAAGAACCGACCTATGACCCGGCCGCCGGCCTTGGCGTCCTGAGCGACGCCAGCCGCGTGGTCCTGCGCCGGGACGCCGAGCCGGCCGTGCTGTCGCCTGAACTGCGCGAGGGCCTCGCCCACGCTCCCCCCCTGGTCGTAGCCAAGTCGAACCACCGCTCCCGCGTCCATCGGCGCAGCTATCTCGACTATATCGGCGTGCGTCGTTACGGCCCCGACGGCAAGGCCTCCGGCGAGGTGCGCTTTGTCGGACTGTTCACCGCCGACGCCACCGACGGCGCGGCCGGCGACACCCCGATCCTGCGCACCAAGATCAACGCCGTGATCGCCGCCGCCGGCTTCCCGGCGGGGAGCCACAACGCGGTCAAGCTGAGCCAGATTCTCGAGACCTTCCCGCGTGACGAGCTGTTTCAGGTCAGCGCCGAGGCCCTGCTGCCCGTGGCGCGCGACATCCTGCATCTGACCGATCGCCCCAAGGTCAAGCTGTTCACGCGGCGCGACCCGTTCGACCGCTTCATCACCGTGCTCTTCTTCGCCCCGCGCGACCGCTATGACGAGCGTCTGCGCCGCCGGGCCGCCGCGATCCTGGAGACCGCCTTCAAAGGCACGGTGATCGCCTTCTATCCCAGCTACAACGACTCGCCGCTCGCGCGGGTCTACTTCATCCTGACGGTGACGCCCGGCGAGGCGCGTGATCCCGACCTAGGCGAGGTCGAGGCGGCCCTGGCCCGGGCGGCGCGGACCTGGGAGGACGATTTCGAGGTCGCCGTCCGGCGCGAGGAAAGCGACTCGGGCGCGGTGCAGCGCCTGCTCAAGACCTGGTCCGGCGCCTTTCCGCTGGGCTATCGCGATCTCTACGACGCCGAGGAAGGTCTGAGGGACGCGCGGCAGGCCGAGGGTCTGGCTGGCGAGGGCGATGTGGCCGTGCGGGCCTTTCGTCGTCCGGAAGACGGACCGCGCGCCTTCCGGTTCAAGCTCTATCGTCGCGGCGCGGAGCCCGCCCCGCTTTCGGCCGTGTTGCCGATCCTGAGCCATATGGGTCTCAACGCGCTCTCCGAGGAGGGCTTCCCGGTCACTCCCGGCAACGGCCACGGCAAGGGCAAGATCTGGACCCACGAATTCGTCGTCGATGACGAGCAGGGTGAGCGCCTGCGCTTTGAGGACGTGCGAGGTCCGTTCGAAGACGCCTTCATCGCCGTCTGGACCGGCCAGACCGAGAGCGACGGCTTTAATCGTCTTGTGCTGGAGCTGGGGGTCACCTGGCGCGAGGCGGCGCTGATCCGCGCCCTCGCCCGCTATCGCCAGCAGTCCGGGCTCGATCCCAGCCAGGCGGTGCAGGAGGCGGCCGTGGCGGCCTATCCGGCGGTGACGCGCCTGATCCTCAAACTCTTCGCCGTGCGTTTCGACCCGGCGACCGGCGCGTCGCTGAAGGCCCGGGCGAGCGAGGCGGCCAGCCTGGGCGCCGCCATCGAGGCGGCCCTGCGCGATGTCCAGAGCCTGGACGATGACCGCGTGCTTCGCCGCCTGTCCGCCCTGGTCCAGGCCATCACGCGCACCAACCTCTACCAGCGCGACGCCCAGGGGGCGCCCAAGCCCTATATCAGCTTCAAGGTGGCCAGCCGCGAATTGGCGGACCTGCCCGCGCCCAAGCCTTTCCGCGAGATCTTCGTCGCCTCACCGGTGGTGGAGGGCGTCCACCTGCGATTTGGACCGGTGGCCCGGGGCGGCCTGCGCTGGTCCGACCGCCGCGACGACTTCCGCACCGAGGTGCTGGGCCTGGTCAAGGCGCAGCAGGTCAAGAACGCGGTCATCGTGCCTGTCGGCTCCAAGGGCGGATTTTATCCCAAGCAGCTTCCGCGCGGCGCCGCGCCCAGGGAGGTGCAGCAGGAGGCCATTCGCGCCTATAAGATGTTCCTTTGCGGCCTTCTCGACCTGACGGACAATCTAGCCGCCGGCGGTCAGGTGATCCAGCCGCGCGACATGGTGATCCACGACGCGGAAGACCCCTATCTGGTGGTCGCCGCCGACAAGGGCACGGCGACCTTTTCCGACATCGCCAACGGCGTGGCGGCCGAGTACGGGTTCTGGCTGGGCGACGCCTTTGCCTCGGGCGGCTCCGCTGGGTTCGACCACAAGGCCATGGGCATCACCGCGCGCGGCGCCTGGGAGTCGGTCAAGCGGCATTTCCGCGAACTGGGCAAGGACATCCAGGCTGAGCCGACCACGGTGGTCGGGGTCGGGGACATGTCGGGCGACGTGTTCGGCAATGGCCTCCTGCTCTCGAAAACCCTGCGGCTGATCGCCGCCTTCGACCATCGGCACATCTTCATCGATCCGACGCCTGATCCGGAGAGGAGCTGGACGGAACGGGCCCGGCTGTTCGCGCTGCCCGCCTCGTCCTGGGACGACTATGACCGGAGCCGGATCTCCGCGGGGGGCGGGGTCTGGCCGCGCGGCCAGAAATCGATTCCGCTCTCGCCCGAAGCCCGCGCGGCGCTGGACCTGACCGCCGAGGAGGCGACCCCGTCAGAGATCATGCGGGCCATCCTCAAGGCGCGCGTGGAGCTGCTCTATCTTGGCGGCATCGGCACCTATGTGAAGGCCGCGGGCCAGAGCCATCTGGACGTGGGCGACAAGGCCAATGACGAGATCCGCGTCAATGGCGCGGAGCTGCGCTGCAAGGTGGTCGGTGAGGGGGCCAATCTGGGCTTTACCCAGGCCGGACGCATCGAGTTCGCCCTGGCCGGCGGTCGGATCGACACCGACGCGATCGACAACTCCGCCGGGGTCGACACGTCCGACCACGAGGTGAACATCAAGATCCTGGCCGGTCTCGCCGAGCACTCCGGGCGCCTGCCGGCGGACAAGCGCAATCCGCTCCTGGCGCGCATGACCGACGACGTGGCGACCCACGTCCTGGCGCACAATTACGACCAGACCCTGGCGCTCAGCCTCCTCGAGGCCAGCGCCGGCGCGGACCTCGACGCCCAGGCCCAGTTCATGGCCGATCTGGAGGCGAGAGGACGGCTCGACAGGAAGCTGGAGGGTCTGCCGGGCCGCGAGGCCCTTGGCGAGCGCGCCAAGGCCGGAAAGGGCCTGACCCGGCCCGAACTCGCTGTCCTCCTGGCCTATGGCAAGCTGGAGCTGTTCGACGACCTTGTGGCCTCCCGCGGACCGGACGACGCCTGGTTCGTAACCACCCTTCAGCGCTACTTCCCCAAGGCGATGGCGGGCTTTTCCGAGGAGATGGCGCAGCACCGGCTTCGGCGCGAAATCATCGCCACGACCCTGGCCAACGACCTCGTCAATCTCTGCGGACCAACCTTTGCCGATCGGCTGAAGGCCGCCGCAGGCTGCGACGCCACCACCCTGATCGTCGCCTTCGAAGCGGCGCGCGAGGCCCTGCGTTTTTCTGAAATCTGGTCGCAGGTCGCCGCCCTGGACGGCCAGATTCCCGCCGGCGGCCAGCTCGATCTGTTTCGGGAGCTGGTTCTGGTCCTGCGTGGCCTGACCTATGGCCTCGCCCGCGGGGCGGGCCGCGAGGGTGGGGTGGAGAGCCTGGTCGAAACCTATCGCCCGGCCCTGGACGCGCTCAAGCCGCTGATCCCCGCGGTCCTGTCCAGCGTCGAGGCCAAGGCGGCGGCGCGACGCGGCGCGGCCTGGGTCAAGCGCGGCGCCCCGCGCGCCCTCGCCCACCAGGTTGCCCTGATGCGCTGTCTGACCTCAGCCCCAGCCCTGGCCGAGCTCGCCCGGAGCGCCGCCTGGCCGATCGCCAACACGGCCTATGTTTATCACCGGGTCGGCGGACAGTTCGGCTTCGACAAGCTGCGCGCGGCGGCGGGCTCCCGGGGCAAGGGCGACCGCTTCGAGCGTCTCGCCACGCGCCGGCTGCTGGAGGACATGCTGGCCGAGCAGGCCGCACTGGCCGGCGCGGTGATGCGCTTCGCCGGTCAGGCCAGCGCCGATCCCGCGGCCGATGTCGGCGCCGCGGCCGCATGGACGGCCGCCCATGCCGCAAAGGTCCGCGCCACGCGCAAGGTGCTGGAGGAGATCGAACGATCCGGCGGGGACTGGACCTTCGCCAAGCTGACCCTGGCCAACGCCGCCCTGCGCGACCTCGCCCGGGGCTGAGGCCCGCGCCCGATCCAGAACGGTCAGTGCCGGAAGACCCTCAGGCCGGTGAAGGCCATGGTCACTCCGGCGGCGTCGGCGGCGGCGATCACCTCGTCGTCGCGAATCGACCCGCCCGGCTGGATGATCGCCGTGGCCCCGGCCTCGACCGCCTGCAGCAGGCCGTCGGCGAAGGGGAAAAAGGCGTCAGAGGCGCAGGCCGAGCCGTGCGCGAAGGAGGTGGGCAGCCCCGCCAGCTCGGCCGCCTCGCCCGCCCTCAAGGCGGCGATCCGCGCGGAGTCACGCCGGTTCATTTGACCCGCCCCGATGCCGCCGGTCTGACCGTCCTTGGCGAAGACGATGGCGTTGGACTTGACGTGCTTGGCCACGGTGAAGGCGAACAGCATGTCGGCCAGCTCCGCCTCCGTGGGCGGGCGACGGGTGACGATCTTGAGGTCGGCGGCGGTCAGACGCGCGGCGTCGCGCGACTGGACCAGCATGCCCCCGGCCACGGAGCGGAATGTCTCGCCCGATGCGCGCGGGTCGGGCAGGGCGCCGGTGAGAAGCAGCCTAAGGTTCTTCTTCTTGGCGAATACCGCCTGGGCCTCTGGATCGGCGTCGGGGGCGATCACCACCTCGGTGAAGATCTCGACGATCTCGCGCGCCGTGGGGCCGTCCAGCGTCCCATTAAGCGCCACGATGCCCCCGAAGGCCGACACCGGGTCGCAGGCGAGGGCGCGGCGATAGGCGGTGAGAAGGTCGCCCGCCACGGCCACGCCGCACGGATTGGCGTGCTTGATGATGGCCACGGCGGCGCCGGCCTTGGGTTCGAACTCGGCCACCAGCTCGAAGGCGGCGTCGGTGTCGGCGATGTTGTTGTAGCTCAGCGCCTTGCCCTGGAGCTGCCGGGCCGTGACGACGCCGGGCCGGGCGGCGCCCACCGTGTAGAGGGCGGCGGCCTGGTGCGGATTCTCGCCATAGCGCATGGTCTGGCGCAGCGCGCCGGTGATGCGCTTGCGCTCGGGCCAGGGCCCGGCTTCCACCTGCCCGGCGAACCAGTCGGCGATGGCGCTGTCATAGGCCGCGGTCCGGGCATAGGCGCGGGCGGCCAGGCGCCGGCGCAGCTCCAGCCGCGTGCCGCCCTCGGCCTGGAGGGCGGCGACCACCGCCTCCATATCCCCCGGTTCTGTGCAGACGGCCACATAGGCGTGGTTCTTGGCCGCCGAGCGGACCATGGCCGGGCCGCCGATGTCGATGTTCTCGACGCAGGTCTCCAGATCCGCCCCTCCGGCCGAGACGGCCTCGAAGGGGTAGAGGTTCACATACAGGATATCGATGGCGCCGATGCCGTGCTCGCGCATGGCCCGGGCGTGTTCCGGGGCGTCCCGCACGCCCAGAAGACCGCCATGGATCGCCGGGTGCAGCGTCTTGACCCGCCCGTCCATCATTTCGGGAAAGCCGGTCAGGTCGGAGGCGTCCCGCACCGCCAGGCCCGCCGCCGCCAGGGCCGCCCGCGTGCCGCCCGTGGAGACGAGCTCGACGCCCAGGGCGCTCAGCGCGCGGCCCAACTCGACAAGGCCGGTCTTGTCCGAGACCGAAATCAGCGCCCGCGCAGGACGTACGAGATCGGGCGCAGGGGGCAGATTGGGGGCGGCAGGCATGATCGGGCTCCTTCCGGCAAGAGGATGAGGAAAGCCCAGGCGCGCGGCAAAACGGAGATGAAAGATCCCCCTCGCGCTCCCCGGTGGGACCCCACCTTTAAGCATCGCCAGTTACGCGAGGGCGGCAGGACTAGGCCGGGCCCGGCGGCAAATCAAGCGGCGCGGACGCGGGTCGCTCAGGCGGGCCGGACAAGGCGGGCGATGAAGAACCCATCCTGGCCGCCCTCGCGATGGTGCGGCAGCAGGCGCAACCAGCCCTCCGGGGTCAGGCTGGCGGGCGTCGTGCCCGCCTCGCCCGGAGCGATCGGATCGGTTCGCAATTCGGGGTGGCGCGAGAGGATCGCCTTGGCCTGGGCTTCGCCCTCCTCGGCTTCCAGGGAGCAGACGCTGTAGACCAGCACCCCGCCAGGGGCGAGGCGGGCGGCGGCGGCGGCCAACAGGCGGCTCTGCACCCGCGCGAGGCTCGCCAGATCCGAGGGGCGGGCGTTCCACAAGACGTCCGGGTGACGCCGAAAGGCGCCGGTGGAGCTGCACGGGGCGTCGAGGAGGACAATATCAAAGCGACGGTCATCCTCCCAACGCGTGGCGTCGACGGCGACCGATTCGGCCGCGAGGCCCGTGCGCTTGAGATTGGCGGTCAGGCGGGCGAGACGCGGGGCGGAGAGGTCCAGCGCGGTCACCGTCGCCCCGGCGCTGGCCAGTTGCAGGGTCTTGCCGCCAGGGGCCGCGCACATGTCCAAGGCGGTCTTGCCAGGGGCGGGGCGGGCCAGGCGCGCCGGCGCGGCGGCGGCCACGTCCTGAACCCACCAGCGGCCCTCGGCATAGCCGGGCCAGCTCGCCGGATCGCCTCGCCGCTCCAGCCGGATGCTGCCCGCGCCCAGGGCACGCGCCTCCAGCGCCGTGACCATCTCACCATCATCGGGGTCCCGAAGGCTGAGATCGTGGTCGGGCTCATCGGCGATGGCGGCGGCGACGCCAAGCGCCTGCGCCTCGCCGAACTGGGCGCGCCAGCGGGCCAGCAGCCAGTCGGGGGCGAGGCCGGCCGGGTCGTCCGGAAGCGGCCCCTCGCGCAGGGCGCCGCGCAGGACCGCGTTGACCAGGCCGCGAAACGCCCGAGGGGCCAGGGCCACACTCGTGTCCACAGCGGCGAAATCCGGCGTATCGAGAAAGAAGGCCTGGGCGAGGCCAAGGCGAAGAATGTCGCGCACCCGATCCGGCGGCGGTTTGGCGAGGCGCGCGCGGAGAACCTGATCGATCACGCCCAGGCGCCTCAGAGTGGCCATGGCCAGAGCCCGGGCGAAGGCGCGGTCCTGGGACGAGAGGGCGGCGAGGGCCGGGGCGGCGAGCGCCCCCTCCAGCCCACCGCGGTGGGTCAGGGCCCCCTCAAGGAGGCCAAGCGCGGCCGATCGGGCGAGGAGCGGCGGCGGAAGGGATCGGGACGGACGCATGGACGGCCGCTCTCCTGCCAAGCCCGGACGCCGGGGGCAAGCGCGACGCGCGCCCTCGCACAGCTTGCGATCTCGCCAGAGGCGGCGTTTAAGGCGTCGCATGAGCCTTCCCGATCCCCCTCACGCGGCCCCTGGCAAGGCGCTCACCCCGGCGGCGAAGCGCGCCCTGGCCGAGGCGGCCGCGCGGCGCGCGACCCGAGAGGCGGCGGACGGGCAGGTCCCCGAGGAGGGCGGCTACAAGGGCCCCGAACCCACGCGCTATGGCGATTGGGAGCGTAAGGGCGTCGCGGTCGATTTCTGACGGCTCCCTCCGCGTCAGCCGACGCCGACGCGAGCAGACTTCTGAGCCGGGCTTGGATGCGGTATGGCTGGGCCATGGGGCCGGCCGATTTCGCGATCAATTTCTTCGTGGCGCTGTTCGCCCTGATCGATCCGATCGGCAGCGTGCCCCTGTTCGCGGCGGCGACGGCGGGATCGTCATCGGGCGGGCGCCGACTGACAGCGATCTATATCGCCATCTTCGCCTTCGCCTTCCTGACCTTCTTCTTCCTTACGGGCCTCGCCCTGTTGCGGTTCTTCGGCATTTCCATGCCAGCCTTCCGCATCGCCGGCGGGGTGCTGCTGCTCCTGCTCGGGCTGGACATGGCGCGCGGCGACCTGGTCCAGACCATGGGCGGTCCAAGCGGCGAGACCGCGGCGCTGTCCTCCCGCGCCGACGCCCTGCGTCAGTTCGAGCGCCTGATCGTACCGTTTGGCATGCCCCTGCTGATTGGCCCAGGCGCGATCTCGTCGGTGGTGATCTATGCCGAGGAGGCGCGGCGGTTCGGCGCCACAGGCTTCGCCATCGGGGTCGGGGTCATCGCGGGAATCGCCCTGCTGATCGTCGCCTCATTCTGGTTCACGGAGGCGATCTCCAAGGCCCTGGGGAGGGTGGGCGCGGCGGTGGTGATCCGGGTCCTGGGCCTGATTCTCTGCGCCATGGCCGTGCAGTTCATGCTCTCGGGTCTCGCCGCCTCGACCACCAATCTGGTCCGGCACGATACGGCCGCGCCCTACCAGACCTCGGCCCATCCCCCTGGCAAGCCCCCAGACAAGCTCTCAGGCAAGCCCCTGAGCTTCCCCCCCTTGGGAGCCCGGCCGCGATGAGCCGCGGGACGCCCGCTTCGAGACGATTGAACAGGTCCGCATTCGGGTGTACGGCGCGCGCCGCTCGACCATGCGGGTCGGGCCGCGCCCCCCTCGGGCCTGGAGGATAAGGATTGGACGCGTCCGCCTCGGCGACGCCGGCCCCGGCCGGTCCGGTCTCCATTTCGCAGGATTGTGACGCCGACCCCGGGCCTAAAGCCAAGGCGGGGCCCGTCCGCGGTCGCAAGCGCAGCTTCGCCGCCCTGTCCTTCGGCGCCGTGGGCGTGGTGTTCGGCGATATCGGCACCAGTCCCCTCTATGCCCTGCGCGAGGCCCTGGCCCACTCCCGGCCCGTCGGATCGCCGAACCTGGCCGTCCTCGGCGTCGTCTCCCTGATCCTCTGGACCCTGACCCTGATCGT
Source organism: Caulobacteraceae bacterium (assembly GCA_027452265.1). Lineage (GTDB taxonomy): Bacteria > Pseudomonadota > Alphaproteobacteria > Caulobacterales > Caulobacteraceae > Acaudatibacter. The sequence goes on from DAIDGR010000007.1 coordinate 18,930, forward strand.
CACGGTCAAGTACGTGCTGGTGCTGATGCGCGCCAACAACGGCGGCGAAGGCGGTCCCGTGGCCCTGATGAACCTGGCCCAGACGGCCATCGGCCGGGCCTCGACCCTGCTGTTCCTGGTGGGGATCCTGGGCGTGTCCCTTTTCTACGCCGATGGGATCATCACCCCGGCCTTTTCCGTGCTCTCGGCCGTGGAGGGCCTGAAGGGCGCGCCCCATGTGGGCGCCGTGCTGACCCCTCTGGTCCTGCCGCTCGCAGGAGCCATTCTCATCGGCCTGTTCATGGCCCAGGCCCGCGGCACGCACCGGGTGGGGGCGCTCTTCGGGCCCATCATGACGCTGTGGTTTCTCACCCTCGGCGTTCTCGGCGTGATCAATCTCAAGGCAGACCCTGGCGTCCTGGCCGCCTTCAATCCCTACTGGGCGGTGCGCTTCCTGCTGCAAAACGGCCGGGTTGGCTTCGTCATCCTGGGCAGCGTGTTCCTGGCCGTGACCGGGGCCGAGGCCCTCTACGCGGACATGGGGCAGTTCGGCCGCTATCCGATCCGGGCGGCCTGGGGGATCCTCGTGTTCCCCTGTCTGGCGCTGAACTATCTCGGCCAGGGGGCCCTGGTGCTGACCCACCCCGGGGCGCGACTCAGCCCGTTCTTCGACATGACCCCGCATGAGGCCTACTGGCCCGTCCTGACCCTGGCCACGGTGGCCGCCGTGATCGCCAGCCAGGCGGTGATCACCGGCGCCTTCTCCATGACCCGTCAGGCTGTACAGGTCGGCCTTTTGCCGCGCATCGAGATCCGCCGCACCTCCCTGACCCAGTCGGGCCAGATCTATGTGCCGGCGGTGAGCGGTCTGATGGCCGTCGGCGTCCTGATCCTTCTGGTGATCTTCCAGAGCTCGCACCGCCTGGCGGCGGCCTATGGCGCGGCGGTGACCGGGACCATGTTCCTCAGCACGGCGGTCCTGTTCGTGGTGGCCCGGCGCCTGTGGCGCTGGCGCTGGATCCAGATCATCGCCCTGCTCGTCCCGATCGCCTTCATCGATACGGTGTTCATGGCCTCGAACCTGACCAAGATCGCGGACGGCGCCTGGTTGCCCCTGCTGTTCGGCGGGACCCTGGTGATCGTCATGTGGACATGGTCGAAGGGTGTGAGGATCCTGACCGAGAAGACCCGCTCGGACAGCCAGCCGATCGCCGACCTGGTGGAGATCCTGTCCCGCAAGCCGCCGCATCGTGCGCCGGGAACGGCGATGTTCCTGACCGCCAATCCCGATCTCGCCCCGGCCGCGCTGATGCACAATCTCGAGCACAACAAGGTCCTGCACGAGCGCAATGTGCTCCTGACGGTGGAGACCGCCGACACCCCGCGCGTGGCTGAGGACGACCGGGTGCGGATCGAGGCCATCGGTCCGGACTTCAAGCGCGTGACCTTGCGCTATGGCTTCATGGAGAGCCCCAACGTCCCCAAGACCCTGGCGCACTGCAAGAAGCTCGGCCTGAAGTTCGACATCATGTCGACCAGCTTCTTCCTCGGACGACGATCCCTCGTGCCCGACGCCCGCTCCGGCATGCCGCCCTGGCAGGACCACCTGTTCATCTTCCTGATGCGCAACGCCGCCAGCCCCATCGACTTCTTCAAGCTGCCGCCTGGACGCGTGGTCGAGATGGGCGCCCAGATCGCCGTCTGAGCCTCCCCGGCGCCCTCCCCCGCCCCAGCCCGTCTTGCCCCAGACCTTGCAGGGATGCGCTCGCGCCGATTAAAGCGCCCCGGTTTCCGCCCTCCACCGTCTCCTGGTTTCCTCCGCTCCTTCGAAAGATGCCGCCATGCCCGCCCATCCGCCCGTGAAGAAGGTCGTCCTCGCCTATTCGGGAGGGCTCGACACCTCGATCATCCTCAAGTGGCTGCAGACCGAATACGGCGCGGAGGTCGTCACCTTCACCGCCGACCTGGGTCAGGGCGAGGAGCTTGGCCCGGCGCGCGAAAAGGCCCTTCTTATGGGCATCAAGCCGGAAAACATCTTCATCGAGGACCTGCGGGAGACGTTTGTCCGCGACTATGTCTTCCCGATGTTTCGGGCCAACACGGTCTATGAGGGGCAGTATCTGCTCGGCACCTCGATCGCCCGGCCGTTGATCGCCAAGACCCAGATCGAGATCGCGCGCAAGGTCGGGGCCGACGCGGTCTGCCATGGCGCCACGGGCAAGGGGAACGATCAGGTCCGCTTTGAAATCGGCTATTACGCCCTTGAGCCGGACATTCGCGTCATAGCGCCCTGGCGGGAGTGGGACTTCAAGAGCCGCGAGGCCCTGCTGGCCTTCGCCGAGAGCCATCAGATCCCGATCGCCAAGGACAAGCGTGGCGAGGCGCCGTTCAGCGTCGACGCCAACCTTCTGCACTCCTCCTCCGAGGGCAAGGTGCTGGAGGATCCGAGCCTCGAGGCGCCCGAGTTCGTGCACATGCGCACCATCTCGCCGGAGGATGCGCCGGACCGGCCCACCCTCATCACGGTGGACTTCGAGCGCGGCGACGCGGTGGCTATCGACGGCCAGACCCTCTCGCCCGCCGCCCTTCTGACCCGGCTCAACGAACTGGGGCACGACAATGGGATCGGCCGCCTGGACCTGGTGGAGAGCCGGTTTGTCGGCATGAAGTCGCGCGGCGTTTACGAGACTCCCGGGGGAACGATCCTCCTGGCCGCACACCGGGCCATCGAGTCGATCACGCTCGACCGGGGCGCGATGCACCTCAAGGACGAGTTGATGCCGCGCTATGCCGAGTTGATCTATAACGGCTTCTGGTTCTCACCTGAGCGCGAGATGCTGCAGGCGGCCATCGATCACTCCCAGACCCGGGTCAATGGGCGGGTGAAGCTGAAGCTGTACAAGGGCAATGTCACCGTGGTGGGCCGCGAGAGCCCCGACTCCCTCTACGATCAGGATCTGGTGACCTTCGAGGAGGGCGCGGTCGCCTATGACCACCGCGACGCCGCCGGCTTCATCAAGCTCAACGCCCTGCGTCTTCGGGTCAAGGCCCGGCGGGACGCGCGCTAGGGCCAGTTCCCCCCGTCTCTGGGCGCCGTCGGACCTGGGCACGGGGCCTCGCGCGCCCCGGCCAAGCTAACCTGACGCCCCCGTCATTTTTCTTGACTCCGGGGCATTGGGGCGGAAGAAATGCAAGCCAACGGGACCTCTGTTGGAGCGCGCGACCCCATGGCTGACGGAAATATCACCAAGGACTCGATGTACGACGCCGTGGCGCCGGACGATTTCGAGGCCCTGCTCAATCTCGATCGCTACAACCAGCGCTCCACGGCCTTCGACAAGATCATCAGCGCCACGCACGACCATTTCTGGGACCCGCTCGACAAGAAATACATCGACTTCGACGAGCCGTGGGACATGATGAATGAGCCCCTGGTGTCCGAAGAGCTCAACATTGCTCTGCAGACGGATTACGTCTCAAACCACCTCAAGGACCCGTCGCTGCGGGCGCAGTTCATCAACAAGTCGCTGCTGCGCAGCTTCTCCTCGATCCTGCACGGCGAGCAGGGGGCCCTGAACCTTTCCGCCTCGCTCTGCCACGTGCTGTACGATCAGGGGGCGCAGGAATACGCCGCCAACCAGACCCGTGAAGAGGCGCGGCACGTCACCGCCTTCGCCAAATATATCAAGGCCCGCTGGGGACGCCCGGTGGAGGTGTCGGCCGTCCTCAAGGACCTCCTGGTCGAGATCATCCACGCCCCTGAGGTCTATAAGAAGATCATCGGCATGCAGATGCTGGTGGAGGGCCTCGCCATGGGGGCCTTCGCCACCTTCTTCCAGGAGCTGCGCGACCCGCTCGGCCGTAAGCTGATGCAGCTGGTGATGACCGACGAGGCGTTCCACCACAAGTTCGGCAAGATCTGGGCCGACCGCACCGTGCCCAAGCTCAGCGCCGAGGAGCACGCCATCGTCGAGGACTGGGCCGCGCACTGCTTCCAGGTGCTGCTGTTCAATCTGGTTTCGCCGTCCGAGCAGCGCGATCTGTATGAGGAGTTCGGGCTCGACCCGGACAAGGTGCTCGAGGAGATCGCCAAGATCGCCACCGACGAGTCCCGGCGCGAGGACATGAAGCGGTCGACCAACATCTTCCGGGTGCTGATCAAGACCCTGCTCAACGCCGGCATCATCACCGACCGCACCCGCGCCTTCTACGGCATGTATGTCGATATGGAGGAGCTCAGGGCCGAGGGCGACAAGATGGTCGGCGACGACATCGCCGACGAAGGCATCGCCTATCTCAAGACGATCAATTTCCGCGAGCGCGGACCGACCATCAGCCTCGCGGCTGAATAGGCGCCTCGCCTCGACGGTAGACCCCGCCCGCCTGGAGCGCGTTGCGTCTGAACGGAGCCGGCCGTTGCGCAGCGCGCTCGAGCGCGTTGCATTTGGACGGAACCAACCTGGCGGATCGCAACGCGCTCAAGGACTCTAAGACCGAGCACGATTCAGCGCTTTCGCGGAGTCCGCGAAAACGCATCGTGCTCTCGAGAGCTCGAAGACAGGCCACGAGTCAGCGTGGTCGCCGATTTTGCGTGAACCCGTCCCTCCTTGGACAGGGCGCTAATTGTATCCGGTCGCGATCCGCTCTGGGCGTTGTAGCCCCGGATCCTAGTCCATGATCGCCGAATAGATCAGGCTCTTGAGCTGGCCGCGAAAATTGAAGGTCCCGGACGGCATGAGCTGGGTCATGAAGACCACGACCAGATCCTCCTTCGGATCGACCCAGAAGATGGTCGAGGCGGCGCCGCCCCAATAATAGTCGCCCTCGCCCAGGCTCCCATTGCGCACGGAGTCCAAGGTCACGGCGAAGCCGAGGCCAAAACCGACGCCCTCATTGGCCGTCTCGGAAAAGCCGCCGATCGCCATCTGGGTCAGGTCGCGGCCCTCCTTGAGATGGTTGCGGTGCATCAGCTGCAGAGTGCGGGGTCCCAGAATCCGCGCGCCATCCAGCTCTCCGCCCCGGCGCAGCATCTCGCAAAAGCGCAGATAGTCGGCCGTGGTCGAGACGAGGCCCCCGCCGCCCGAAAAGAAGGTCGGGGTCTTGAGGTAGTCGCTGGTGCGCGGATCATCGAGAAGATGCAGCTGCTTGTCCGGACCGCGCCGATAGCTGGCGCAGAACCGGTCGATCTTGTCCGGCGGTACCTGGAAGCCGGTGTCGGTCATGCCCAGGGGGCCGAAGATGCGTTCGGCGAGGAAGGCGTCGAAGCGCTGACCGCTGATCCGCTCCACCAGAGCGCCGCAGACATCGGTGGAGAGCGAATACATCCAGCGCTCGCCCGGCTGATAGCGCAGGGGCACACGGGCCAGCTTGTCCATGAAGTCCGTCAGGGTCTCGCCGGCGCCGCGCCGCACGCCCTGGGCGGCATAGACCTGGTCGACGGGGTGGCCGCTGTCGGGCGCGCCCAAGGCGGCCAGCATGGACCCATAGGTGAGCCCGCCGGTGTGGCAGAGCATGTCGCGCATGGAGAGCGGCCGATGCGGCGCTTCGGTCACCATGTCCGCCCCGGAGCCCGAGACCCAGACACGATGGTCCTTCCAGGCCGGGAAAAAGCGGCTGACCGGATCGTTGAGCTGGAAATGCCCCTCCTCGTAAAGCGCCATCAGCGCGACCGAGGTGATCGGCTTGGTCATCGAATAGATGCGGAACAGGGCGTCGTCGGTCATGGGCGCGGCGCGTTCGCGATCCCGATGACCCAGAGAGCGGAAATAGGCCAGGGCCCCGTGGCGGGCGACAGCCACCTGGCATCCGGCGATCTTGCCAGGCCCGACATAGTGCCGTTCGAGATGCTCGGTGATCCGCTCCAGGCGCGCCACCGACATGCCGGTGGCCTTGGGCGCAAGCTCCATGACCGTCTCCATTCCCTGTTCAGGCCTTACGGGCCTTATTTCTCGTTACGCTAGCCGAGGATGAGGCGCGGGAAAACCACAGCCCGCCTCTTGGCTCAGGGAGGCGCTATGACGGCGCGCCGGTCGACGGCGGCGGCGTCGGGGTGAGGCTCTCCCAGATCACCCGCCATTTGCCGCCCGGCTGGGGCTTGTAGACCATGATGTAGGCGCCCTGCGTCTTGATCAGCTGGCCGCTCCGGGGATCGGTCCGCGTCTCGCTCCAGACGCCGCGGGCGGCGGCGAGATCGCCGGACGCCGCCACGTCCACCTTGTCGCTGGTCAGGCCGAACAGGAAGTGCGGGTCCTGATAGGCCTGATCGAACAGGGCCTTGATGGCCTCCGTCCCCTGCACCGGGGCCGCATCCGGCGTCATGATCAGGGCGTGGGGCGCGAAATGGGCGACCACCCGGGCGGGATCGCCGGACCGATAGTCGGCGTTCCAGTCGACCTCGTCGGCCTTGATGTCATCGATCACCTGCGCGGTGATCACCGCCGGCCCGGGGCGTGGCTGGCATGCCGTAAGGGCGGCGCCTGCGCCCGCCGCCATCACCAGGGACAGGAACGCCAAGCCGGCCCGGCGCGGGGGTGAATGCATAACCACTCCTTGCAAGCGCAAACGATGACCCCATCCCTTCCCGCACAAGCTTCGCCATGGGGGCGCCCACGCGTCAAGCACGACCGCATGCTTGCACGCCGTCAGGCGGCGAAACTGTCGACAAGTTTCATGTTCGACGTGTAAAGGCGAAAGAACCCTGCAGCTAAGGCCAAAAGGGGCGCCGTCTTGCGGTGGCGCAGCGTTTTCACCTGGATCGAGGAAGAATTTGTCTCCGTTCGCCACACCCAAGGGACTTTATGACCCCCGCAACGAGCATGACTCGTGCGGCATGGGCTTTGTGGCCAATATCAAGGGCAGAGCCTCGCACGAGGTCATCACCGCGGGCCTCGAGATCCTGGTCAATCTGGACCACCGGGGCGGGGTCGGTGCGGACCCCCTGGTGGGCGACGGCGCCGGGTGCCTGATCCAGATTCCTGACGCCATTCTGCGCGACTGGGCGGCGGGCGCCGGCGTCGCCCTGCCGGCCCCGGGGGACTACGCGGTGGCCATGTGCTTCCTGCCGCAGGATGAGCCTGCCCGGGCGGCCGCGGTCGGCTATCTTGAGCATTTCATCCGCGTCGAGGGCCAGATTCTGCTGGGCTGGCGGGACGTGCCGGTGAATCCCGACGGCCTGGGCGAGGCGATCCTGGCCGGGGCGCCCGTGATCCGACAGTGTCTGGTGGGACGTGGCCCCGGAACCGCGGATCAGAACGCGTTCGAGCGCAAGATCCTGGCGATCCGCAAGCAGACCCAGAACCCGCTGCCGGCGCTGGCCAAGCGCTACGACCTGCCTGGGCTCGAGACCTTCTACATGCCGTCCTTCTCCTCGCGGACGGTGGTCTATAAGGGCCAGCTCCTGGCCCATCAGGTCGGCGCCTTCTATCGCGACCTGGCCGATCCGCGCGCGGAGTCGGCCCTGGCCATGGTGCACCAGCGCTTTTCGACCAACACCTTCCCGTCCTGGAAGCTCGCCCACCCCTACCGGTTCATCGCCCACAATGGCGAGATCAACACCGTCCGCGGCAACGCCAACTGGATGAACGCGCGGAGGCGGACCCTGGAGTCCGAGCTCTTGGGCCCCGACCTCGACAAGATGTGGCCCCTGCTGCATCCGGGCGACTCCGACACCGCCAAGCTCGACAACGCCCTCGAACTTCTGCTGGCCGGCGGCTACGCCCTGCCCCACGCCATGATGATGCTGATCCCCGAGGCCTGGGCCGGCAACAGCCTGATGGATCCGGAGCGGCGCGCTTTCTACGAGTACCACGCGGCCCTGATGGAGCCCTGGGACGGGCCGGCGGCCATCGCGTTCACGGACGGACGGCAGATCGGCGCCACGCTGGACCGCAATGGCCTGCGCCCGGCCCGCTTCGTCATCACGGATCAGGATCACGTGGTCATGGCCTCCGAGGTCGGGGTCCTGTCGATCCCGGAGGAGCGGATCGTCCGCAAGTGGCGCCTTCAGCCCGGCAAGATGCTTCTGATCGACATGGTCCAGGGCCGGATCGTCGAGGACGAGGAGATCAAGCGCGAGCTGGCGCAGGCCCAGCCCTACGCCGAATGGCTGGCGCGCACCCAGTTCAAGCTGGAGGACCTGCCCGAGCCGCCCCACTGGGCCCCGGCCGCGGCCGAGGACGGCGCCCGCCTGCGCGCCCGGCAACGGGTCTTCGGCTACACCGAGGAGGACCTCGAGGCCTTCCTCTGGCCCATGGCGAAGGATGGGGAGGACCCCGTCGGGTCCATGGGCACGGACACGCCGCTGGCCGTGCTCTCCGAGAGGCCGCGTCTGCTGTACGACTATTTCAAGCAGAACTTCGCCCAGGTGACCAACCCGCCCATCGACCCGATCCGCGAGGACCTGGTGATGAGCCTGGTGTCGATGATCGGTCCCCGGCCCAACCTCCTGGGACGCCAGGCGGGGACGCACAAGCGTCTCGAGGTGGCCCAGCCCATCCTGACCAACGCCGACCTGGAGAAGATCCGCTCCATCGCCGATCTGCTGGACGGCGCCTTCCGCACGACCACGCTCGACGCCACCTGGCCGGTCGAGGCGGGCGCGGCGGGCCTGGAGGCGGCGCTCGATCGGCTCTGCGCGGCGGCCACCGACGCGGTGCTGGACGACACCAATATTCTCATCTTGTCCGACCGGGCGGCGGGGCCCGACCGGTGCCCGATCCCGGCCGCTCTCGCCACGGCGGCGGTGCATCACAAGCTGATCCGCCAGGGCCTGCGGATGCAGACGGGCCTCGTCATCGAGACCGGCGAGGCGCGGCAGGTGCACCACATGTGCGTCCTGGCCGGGTACGGCGCCGAGGCGATCAATCCCTATCTGGCGCTGGAGACCCTGGAGGGCCTGGCGCGCGAGCGCGGCCTCGACCCGGACAAGGCGGTGCGCAACTACGTCAAGGCGCTCGGCAAGGGCCTTCTCAAGGTCATGTCGAAGATGGGCATCTCGACCTATCAGTCCTATTGCGGCGCGCAGATCTTCGACGCCGTGGGCCTCGCAAGCCCCCTGGTGGAGCGATATTTCACCGGCACGAGCAGCCTGATCGAGGGCGTCGGACTGACCGAGATCGCCAGGGACGCCCTGGACCGTCATCGCACGGGAGAGGCGGCGGAGGCGGGCCTCGACGCGGGCGGCCTCTACGCCTTCCGCCTGCGCGGCGAGGCCCATGTCTGGTCGCCCGAGGCCATCGGTCACCTGCAGCACGCCGCGCGCGGCGCCCTGCCTGAGGCCTATGCCGCCTTCGCCCGCGAGGTGAACGACGAGAGCCGCCGCCGCCTGACCCTGCGCGGCCTTCTGGAGTTCCGGTGGGCCGAGACGCCCGTGCCGCTGGACGAGGTCGAGCCGGCCGAGGCGATCGTCAGGCGCTTCTCCACCGGAGCCATGAGCTTTGGTTCGATCAGCCGCGAGGCGCACACCACGCTGGCCGTGGCCATGAACCGCATCGGGGGTCGCTCCAATACCGGCGAGGGGGGCGAGGAGGCCGACCGGTTCACCCCGGCGCCGAACGGCGAGTCCCAGCGTTCAGCGATCAAGCAGGTGGCGTCTGGGCGCTTTGGCGTGACCGCCGAGTATCTCGTCAATGCGGACGACATCCAGATCAAGATGGCCCAGGGCGCCAAGCCGGGCGAGGGCGGCCAGCTTCCCGGACACAAGGTCGACGCCCAGATCGCGCGGGTCCGCCACGCCACGCCCGGCGTGGGGCTGATCTCGCCGCCGCCGCACCACGACATCTATTCGATTGAGGACCTCGCCCAGCTGGTCCACGACCTCAAGAGCGTGAACCCGGCCGCGCGCGTCTCGGTCAAGCTGGTCTCGGAGGTGGGGGTCGGCACTGTCGCCGCCGGCGTCGCCAAATGCCGGGCGGATCATCTGACCATCTCCGGCTATGAGGGCGGAACAGGCGCCAGCCCCCTGACCTCCCTGACCCACGCGGGATCGCCCTGGGAGATCGGCCTGGCTGAAACCCAGCAGACCCTGATCCTGAACGGCCTGCGCTCACGCGTGGCGGTTCAGGCCGACGGGGGCCTTCGCACCGGACGGGACGTGGCCGTCGCCGCGCTCCTCGGCGCCGACGAGTTCGGCTTCGCCACCGCGCCCCTGATCGCCGCCGGCTGCGTGATGATGCGCAAGTGTCACCTCAACACCTGCCCGGTCGGGGTCGCCACCCAGGACCCGGTGCTGCGCGCCCGCTTCACCGGTCAGCCCGAGCACGTGATCAACTACATGTTCTTTGTCGCCGAGGAGCTGCGCGGCATCATGGCGCGGCTGGGCGTGCGCCGGGTGGACGAGATGATCGGCCGGGTGGACCTGCTCGACGTGCGGACGGCCACGCAGCAATGGAAGGGCGCGGGGCTCGATCTCACCCGGCTCCTGGCTGAGGCCCCGACCGCAGCCCCCGAGGCTCGCCGAAACAGCTCACGCCAGGACCACAGCCATCTGGGGGCGCTCGACCACGACTTCATCGCCAAGGCCCAGCCGGCCCTGGCCGGAGAGGGCGCGGTGGAGATCGCCGCCGAGGTGCGCAACGTGCACCGCAGCCTGGGCGCCATGCTGTCTGGCGAGGTGGCGCGGCGCCACGGCCATGCGGGGCTGGCGCAAGACGCCATCCGCCTTCGCCTGACCGGAACCGCCGGCCAGAGCCTGGGCGCCTTCCTGGCCCGGGGCGTGACCCTGGAGCTGACCGGCGACGCCAACGACTATGTCGGCAAGGGCCTGTCGGGCGGGAAGCTGGTGGTCCGCGCGCCGCGCGCCGCCACGCGCGATCCGGCGGCGAACATCATCGTCGGCAATACCGTGCTCTATGGGGCCATCGCCGGAGAGGCCTATTTCGAGGGCGTGGCGGGGGAACGCTTCGCCGTGCGCAATTCGGGCGCCGCCGCCGTGGTCGAGGGTGTGGGCGACCATGGCTGCGAATACATGACCGGCGGGGTCGTGGTCGTGCTCGGAGCTACGGGGCGGAACTTCGCCGCCGGCATGTCCGGGGGGATCGCCTATGTCTACGATCCCGAGGATCGCTTCGCCGCCCTGTGCAACCCGGCCATGGTCGCGCTGTCGCGGGTCACGGCCGTCGCCGAAGCCGACGAGGAGGGCGCACCGCTGCCCGCCTCGCCAAGCGTATGGGACCTGGGCCTTGGCGATCCCCTGAGGTTCGACGCCGCCCGCCTGCGCCTTCTGGTGGAGCGTCACCACAACTTGACCGGCAGCGCCCGCGCCGGCGCCCTGCTGGCCGACTGGGACCGCGCCGTGACCCGTTTCGTCAAGATCACGCCTACGGACTATCGCCGGGCCCTGATGCAGGCGCGGCAGGCGAACCGTCCGGCCGCGGCGGCCTGAGGAGAGAGCCATGGGCGCGATCACCGGGTTTCTTGAAGTCGAGCGGCGCGACCGCACCTATCAGCCGGTCAAGGATCGGGTGAAAACCTGGAGGGAATTCGTCACCCCCCTGCCGGAGGCGGAGCTCAAGCGCCAGGCCAGCCGCTGCATGAGCTGCGGCGTCCCCTTCTGTCACTCCGGCTGCCCTGTGAACAACCAGATTCCGGACTGGAACGACCTTGCCTATCGCGGCGAATGGCGCGCGGCGCTTGAGCGCCTGCATGCGACCAACAACTTCCCTGAATTTACCGGACGGGTCTGCCCCGCCCCATGTGAGGCGGCCTGTACGCTGAACATCGACAATGCGCCGGTGACCATCAAGACCATCGAATGCCAGATCGTCGATCGTGGCTGGGCGGAGGGCTGGATCGCGCCCAAGGCCGCCGCGCGCCGGACCGGCAAGCGCGTCGCGGTGGTCGGCTCAGGCCCGGCGGGGCTGGCCTGCGCCCAGCAGCTCGCCCGGGCGGGTCACGACGTCACCGTGTTCGAAAAGAGCGACCGGATCGGCGGGCTGCTGCGCTATGGCATTCCTGACTTCAAGATGGAGAAGAGCCTGGTCGACCGGCGGGTCGCGCAGATGCAGGCCGAAGGGGTCGTCTTCCGGCCCGGGGTTCATGTGGGCGCCGACATGCCGGTCATCTCCCTGATGACCAATCACGACGCGCTGGTCCTCGCCGGCGGGGCCGAGGAGCCGCGGGGGCTGGGTCTGCCGCCGCACGAACTCACCGGCATCCACTTCGCCATGGACTACCTTTCCCAGCAGAACCGGCGGGTGGCGGGCGATCCGGAGGCGGTCGCCGCGCCGGGTGGGACCATCGACGCCAAGGGCAAGCGCGTGGTGGTGATCGGCGGCGGCGACACCGGCTCGGACTGCATCGGCACGGCGCATCGCCAGGGCGCGGCCGAGATCACCCAGCTTGAGATCCTGCCCAGGCCTCCCGAGCACGAGAACAAGGCCCTGACCTGGCCGGACTGGCCGCTCAAATTGCGCACTTCATCCTCGCAGGAGGAAGGCTGCGTGCGCGAGTTCGCCGTCTCCACGCGCCGCGCCCTGGGGGAGAACGGACGCCTCACCGGCCTGGAATGCGTGCGCCTGGAATGGAGCCCCGGCGTCGACGGACGCCTGGCCATGACCGAGATGGCCGACTCACGCTTTGTGCTCGAGGCCGACCTCGTCCTCCTGGCCATGGGTTTTGTCGGCCCCCGGCGTGACGGTCTGATCGCCCAGGCGGCGGTGACGCTCGACGGACGCGGTAATGTGGCCGCCAGCGTCGAGAACTACCGCACCTCGCGCTCGGGCGTGTTCGCCTGCGGCGACATGCGGCGGGGACAGTCCCTGGTGGTGTGGGCGATCCGCGAGGGTCGCCAGTGCGCCCGGGCCGTCGATCAGGCCCTGATGGGGACCACCGACCTGCCGCTCTGACGTGGAGGCCGGGCGCGCTCAGCTGGCTCTGGCCGGGTCGTGATCACGACCGTGATCCGCTTTTGAGTCAAACGTTTACGCGCCGTCTGATCGTCCAGACAGTCTCCATCTGGTCGGACGGCCTTTAGGGCCGGGCGTCCGCCGCGCCTCGCGCGGACCAGATCCGCCCCCCGTGGCGCAGCTGCCAGGCGATCAGCACAGGCACGCCCACAGCCAGGTCGCGGGCCCGCCGCACCAGGGACAGCGCCAGGGCGGCGCTCGGCGGCACGCCGAAGGCCATCCCCAGCACCACGAGAATGCCCTCCTGCACCCCCAGCGAGGCCGGGACGAAGAAGGCGACCGCCTTGACCCCCGCGGTCAGGCTGTCGATCGCCAGGGCCCCGGCGAGGCTCACCGGCTGGTGCAGCCACCGCAGGATCAGCCAGGTCTGGCCGGCGGCGAGCACCCAGGACGCGAAGTGGAGCAGGGCCGCCAGAGCCAGGCCCCGAGGGCGGCGGGCGATCTCGCGGAGGGTCTGGGCGACCGGCGTGGCGCCGGCCTCATCCCGGCCAAGGACCCGGCGCAACAGGCCCTCGATCCAATGGGCGCCCCAGAACTGGGCCAGCATCATGCCCATCGCCATGACGCCAAGACCCGCCACCACCGCCAGAACCGGGCCGCCCAACCCGCTGCGGGGCGCCAACACCGCCAGCAGGAACGCGCCCAGGCCGACAAAGGGAATCTGGGTGAGAAACTCCACGGCAAGGTCGGTGATGGTCGAGGCGGTGGCCGCCGCCGGCGTCATACCCTCCAGGGCGAGGGCTCGACCGCCGACCACCAGCCCGCCGACCTGGGTCAAGGGCAGGGCCTGGGAGACCGCATCCCGCGTCAGCCTCGCCCAGAGATATCCCGAGAGGCGCGGGCGACCCGGGGCGTCCGCGGCCCCGCCGCCCAAACCCATCCAGGCCACGGCCATCAGCCCATCGAGGACGAACTGGTACAGACTCACGGCCGCCAGGCCCAGAAGACCCAGGCGCAGCGCCGCGTCGGCCACCTCGGCCAGACCCGCCCGGGTCAGCAGCCATATCAGAAGCGCGATCCCCGCCGTCGCGCCGACAAGTGCGTGAAGCTTCACGCCTCGAAATACTCCGGTTCGACGTCGAAATGGGTCATGTAGGACCGATAGCGCTCGCGCTCCTCCTCGGGCGAAAGGCCAAAATCCTCGAAACGATAGACGTTGCGGCCATAGCCGCCGTCGGGATTGCGCGAAATCGCGGCGGTCAGACGCGCGCGATAGGCCTCCGTGAGCTCGAGGCCGAAATGCTCATAGATCCCGGCCACGGCGGCCACCGGATCGGAGGTCAGGGCCTTGTAGCGCACATGATGCACCTGGCTGGCCGGCCAGATCTGCTGCACGTGCGCCTCGATCATCCGCTCCGCCCCATAGGCCCAGTCGCGTACGATCTGCCGGCCGACCGCGAGGGGATCGACCTTGCGCGAGAAGGGCTGACGCAGAACCTGGGTCAGGCGCGCCACCGACGGCAGAACCTTGAGCGGGTCCCGATGGGCGAAGACCAGTCGCGCATCCGGATAGACCGTGCGCAGGGCCTCCATGGCGAAGACGTGGTCTGGCGATTTGAGAACCCAGCGCGCCGGCGTCGGCCCCTGCAGATGCTGCAGAAAACGACGATGGAGACGATAGGCCTCCAGATGACCCTTCTGACCCAGCCAGCGGCGATAGGACGGCACGTCGTAGGTGGTGTCGAACCGCAGGCTCTGGAAGCTGTGGCCCGTCAGTTCGGTGCATTCCTGCGGCGTGCGCGCGTTGAACGGGTGCAGACTGCGCAACTCGGGGGTCAGCCAGTTGAAGAAGCTGAACTGGCGCTGGACGCTGTCGGGGCCCGCCCCCCGCCCGGCGGCCGGATGGTCAGGATAGGGATGGATCGCCTGCCAGCAGCGCAGGACCTGGCTTTCGGGATCCTCGGCCAGAAGGCCATGCAGGAAGGTGGTGCCGCTGCGGGGCATGCCCAGCACGAAGATCGGCGCAGTGATGGGCCGGTTGAGAATGGCGGCGTCCGCGCGCTCCCGATCACGCAGGATCAACAGATTCTTCAGGAGGCGCAGATTGTCCCACCGCGTGGCCAGGCGGCCGAACAGGTTGAGGCGCGCCTCGGCGTGATAGGCGTATTGCAGGCGATCAAGCGCCTCCTCCAGGGCCACCGGTCCAAAATCATCGAGCCCCGTCTGGCGACGGGCGATGGCCATCAGTTCGGCGGCGGAGGTGACGCGGCCAGGCCAGCGCAGGGGCGGCGACAGGCCCTCTTCCCCCTCGATCCAGCGCGTGTCAGCCAAGGCTTGTCTCCGATCCGGCCCGTCGATCGTCCCAGGGTCAGGTCCCGACACGACCTGACCGCCAGATATAGTCGCCCCAGAGCCCTTGAGCACGTCCACCGGCGGTCCCGCGCCGCCGAGGGTTCGTCTTCGACGTCCGAAGCCATCGGGTCAAGCCGGTCAGAGCGCTGGACCCGCGGATTAAGCGCACGGGATGACAAAATCCGTCACGCTGGCGGCGGCGGGAGAGTTTTCTTCGAACCCGGGCGGGGCTAGAAGGCGCGCGCCATGACCGCCAAGCTCCCGGACACCCACGCCAAACCCGGCGGCGATGCGCGCGGCAAACGCGTGGCGGGGCTGGTCCTCGGTTCCATCGGCGTGGTGTTCGGCGATATCGGCACCAGTCCGATCTACGGATTCAAGACCGCCATCGAACAGGCGGCGCGCGGCCATGTGGGCCAGGGTGAGGTTCTGGGCCTGCTGTCCCTGATCCTTTGGACCCTGACCATCGTCGTCACCATCAAATATGTCCTGTTCATGATGCGGGCCGACAACCGGGGCGAAGGCGGCATCCTGTCGCTCATGGCCCTGGCCCAAAGCGCGGTGGGCCAGCGCACCCGGGCGATCCTGGTCCTGGGCGTGATCGGAGCGGCCCTGTTCTACGGCGACGCCATCATCACCCCGGCGATTTCGGTGCTCTCGGCGGTGGAAGGGCTGAAGACCGCCCCGGGCCTGGCCGACGCCATCACCCCCTCGGTGGAGATCGCCATCAGTCTGGCCGTGCTGATCGCTCTGTTTCTCGC
Organism: Caulobacteraceae bacterium; assembly: GCA_027452265.1. Classification (GTDB taxonomy): domain Bacteria; phylum Pseudomonadota; class Alphaproteobacteria; order Caulobacterales; family Caulobacteraceae; genus Acaudatibacter. The sequence goes on from DAIDGR010000007.1 coordinate 34,864, forward strand.
TCAGTCGCGCGGAACCGAAAAGGTCGCCGCCTGGTTCGGCCCCGTCTGTCTGGTCTGGTTCGTCGCCATCGCGCTTCTGGGCCTCTCGCACCTTGGCGAGGCGCCGCAGATCGTCCTGGCGGCCAATCCCCTGATCGGCCTGATTTTTCTGGCGCATCATGGCCTGATCGGCCTGTTCGTTCTGGGCTCGGTGTCGCTGACCATCACCGGGGCGGAGGCGCTCTACGCCGATATGGGCCATTTCGGCCGCCGCCCGATCCAGATCGCCTGGCTGATGATCGTGTTCCCGGCCCTGGCCCTCAACTATCTGGGCCAGGGGGCGGCGGCTCTGCACGAGCTCGCCCTGCATGGCGCGGCGGCCCGGCTCGACCGCGACTGGTTCTTCGAGGGGGCGCCGGTCGCCCTGCGCGTGCCCATGGTGGTGCTCGCCACCCTGGCCGGCATCATCGCCAGCCAGGCCGTGATCAGCGGCGCCTATTCCCTCTCCAGCGCCGCCATGCAGATGGGCCTCCTGCCCCGGCTCGAGGTGCGCCGGACCTCCGAGGATCAGGCCGGCCAGATTTATCTGCCCACTGTCAATTTCCTGCTCATGGCCGGGGTCATCCTGCTCGTGGGCATCTTCAAGAATTCGGACTCCCTGGCCGACGCCTATGGCCTGGCGGTGACCGGCACCATGGCGGTGACCACGGCCCTGGCCTCCGTGGTGGTGCGGCGCCTGTGGAAATGGAGCCTCTGGCGCACGGCCCTGGTCGTGGCGCCCCTGCTGGTCGTGGACCTGTCGCTGTTCGGGGCCAACACGCTGAAGCTGCTGTCGGGAGGCTGGGTGCCGATCGCCATCGGCTCGGCCCTCGCCCTGCTCATCTTCACCTGGATGCGCGGCAGCGCCATCGTCGGCGAGAAGTCCCGGCGCGAGCGCATTCCCCTGGCCGACTTCCTGGCTTCGCTGGCGCGCCGGCCGCGTCATCTGGTCCCCGGGACAGCGGTCTATATGACGTCCGATCCCGACCTGACGCCGGGCGCCCTGCTGCACAACCTCAAGCACAACGGCGTGCTGCATCAGCTCAACCTGATCGTCACGGTCACCACCACCGATGCGCCCCGGGTCGCCAGCGCCCAGCGGGGTCAGGCCGAACGCCTGTCCGATATCTTCATCCGCATCCGTCTGGCCTATGGCTTCATGGAGCGGCCGAACGTCCCGGAGGCGATCATGGCCCTGGCCCTGCCCGGCGTGACGCTGGACCCGGCCCATACCTCCTATTTCCTTGGCCGCCGGACGATCGTGGCGACGCACGACCGGGGCCTCGCCAAGCTGCAGGACCTGCTGTTCATTGCGCTGAGCCGCAACTCGGCCGATCCCAGCGAGGTGTTCTCGATTCCGCCCGGACGGGTGGTGGAGATGGGCGCGCAGATCGCGGTGTAGTGTCCGAAGCGACGCACGGAGGAGCGCCATGGCCTCACCCCTCAGCCCGACCCGCCGGGGGCTCGGCCTGATCCTCACCAGCCTCGGCCTGTTCGGCGGCAAGGCGCTGGCCCAGGGCGAGGCCGACGACATGGTCGTGACCTCGAACCTCATGGTCGCCATGCGCGACGGCGTGAAGCTGGCCACGGACGTCTATCGCCCGGCGCGGGACGGCAAGCCCTTGCCGGGCCGCTTCCCGGTGATCCTGGAGCGTACGCCCTACGGCAAGACCATTCCCAGCCGCTCGGAGATCACGGTCGCCGACCCCAAACCGATGAGCCGGGCCGAGGTGGCGAAGTTCTTCGTCCGCCATGGCTATGTGGTCGTGTACCAGGACTGTCGCGGGCGCTACGGGTCGCAGGGCGCCTTCGTGAAGTATCTCAGCGACGGGCACGACGGCTACGATACGTGCGCCTGGCTCCTCGACCAGCCCTGGTGCGACGGCAAGATCGGGACGATGGGCCTATCCTACGCGGCCCACACCCAGGGCGCCCTGGGCAGCGCCGGCGCGCCCGGCGTGGCGGCCATGTTCATCGATAGCGGCGGCTTCGCCAACGCCTATCAGGGCGGCATTCGCCAGGGCGGCGCCTTTGAACTGAAACAGGTCACCTGGGCCTTTGGCGAGGCGCAGAACAGCCCCGAGGTGCAGCGCGATCCGGCCCGCCTGCGCGCCATGAAGGCGCAGGATATCCGCGCCTGGTTCGCCCGCATGCCCTGGAAGAAGGGGCAGTCGCCGCTGAGTGAGGCGCCCGAATACGAGAACTATGTCTTCGAGCAGTGGCGTCATGGCGTGTTCGACGCCTACTGGAAACAGCTCGGCATCTATGCGGAGGGGTTCTATGAGCCGTTCTGCGACGCGGCCATGGTGCACATGTCGAGCTGGTACGATCCCTATCCGCGCACCGCGACGACCAACTATATGGGCCTCAAGACGCGCAAGCGCGGGCCGGTCCGCCTGATCCTCGGCCCCTGGACGCACGGCGACCGCACCCTGACCTATGCCGGAGACGTGGACTTCGGCCCAGCGGCGGCGGTGGACGGCAACCTGGCCCCGGATTTCCTGACCCTGCGCCTGCGTTGGTTCGACGCCTGGCTCAAGGGCGTGCGCAACGGCGTCGCCGAGGAGCCCGCCGTGCGGATCTTCGTCATGGGCGGCGGCAGCGGGCGACGCAATGCGGCGGGCCGGCTGGAGCATGGCGGACGCTGGCGCGCCGAGGCCGACTGGCCGATCCCGGACACGCGGTTGACCGCCTTCCATCTGCACGGCGATGGACGCCTCGCCACGGCCGCTCCGGCGGCGGGCGCGGCCCCCTTGAGCTACGACTTCGATCCGGATCGCCCGGTCCCCAGCATCGGCGGGACGATCACTTCGGGAAAGCCGGTCATGGTGGGCGGCGCCTTCGATCAGGTGGAGGGTCCCCGGTTCTTCGGCTCGCGCGAACCCTACCTGCCCCTGGCGGCGCGCCCGGACGTGCTGGTATTCGAGACCGAGCCCCTGAGCGAAGACCTGGAGGTGACAGGCGCCATCGAGGCCCGCCTGTTCGTCGGCTCCGACCGTCCCGACACGGACTTCACGATCAAACTCATCGACGTCTATCCGCCGAGCGAGGACGATCCCGAAGGGTTCGCGATGAACCTCACGGACGGCATCCTTAGGGCGCGCTATCGCCAGTCCTGGTCAGACCCCAAGCCCCTGGCGCCCGGCGAGATCGCGGAAGTGACGGTGTCCGCCTTTCCGACCTCGAACCTGTTCAAAAAGGGCCACCGTATCCGCCTGGACGTGTCGTCGAGCAATTTTCCGCACTTCGACGTCAACCCCAATACAGGTGGGCCGGAGGGGAACGACCTGACCCGCCAGGTCGCCCGCAACACCCTCTATGTCGACGCGGCGCGTCCGTCCCGGGTCCTGTTGCCGGTCATCCCGCCGCGCGACGCCTGAGGCAGAGCCCGGCTCAGCGCGGGCCCTCGGCCTTTTCGCACGGGCCGGCGAGCTCGAAATGGGCGGCGCGGTTGATCAGGCGGTACTGGCCGGTCCGACGATCGACGAAGGACTCCTTGCCGTCTCCCGCCTCCAGGGTGATGCGCCGCAGGTTCATCCCCACCAGGGGATAGGTCGCGCGCAAGGTGAAGCCGGAGCCGAAGTCATCGAAGATCTTCACCGTGCGGGTCGGCGAGTCGATCACCAGGCGCCTCGTCCAGTCGCTGTGGCCGTGGTCGGGACGGCTGGCGTGGACGTGACAGACGAGGGTCAGCGGCTCCGCCTGGGCCAGACCGCAACCAAGGACGCTGAGGACCCCAAGGGCCGCGGCCCAGCCCCGCCGCGTCCAGGATCGGCGGGTGATCTGATGAGGCGTGATCATGATCTCTTCCCTGCAGTCGGGTCCCTCTTTCTTGGGGACCTATGGATCGATCTTGGGTGCAGGCGGGCGGACGGGCAAGCGCCAAGGGTGAGACGCTTTTCGCGACGGTGAACTGGGTCTAAAGCCGACGGCCAGGAAACGACTCCCTGGAAAGGTCTCCCCCTTGAACCTGAAATCCCTGATTTTCGCCGCCAGCGTCGCCACGCTCGCGGCCGCCTCGGCCCACGCCGCCGACGCCAAGTCCAAGACCGACGACGCCAAGCCCGCCGCGGCCGCCACGCCCGCCGCCGACGCCGGCCTCTTCACCCCCACCTCCTCGACCACCGAAGGCTCGGTCACGGTCGAGGGCCAGACCATCGCCTATCAAGCCGTCGCCGGAACCCTGGTGGTGCACGCCAAGGATTGGGACGACAGCGGCGTGAAGGCGCCTGAGGCCAAGGACGCCAGCGCCGCGCCGCCCGAGGCGTCGATGTTCTACGTCGCCTACTTTAAGAAGGGCGCGCCGGCCGCCGACCGGCCGATCACCTTCCTCTACAATGGCGGGCCCGGCTCTTCGAGCGTGTGGCTGCACATGGGCGCCTTCGGCCCGCGCCGCGTGGTCACCAAGGATGACAGCCATACCCCGGCCGCGCCCTATGGGCTCGTGAACAACGCCTACAGCCTGCTCGACGCCACCGACGTGGTGTTCATCGACGCCCCGGGCACGGGCTTCAGCCGCATCGCCGGCAAGGACAAGGAAAAGGCCTTCTACGGCATGGACGCCGACGCCCATGCCTTCGCCGCCTTCGTCACCCAGTTCCTGTCCAAGTACGGACGCTATGAATCGCCCAAGTACCTGTTCGGCGAGAGCTACGGCACGCCGCGCTCGGCGGTCCTGGTCAATTATCTGGAGACCGAGCGCGATCTCGACTTCAACGGCGTGATCCTGCTGTCTCAGATCCTCAATTTCGACCTCAGCGCCGACTATCCCGAGGCCAATCCGGGTACGGACGAAGCCTACATCACCTCGCTGCCGACCTATGCCGCGACGGCCTGGTATCACAACAAGCTTCCCGGCGCGCGACCGGCAGACCTGACCGCCTTCCTGGCGGAGGTGGAGAAGTTCGCCACCACCGACTACGCCCTGGCCCTCCAGGCGGGCTCCAGCCTCGACACGGCGCACCGCCAGGCGATCGCCGAGCAGATGGCGCGCTATACGGGCCTGCCGGTCGACTATCTTCTTAAGGCTGACCTGCGGATCACCCAGGGCATGTTCACCCACGAGCTCCTCAGCGGCGAGGGCGAGGTGGCCGGACGCCTGGACACCCGGTTCGCCGGGCCGGCCATGGACGTGCTGGAGAAGGAGGCCGAGTACGACCCGCAGTCCGCTTCGATCAGTTCGGCCTATGTCTCGGACTTCAACGACTATGTCCGCAAGGACCTGAAGTTCGGCGAAGGTCGCGAGTACAAGCCTGAGATCCAGGTGTTCCAGTACTGGTCGACGCCGCACCAGCCGCCGGGCGCGCCGTTCGGCATTCCCGACATCCGCAATGTCATGCCCGACCTCGCCTACGCCATGAAGTACGACCCCAACCTCAAGGTGATGGTCAATGGCGGCTATTACGACCTGGCGACGCCCTTCTATGAGGGCTGGTACGAAATGCACCACCTGCAGATCCCGCCGGCCCTGCAGAACAACATCGAGTACCACTACTATCAGTCGGGCCACATGGTTTACGCCCACGAAGCCGCGTTGAAGGAGCTGCACGACAACGTCGTCGCCTTCATCCGCAAGACCGACAACCTCAATCCATAGGCGTCAAGGAAAAGGCCCGGCGGTCACCCGCCGGGCCTTACGACTTGCAATCAGACGATCGCCGAGCAGACCCGGCGGGCGGGCTCAGCCCTTGCGGCGACCCCGGCCGGCCGCGCCGCGCGGCGGCTGCCGTCCACCCTTGCCCAGACCCATATTCTTGGCCAGGGCCGAGCGCGCGGCGGCATAGTTGGGCGCCACCATCGGATAGTCCTTCGGCAGGCCCCACTTGGTGCGGTATTCGTCGGGCGACATGCCGTACTTGGTGCGCAGGTGCCGCTTCAACGACTTGAACTTGCGTCCGTCCTCAAGACAGACGATGTGATCGGGCGTCACCGAACGGCGGATCGACACCGCCGGCTCCTTGCGCGGCTCGATCTCGGGCGCGCCCGTCGAAATACCCACCAGGGCGCGATGCACGGCCTGGATCAAGCCGGGGAGGTCCGCCGTCGAGGTCTCGTTGTTTGAAACAAAAGCGGCGACGATTTCACTCGTCTTTTCAACGATCATTTGTGGATTGGTCTCGTCCATGGCGTACCTCTAAAAGGGAAACAGCCGTGTATATGGCCTCGGAAGCGTAAACAAGTGCCTGACACATTGAAAACAGATAAAGTTCGCGTCTTTCTGGCGTTCAGATCCAGTGACCTCGGCCAAGTGTCTGGCTTTCCCAAGCTCATCCACCACTGTTGATCGCCATTATTCCCGATCGCGCGTCGGGGTGCGGACAATTGCGGGTGAAATCGTCTCCCGCGCCCATCGACAGCCCCACACGTCCTGCCCTGGAGACCCAAGATGGCCGATGACTCCGTCCACTTCTACGAGCCGCGCCTCGGACACGGCCTTGCCCATGACCCGTTCAACGCCCTGGTGGCGCCGCGCCCGATCGGCTGGGTGTCGAGCCTGGGACCTGACGGCGTGGCCAATCTGGCGCCCTACAGTTTCTTCAACGCGTTCAACTATGTCCCGCCGATCGTGGGCTTCTCCTCGATCGGCTGGAAGGACACGGTGGCCAATGTCGAACGCACCGGCGAGTTCTGCTGGAACCTGGCGACCCGCGCGCTGGCCGAGGCGATGAACATCAGTTGCGCGCCCGCCCCCGCCGAGGTGGATGAGTTCGAGATCGCCGGTCTCGCCAAGGCCCCCTCACGCCTGATCGCCGCGCCCCGGGTGGCGGAAAGCCCCGTGAGCTTCGAGTGCCGCGTGACGCAGATCGTCCAGCTTCAGGGGGCGGACGGGGCCAAGGTTCCCTCCTGGCTGGTCCTGGGTGAGGTGGTGGGTGTGCACATCGCCAGGCGCTTCATCGTCGAGGGCGTTTACGACACCCTCGCGGCCGAACCGATCCTGCGCGGCGGCGGCTGGGGCGACTATTTCCAGCTCCCGGCGGAGTCCAAATTCCTGATGCGCCGGCCGGGCTGGCCCCTGCCCGCCAAGGATTGAGACCAGAGGGCCGGATCAGGCGGTCGGGGTGAAGGCGCGCGGGGCGAGGCCGTGCGCGGCGAAGAACGTCTTGAGCCGGCTCCAGGCGTCGGCCGCGTCCGCGGCGTTGTAGCTGGCGCGATAGTCGGCGTGAAAGCCGTGGCCGGCGTCCGGATAGACGATGATCTGCGCCATCCGGGCCTTGCCGGCGGCGGCGAGGGCCTCGCGCATGGTCTCGACGCCCTGAGACAGGGGATCCTTGGCCCCGTAGAACGCCAGCACCGGGCAGTGCAGGTCCTTGGCCCGCTCGGCCGGCCAGAACCGCCGGGGGTCGTCGGCGGCGCCGGCGGGACGGACCATCTTGCCGTACCAGACGACGCCGGCGCGCAGCTCGGGAAAGGTCTCGCAGGCCAGCCAGGTCACCCCGCCGCCCCAGCAGAAGCCGGTCACTCCGATGTGGTCGGCCGCCACGAAGGGCTGGGCCTTGAGCCAGGCGAGGGCCGCGGCGACGTCGCCCATGACCTGCGGATCGCTGGCCGCCTGGACGATCTTCATGATCGCCGGAAAGTCGCTCAACGGCGCCGGATCGCCCACACGGGTGAAATAGGCCGGGGCGATGGCGACATAGCCCAGATGGGCGAGGCGACGGCAGACATCCTTGATGTAGTCGTGCACGCCGAAGATCTCGGAATTGACCAGGATCGCCGGGAACCGGCCCCTGGCCCTGGGACGGGCGACATAGGCGGCGAGGTGGAAGCCGTCGGACGGCGCCAGAGTCGCGGTCTCGATGATCAGCCCCTCGGCGGAGGTCGAGATCGGCTCGGCCTGGGCCGAGAGCGCGGCCACGGCGTACCCGGCGAAAAACAGGGCCGCGGCGCCGCGCCGGCTCAGATGCAGGTCCTGCGGCAGGGTCCCCTCGGGACGGGTGAGGATGGTCATGAGAGCCCGGCTCCTGCATTTGCGCGACACAAGCGGGAAGACTGCCGTCAGGCGCCCACGCCCGGCAACCCCCCAAGAAAGGCTGGGCGGGCCGGGGCGTCTGGGACGCGGGGGGTCAGGCGGGGCGCGCGCGCCGGAGGGTCAGGTTGAGCCGTCCTCCACCCGGCACGACGGACGAGGAGCCGCCCAGGATGCGATCGATCCCGTGAAAGGCGAGGCGCGCACGCCCGCCCAGGACCACCAGATCGCCGGATCTGAGCGTCACCGCCGCCGTGGGCTCGCGCCGCGACAGGCCGCCCAGGCGAAACCGCGCGTCGTCCCCCAGCGAGATCGAGACCACCGGAAAGCCAAGGTCCGCTTCGTCGCGATCCTGGTGCAGGCCCATGCGCGCCGCCCCGCGATAGAGGTTGACGAGACAGGAGTCCGGCGGGACCTCAAGCCCGGTCGCCGCGCGCCACAGGGTCAGAAGGGCGTCGGGCATGGCGGGCCAGGGACGTCCGGTGACCGGGTGGTCGGGGCGGTAGCGATAGCCCCGAGAATCGCTGGTCCAGCCGAGCGGGCCGAGGCTGGTCATGGCGACGCTCATGGACGCCCCGCCCGGCGTCGTGTAGCGGCCAAACGGCGCCTCCTCCGCGGCGGCCATGATCTCCCGGGCCAGAGCGACCTGGGCGGGCCGGTCGAGGGCCTCGGGGACAAGGCGGAAACCCTCGATTTCAAACGGATTTCTCAGTTCGGATGACATTCTTGCGACAGCGGCCCGATCACGGATTGCATAACCGCCCTTGCGGCCTTGTCAGCCCTTCCCATATCCGGTCGGCGACGCGCTCCGGTTCTTCGGCGCGGCGTCGAGACACGGGTCCGGACGGAGCGTGACGGCGAAGGCGCGAGCCTTTCTGGAGCGAGCCGGACGGGCGCAGGGGACGACAAGTTTAGCGGCGCTTCATGTTCACGAAGGCCCGGTTGGTCGTTCGCCACAGACGGAGTTGCAGGACCTGACATGAGCAAGATTATCGGCATCGATCTTGGGACCACCAATTCGTGCGTCGCCATCATGGATGGCAAGACGCCCAAGGTGATTGAAAACGCGGAAGGGGTGCGCACCACGCCGAGCGTCGTGGCCCTTCTGGAGGACGGCGAGCGTCTGGTCGGCCAGCCGGCCAAGCGCCAGGCGGTGACCAATCCGGAAAACACCTTCTTCGCCATCAAGCGCCTGATCGGCCGGGGGTTCGCCGACCCCATGGTCGACAAGGACAAGGGCATGGTGCCCTACCAGATCGTCAAGGGTCCGACGGGCGACGCCTGGGTCCGCGCCCACGGCAAGGACTATTCGCCGCAGCAGATCTCCGCCTTCATCCTGCAGAAGATGAAGGAGGCCGCCGAGGCCCATCTGGGCGAGAAGGTCGAGAAGGCGGTGATCACCGTCCCGGCCTATTTCAACGACGCTCAGCGCCAGGCGACCAAGGACGCGGGCAAGATCGCGGGCCTTGAGGTTCTGCGCATCATCAACGAGCCCACCGCGGCGGCCCTGGCCTATGGCCTGGACAAGAATGACGGCCGCAAGATCGCCGTCTACGACCTCGGCGGCGGCACCTTCGACGTCTCGATCCTGGAGATCGGCGACGGCGTGTTCGAGGTGAAAGCGACCAACGGCGACACCTTCCTGGGCGGCGAGGATTTCGACCTGCGTCTGGTCGACTACTTCGCCGAGGAGTTCAAGAAGGAGCAGGGCGTCGATCTGCGCAAGGACAAGCTGGCCCTGCAACGCCTCAAGGAAGAGGCGGAAAAGGCCAAGAAGGAGCTGTCCTCGACCGCGCAGTACGAGGTCAATCTTCCGTTCATCTCGATGAACGCCTCGGGCCCGCTGCACCTCAATATCAAGCTCACCCGGGCCAAGCTCGAAGCGCTGGTCGAGGATCTGGTGGCCAAGACCATCGCGCCCTGCGAGCAGGCGCTCAAGGACGCCGGCCTGAAGAAGAGCGACATCGACGAAGTGATCCTGGTGGGCGGCATGACCCGCATGCCCAAGGTCATCGAGACGGTGCATCAGTTCTTCGGTCGCGAGCCGCACCGCGGCGTCAATCCCGATGAGGTCGTGGCCCTGGGGGCCGCCATCCAGGCCGGGGTGCTGCAGGGCGACGTCAAGGACGTGCTCTTGCTGGACGTAACGCCCCTGACGCTCGGCATCGAGACCCTGGGCGGCGTGTTCACGCCTCTGATCGAGCGCAACACCACCATCCCGACCAAGAAGAGCCAGGTCTTCTCCACCGCCGACGACAACCAGAACGCGGTGACGATCCGGGTCTTCCAGGGCGAGCGTCCGATCGCCGCGCACAACAAGCTGCTGGGTCAGTTCGACCTGGTCGGCATTCCCCCGGCGCCGCGCGGCGTGCCGCAGGTCGAGGTGACCTTCGACATCGACGCCAACGGCATCGTCAACGTCTCGGCCAAGGACAAGGCGACCAACAAGGAGCAGTCGATCCGCATCCAGGCCAATGGCGGGCTGTCGGACGCCGACATCGAGGCCATGGTGCGTGAAGCCGAGGCGAACGCCGCCGAGGACAAGGCGCGCAAGGATCTGGTGGAGGCGAAGAACCACGCCGACGCCCTGATCCACTCCACCGAAAAGGCCCTCGCCGAGCACGGCGACAAGGTCGGGTCGGCGGAAAAGACGGCCATCGAGACGGCCGTGGCGGAACTCAAGACGGCGCTGGAGGCCGAGGTTCTGGAAGACATCACCGCCAAGACGGCGACCTTGATGCAGGCCTCGATGAAGCTTGGCGAAGCCATGTACCAAGCGCAGCAAGGCGGGACCGGCCCGGAGGCCGCGGCGCCCGCCGGCGAGGGCCCGTCCGACGTGGTCGACGCCGAGTTCGAGGACGTCTCGGGCGACAAGTCCTGACACCACCACGCGCCCGGCCGGGCGTCTTCGAGGCCTCATCCTCTGGATGATCGCTTCGGGGGCGTCCGGCCGGACCTTAGGACAAGGCGAGGGACGGGCGACGCGCGATGCGGGACTATTACGAGGTTCTCGGCGTCCAAAGGGGTTGCGACGAGGCGACGCTGAAGAGCGCCTTTCGCAAGCTGGCCATGGAGCACCACCCCGACCGCAATGGCGGTTCGGCCGAGGCGACGGCGCGCTTCAAGGAAATCAACGAGGCCTATTCCATCCTCTCGGATGGACAGAAGCGGGCCGCCTATGACCGGTTCGGCCATGCCGGGGTGAACGGCGCGGCGGGCGGCGGCGCCGACTTTGGCGACCTTCACGACATCTTCTCGAACGTGTTCGGCGACGTCTTCGGCGACATGTTCGGCGGCGGCGGCCGCGAGCGCGGGCCCGCCCGGGGCCAGGACCTGCGCTACGATCTCGAGATCACCCTGGAGCAGGCCTATATGGGCGCCACGGTGGATATCCGCGTGCCCGCCGCCACGGCCTGCGAGGCCTGTGACGGCTCCGGCGCCAAGCCGGGGACGGGGCCGACCACCTGCACCACCTGCAACGGTCAGGGCCGGGTGCGCCGGAGCCAGGGCTTCTTCGCCATGGAATCGGCCTGTCCGCGCTGCGGCGGGGCGGGACGGGTGGTCCTCGACCCCTGCGGGTCCTGCGCCGGCCATGGCCGCGTGCGCAAGGAGCGCACCCTTCAGGTTCGCATCCCGGCCGGTGTCGATGACGGCTCGCGCATCCGCCTGTCCGGCGAGGGCGACGCCGGCGGACGCGGTGGGGCCCGGGGCGACCTCTACATCTTCGTCTCGGTGCGTCCGCACGATCTCTTCGAGCGCGACGGGCTGGACCTGCTCTGCACCGTGCCCGTGCCCATGACCACGGCGGCCCTGGGCGGAGAGATCGAGGCCCCCTGCCTGCTGGGCGGCGAGAATTGCGACGGTCGGCCCAAGATCATGATCAAGGTGCCGGAAGGCGCCCAGACCGGCCGCACCATCCGCGTGCGCGGCAAGGGCATGCCGTCCCTGCGCTCACGCGAGCGCGGCGATCTGGTGGTCGAACTGTTCGTCGAGACCCCGACCAAGCTCACGGGCGCGCAACGCGAGCTGCTGGAAGCCTTCCACGCCGCCTGTGACGAGCGACAGAGCCCGCGCTCGGCCGGCTTCTTCAAGAAGGCCCGCCACTTCTGGGACGAGGTCACGCGCAGCTGAGGGCGGGGCGGCGTTGAGGTGTGGGTGGGGCGCCCGGCGCGCCGGACGGGACGCTGTGGACAATATCCGAGCCTCGAACGATCACGCCCGGGTTGCCAAACACGGTGAGGGAAGGACGCTTCGAGCCGAAGACGAGAGCAAGGCCAAGGCCAAGATCAAGGGTTGAGATCGCCCATGCCAGTCAAATGCAGCACGCCCTGTCCCGGAAGCTCCACGCGCAACTCCAGCGTGCCGCCGGCCGCCTCCACGAACCGGCGCAGCGTAGAGAGGTAAAGGTCGGTCTGGCGCTCGATCTTCACCACCGCCGGCTGCTTGACCCCAAGCGCCTGGGCTATCTCGGCCTGGCTGCGATCGGCCAGCAGGCGCAGCGCCTTCAGCCCTTCGACCTCGGCTCGCATCTCGGCCGCGCGCGCCTTGATGCGTGCGCGGCGCTCCACCGGCATCGCCGCCATCACCTCGTCCATCGTGCGGGCCATGTTATCGCTCCTTCCTCGCCAGGTGCTCGTCGAACCGGCTGTCCGCCTTGGCGATCAGCCTCTTGTAGAACCGCCTCTGCGCCACCCCGGCCTTGTCGCCCGCCACCAGCAGGACTGCCTGCCGCTCGGGGTCGAACGCGAAAGCCACTCGCCACGCCCCCTCCTCGGCACGAAACCGCAGCTCCTTCATGTTGGCGTGACGCGAGCCCGCCAGCGTGTCCACGTGAGGCCGCCCAAGCGACGGCCCATAGTCCGTCAACAGCAGGGAAGCTGCGGCGATTGCATCCTGCACCGACGTGGGCAGCGCTTCGTATTCAGGGTCGAACGCATCGTGCAGCACCACGGTCCACGACATGCGTTAATATAACTCAGAGCTTATATTTTGCCTAGTCGCCTTCGGCCAGGTCGGCGGGGACTGCGATCGGCCAGTCGGGACAGGTGGCGGCGTCGAATACCCGGACCCGACCCCGCCCCGTTCACCTCGATCGCGGTCATGGCGTTCAGGGCGTCATACACATAGCCCGCCGTCAAGGCGTGGCTCCCCGCGTCCTCCCGGTAAAGCCGGTGAACGCGTTTGTGGTTCACGGCCCATCCCTCCCGCCGCAACAGGATGTAGTGAGCTGGCCTGCTCACTTACGCGATCTAAGCACATCCACGGATGCGGAGATCGCGTACAGCAGACCGAAAGCTACTGCCGTGCACCCCTCCGTGTTCTCATCAACGCGGAAGATTGGTCCTAAAAGGAACGAGGCAGCAGCTAGGACTGCAAGGAGGGTCCGCGGAAAAGACACAATTCCGTACCGCCTATGGAAATCTTGCGGTGAAGTCTCGAAGATGGCGCCTGCAAACCTCCGCACACTTGATGGGATTGCGCGATCAGCCATTATCATGAATGCGAGAGCAAATAGGAATTTCATTACATTATCACGGGCAGATTGACGCAAACGCGTGGGAGAGCCCTGTCAAGCCAACCCTGCTCAGGAATTGAGTGATCTTCGGCGCAGCCTTGATAGGGGCAGAGCCAACACCGATCGCCACACCGAAAGCGCCAAGGGCCGCGTTTCCGAACCTTCCAGCGCCGATGTTCGCTAAGACCGATACAACCCCGGCTCCCTCGGATGTGAGGTCTGCGCCTACGACAATATCGGCGGCGGTAATCGGCCCAATTATCGTCGGTGCACTGGAGAGCCCGGCACCAGCAGCCGCAACCCCAGTTGCATCGGCCACCGTACTGACGGTGTCCGCGGCATCGGCGACCTGTGCGAGCGGGCTTGTGGCCGCCTTGCATCGGAAGGGGTTCTGTGCGTGCGCAGGCGTCTTACTTTGCGGCCCACCGCCTCCGCCACCCTCTCCTCCGCCGTTTTCATTCGTGAAGCCGCCAGACAGCGGGACCGAGCCTCCTCCGCCGCTACCATAGACGCCCCCCCCGGGCGCATTGGAGAGCACGTCGTCTCCCCCACCACAGCCCGGCCCGCCTGACACCCCGTCAGGAAGATAGAAGCCTCCATTTCCATCAGACACTTCAACCGTATAGTCGCAACTCATCCCCCACGGATCAGCCCCATTCACCGGATCCTGCACCGCATAGGCGTAGATGTTCGTCCCGGCGCTGAGGCCCAGGGGGTCGGTCTGGAGGAACCTGCCCTGGGCGGGGTCGTACATGCGGGCCTTGTCGAACCAGGCGAG
>DAIDGR010000008.1 GCA_027452265.1 Caulobacteraceae bacterium
AGAGAGGAGAAGCGAAAGAGGAGCGCGGTGAGAATCCAGGTGGCGCCCGCCGCCAGGCCCGCCGGCCAGGCCAGAGCGAAGAGCACTCCGAAAAAGGTCGCCACGCCTTTGCCGCCTTTGAAGCCCAGCCAGATGGGAAACAGGTGACCGACAAAGGCCGCGCCCGCCGCCAGGGGAAGAAGGCGAGGCCCGAACAGGGCCGCCGCGATCAGAGCCGCCGCCGCGCCTTTACCGGCGTCGCCGATGAGGGTGATCAGAGCCAGGTCGCGACGCCCCGTCCGAAGCACATTGGTGGCCCCGATATTGCCGGATCCAACCTGACGGATATCCCCGGCGCCGCCCAGGCGCGCGGCGATCAGGCCGAACGGAATCGAGCCCAGCGCATAGCCGCCCACAAGGCAGATCAGGGCCGGACCAAGCAAAGGGGACGCGAGAGCGGACTGGAACATGTCGTGAACTCTAGGCCAAGTCGGGGAAGGGCAGAAGGGGGAGAATAGGGCGACCTGGCGGGTCGGTCCGCGACCCTAGGTCCGCGCCTCATGGATCACCCGGCCCTCGGCCAGGGTCAGCAGCACCTCGCCCTGCAAGCGCCGGCCGTCGAAGGCCGAGTTCTTGGACTTCGAGGTCAGGGCCGCCGCGTCGATGATCCGTGGCGCATTGATATCCACCATGATCAGGTCTGCGGGCGCCCCCCGCGACAGGCGGCCGAACTCACGTCCAAGCGCCTTGGCCGGGGCCAGGGTCACGGTCTCCAGAAGGCGGATCAGGGGCGCACGGCCTTCATGGTGCAGGGTCAGGAGGGCCGGCAGCAGCGTTTCAAGCCCGATCGAGCCCGGCGCAGCCTCTTGGAACGGCAGGCGTTTGTCCTCCGCGGGCGCGGGGGCGTGAGCCGAGACCACAAGGTCGATCAGGCCGCTGGCCAGAGCCTCGACCAGGGCCTCCCGATCCATTTCCCCCCGCAACGGCGGGGTCAGTTTCCAGAAGGTGCGATAGTCGCCGATGTCCAGTTCGTTGAATGTCAGGTGATTGATCGAGACCGAGGCCTGGATAGGCAGGCCCGCCTCCTTGGCCCGCGCCAGAGGGGCGAGTGAAGCGGCGGTGCTGAGCTGGTCGCTCAACAGGCGCGCCCCGGCCCCCTTGGTCAGGTCCAACAGGGCGATGTCCCGCTCCAGCATGATCGTCTCGGCGGCGGCCGGCGAGCCTGCCAGGCCGAGGCGACCGGCAAATTCACTCTCGTGCGCGGCGGCGCCGTCGGTCAGCCAGGGATCAGCCGGCCGATGGGCGACCAGGACGTCCAGTCCACCGGCGTAGGCGAGCACCCGGCGCATGACCCGGGAGTCGACGATCGGACGGTCGGCGTCGCAGACAAAGGCGCAGCCCGCCTCGTGCATCAGGCCGATCTCGGCCAGGGCCTTTCCCTCCAGCCCCTTGGTCGCCGCCCCGGCCGGAATGACGCGGCCGAGACCAATGTCGCGCGCCCGGCGGAGAATGAAGTCGACCACTGCCGGATCGTCCACGGGCGGATCCGTATCCGGCATGACCGCCAACGTCGTGACGCCGCCGGCCGCGGCGGCGCGCAGGGCCGATTTTAAGGTTTCCTTGGGCTCGGAGCCGGGTTCCCCCGTCTTGGCGCGCAGGTCCACCAGTCCCGGACAGACAAGGGCGCCTGCCGCGTCAATCTCTCGGGCGCCGTCGGGCGCGCCAGGGGCGGTCGCCTGACGCGCGACATCTTCGATCCGGCCGTCTGCCACGAGCACGGAGCCGGGGCCGTCATAGCCGCTTGCCGGGTCAACCAGACGCGCGCCGCGAATGACAAGGGGAGGGCTCACGCGTTATCGAGCCTCGCGGCCAGGGAGGCGAGAATGGCCATGCGCACGGCGACGCCCATCTCCACCTGATCCTGGATCAGACTGATCTCCAGGTCGTCGGCGACGTCGGAGTCGATTTCCACGCCTCGGTTCATGGGGCCCGGGTGCATCACCCGGACGTGGGGCGCGGCGGCTCCGAGCTTTTCCCGATCCAGGCCGTAAAGGCGAAAATATTCCCGGGTCGAGGGGGCCAAAGCGCCCTGCATGCGCTCGAATTGCAAGCGCAGCATCATGACGACATCGGCCCCGGCAATGCCGCGGCGCAGGTCATGTGAGACCTCCACGCCCCAGCGCGCCGCTTGCGGAGGCATCAGGGTCGGAGGGCCGACCAGGCGCACCCTCGCGCCCATCATGGTCAGAAGGCCGACATTGGAGCGGGCGACGCGGCTGTGCAACACATCGCCGCAGATGGCCACGGTCAGCCCGCCCAGACGGCCAAAGGCCCGCCGCAGGCTGAGCGCGTCAAGCAGGGCCTGGGACGGATGTTCGTGCGCCCCGTCGCCGGCATTGACCACGCTGCAACCCACCTTTTGCGACAGCAGCGAGGCGGCCCCGGACGCAGCGTGACGGATGACCAGTATGTCCGGCTGCATGGCGTTGAGCGTCACGGCCGTATCGATCAGCGTCTCGCCCTTGGTGATCGATGAGGTGCGCGGGCTCATATTCACGACATCGGCGCCAAGCCGCTTGCCCGCCAGCTCGAATGAGCTCTGGGTCCGGGTCGAGGCCTCGAAGAAGATGTTGATCAGGGTCCGGCCCTTGAGCAGATCGACTTTCTTGCGCGCCTGGCGGTTGAGGGCGACAAAGTGCTCGGCCAGGTCCAGGAGAGCCGTGGCCTGGATCGGATCGAGATCGGTAACCGAAAGCAGGTGTCGCTTGGGGAACGGTTGCGCCAGGCGGCGGAGTTCCTCCAGGTCAGTCGCGGGCGTATCGGTCGCGGAAGACGGCATCGATCGTGGCTTCTAGACGTCTCTCCGATTCCGTTCAAACCGGGGCATGGCGCAGGCGATCAAGGGCCCCCTGCAGGATCCAGACCGCGGCCAGGCTGTCCACCTTGCGGGCCCGGGCGGCGCGGCTGGCGTCGGCCTCCTCGATCAGCATACGTTGAACGGCGGCGGTGGAGAGACGCTCGTCCCAAAACGCGATCGGCAGGTCGCGGCGGCGCAGGGTGTTGCGGGCGAAGGCCCGGGCCGACTGGCAGCGCGGCCCCTCGGTCCCGTCCATGTTGACGGGCAGGCCGATCACCCATCCCGCCGCCTCCCGGCTTTGCATCAGGCGCTCGAGCTCCGCCAGATCGACCTCGAAACGCTTGCGCGCGACGACGGCGAGGGAGCTGGCGATCATGCGTGAGGCGTCCGAGACGGCCACGCCGATGGTCTGGGTTCCCAGGTCAAGCCCCAGGACTGGCGCGCGCGGGGGCAGGGCGGCGGGAAGCTGGGCCAAATCGAGCACGGGCATGGCGCCTTTTGCGCTCTCCTCGCGTCCTGTCAAACGGGGCCTTGTCAAAGCTGAGCGCCGCGCCTAACCGAAGCCGCCCATTTGCCTGGAGGCGCCGCTTAGACGGCGACCAAGATGCCCCTCGACGCGCAGACCGTTCGCAAGGTCGCCAAGCTGGCCTGCCTGAAGATCCCCGAGGCGCGCCTTGCGCCCCTGGCCGAGGAGCTGAGCGGCATCCTCGCCTGGATCGAGCAGTTGGATGAAGTGGATGTGACGGGCGTTGAGCCGATGACCTCGGCGGTGGCCATCCGGCTTCCGATGCGCGAGGACGTGGTGACCGAGGGAGGCGATGCGGCGGCCATCCTGGCCAACGCACCCGCCCGCCACGACGGCTTCTTCAGCGTACCGAAGGTCGTCGAATGAGCGATCTCCTGTCTCTTAGCCTCACCGAAGCGCTCGCGGGTCTCTCGTCACGGCGCTTTTCAGCCGTCGAGCTGACCGAGGCCTACCTGGCGGAAATGACCGCCGCCCGGCCGCTCAACGCCTATGTGCTTGAGACTCCCGATCAGGCCCTGGCCATGGCGCGGGAGAGCGACGCCCGGATTGCGCGTGGCGAGCTCCGCCCCCTGGAAGGGGCTCCACTCGGAATCAAGGACCTCTTCTGCACCAAGGGCGTGCGCTCGACCGCGGCGTCCAAAATCCTGAGCAACTTCGTCCCACCCTACGAGTCGACGGTCAGCGCCCAACTCTGGCGTGACGGGGCGGTGATGCTGGGCAAGCTGAACCTGGACGAGTTCGCCATGGGTTCGTCCAACGAGACCAGCGCCTTTGGCCCGGTGATCAATCCCTGGCGGGCGGAAGGCTCAAACCGCGCCCTGTCTCCCGGAGGCTCTTCGGGCGGATCGGCGGCGGCGGTAAGCGCGCGCCTGGCCCTGGGGGCCACGGCGACGGATACGGGCGGTTCAATTCGCCAGCCTGCGTCCCTGACCGGGACGGTGGGGGTGAAACCGACCTATGGGCGTTGTTCGCGCTGGGGCGTGGTGGCCTTCGCGTCCTCCCTCGACCAGGCCGGCCCCATCGCTCGGACCGTGGCCGATGCGGCGCTCCTTTTGCGGTCCATGAGCGGCCACGACCCCAAGGACTCCACCAGCTTGCCCGTTGAGGTCCCGGACTTCACCGCCGCCGTGGGCAAAAGTCCAAAGGGCCTGCGCATCGGCGTGCCCAAGGAATATCGTGTCGAGGGAATGCCCGCCGAGATCGAGGCGCTGTGGAGCCAGGGCGTTACCTGGCTGAAGGACGCCGGATGCGAGATCGTCGAGGTGTCGCTGCCGCATACGCGATACGCGCTGCCGGCCTACTATATCATCGCCCCGGCTGAGGCCTCGTCCAACCTCGCGCGCTACGATGGCATGCGCTACGGGCTCCGCGCCCCCGGCGACAGCCTGCGCGAGGTCTATGAGGCGAGCCGCGCCGAGGGCTTTGGCGATGAGGTGCAACGGCGGGTGATGATTGGCGCCTATGTGCTCTCGGCTGGCTATTACGACGCCTATTATCTGAAGGCGCAGAAGGTCAGGCGGCGCATTGCTGACGATTTCACCGCCGCCTTTGACAAGGTGGACGCGCTTCTGACGCCAACGGCCCCGTCCGCGGCCTTCGCGCTCGGCGACGCCAAGGCTGACCCTGTGGCCATGTATCTCAACGACATCTTCACGGTGACGGTGAACCTGGCCGGTCTGCCCGCGATCAGCGTCCCGGGAGGTCTTGACCGGACGGGCCTTCCCCTCGGCCTGCAGCTCATCGGCCGCCCGCTGGATGAGGAAACCCTGTTTACCCTGGGCGCAGCGGTGGAAAAGGCGGCGGCCTTCACCGCGCGGCCCGATCGGTGGTGGTGAGACGCCGGTGAACGGCGAGCGGTCAGCCCCCTCGCGCCGGCTCTGGCTGACTGTAGGCGAGATCGTGGCGGTCGCCGCTCTGGTGATCGCGGGACTGAACTATTGGGACGCGCGCCAGGAACGGCTGGCCGCCGCTCGCCATCTGGCTCAGACCTCCAGCGCCGAAACGGCCTTCGTTGCGCGCGCCAGCCGCGCCCCGGATGGCCACAGCCTGACCCTGGCTCCGCTCAACCCGAGTGAGGTCATTACCAGCGAGCGCTATGTGTTTCCCCACGCCATTACGGCGGATGTGGAGTCGGTCACGGCCGCGACGCCCGAGATCGCCGCCGACTGGGTGGCGCCCGGCGTAAAGCGCGCGGTCGGTGCGGCCGGTCTGAGGCGGCCAGGCGTGCTGGCCATCCCCGTGGTCATCGAGACCAGCTTCATCGAGGGCGGAGACGCCCATACCGACGCCTCGCTCTATCTCCTGGGTGTCGCCTGGCGCCCGCGCCTGCTGCTCGGACCGCGCGTCACCCTGACCGGCCTGTCTCTGAGCCGCCGCGGGGTCAGGGGGGATCCTCAAAAGCTCGCGGACGCCGCCTGGTCGTCGCGCAAGACCCTGTCGACGCCGTAGGGCGGGCGCGGCGAGCGGGCCTTAGCGCGCGTGTTCGGCCTCACTGAAGGGGTGGGCGCCGCAGGATCCGCAGACGCGCTCGCCCGCTGCGCCACTCAGAGCAAAATCGCCGCAGGCGGGACAGACTTCGGCTGGCTCGCTCGGCCTGACCGCCGAGCTGCTGCTGCGATGGACCGGCAGGAAGACGAGGTTGTCTGGCGCCGCGCCCCGCGAAAAGCCCTTGGAAATGAACCGCGCCACGGGCTGAGGTTCGGCTTCGCCCAGGCCCTCCCGGTCGAGGGGCTCAGGATCGCCCGCCGCGAGGTCGCGCCGGTCGAGATAAGAGACGCCGAGCTCGCGGAAGACGTAGTCGAGGATCGAGGTGGCCGAGCGGATCTGGTCGTTGCCGGTCACCGCGCCGGCGGGATCGAAACGGGTGAAGACGAACGCGTCGACGAATTCATCCAGGGGAACGCCATATTGCAGGCCGATCGAGACCGCGATGGCGAAGTTGTTCATCAGCGAACGGAAGGCGGCGCCTTCCTTGTGCATGTCGATGAAGATCTCCCCCAGGGCCCCATCGTCATATTCGCCGGTGTGGAGATAGACCTTGTGGCCGCCCACCGTGGCCTTCTGGATATAGCCTTTGCGCCGGTCGGGCAGGCGCTGTCGGCCAGGGCTCGCGGGGATAACGCGCTCCACGACCCGCTCAACGATCTTCTCACGGAACTCGACGTTCGGCGTTCGCGTCTCTTCAGCCGGGGGAAGCTCAAGACAGAAGTCGATCCCGCGCGGCGCGCGCGCCAGGCGGATCACCCGTAGACCCGCCTTGAACGCGGCCGCCTGGAGGGCAATCGCCTCGGCCACTGAGGCGGTTGCGGGAAGGGGGAGGGCCGGGGCGAGGGGCGCGTCGAAAACGCCATCCAAGGCCGCCGCCATGGCGATCCGCGCGCTGGAGGAAATCTCGTCGCCCGTGAGGAGGGCGTGGACGACCTGGGTGGAAAGGCCGGGCTGCGCGTCCAGGCGCCCATCGCCCATCACGTGACGTTCGGCTTCGGCGATCTCCTCGGAGGTGAACCCCGCCCGGCGTAGGGGCGAGTCGTGGACAGGATCGCCGCCCAGCACGTCCCGCACAAAGCCCTCGCCCAGGACCGATGACGAGAACGCGTCCTCCAGGGTCCTGGCCGTGGTGAGGGCCGCTTCAACCGCCCGACGCTCCAATTCGGTGAAGCCGGCCGCCGCCAATCGCTCGGGGGTCAGGGCCGGCGCGCCGGCAAGGGTGCGCGTCCCGAACAGGGCGAGGCGCAGGCTGTTGATGTCGCCGCCGAGCCGCCGGAGTCCTTCGACAGCCGCAGGATGCAGGGACGGGAGGATCGTGCCGTCCGCGGTCTCGCTCCAGATGACCGGACCGCGCCAGGGTTCGGCGTCTAGCGAAACCCCGCCGAGGCGAAGGGCAAGTTCGGCGGAGGCTGCCGGCCCAGTCACCTCGAAATTGCGCCGGGCGAACCCCTCCGGCGCCTGAGGCGGCCGGCCGAGCCGTATGGCCAGGTCTCTGGACGCCGCGAGAGCACTTTTGTGGAGGCCCTTGACGATCTCCACGGCCCGGGCGCGCCCGCCGTCGCTGTCATAGGCGAGGCCTTCCGACGCGAGGCGTTCGGCCAGGCCGGCGACACCCAAGGCGACGCTTCGATGGTCACGCCGGGCATAGGCCTCCAAAGCGGTTTCGCTGAACCCGACCGAGACGTCGATATCGAGGGCTGTGACCATGAGGTAGGCCAGCTCTGCGATCCGCGCCGGATCGACCGCCTCAACCAGATTGATAGCCGCCGTCGGTCCCGCGCGACTGCGCCAGCGCGCCTCCACGGCGGCGGAATGCCGCGCGATTTCAAGTGTCTCCCGGCTCCATACGGCGGCGGCCGTCGCGGTCTCGTCAGGCCCGGCGAGGACGCACGCGGCGTCGAATAAGGGGGCGGCGTCGAGGCCGGCGACGCCGAGGGCGATGGCGTCCGCCAGGTCCGCGTCGCTCGCCCCAGCCTCTCTCGCGGCGTGGCCCGCGCGGGCCAAGGCTTGGTTGGCGCGCGGATCGGCGCAGGCTGCGGCATCGCCTTCGCAACGCAGAACCGCCTGGCTCACCGCCCTGAGGCGGGAGTGAAGGTGCGAAGAGGGGGGCGAGATGGGCGAGGCCGTGGTCCTGGACGGGGGCGCGGAGCTGGGGTCCAGGGCGAGGGGATGCAGACGGGCTCCAAAGGCCAGGCGCGGACCGGGCGCCGCCTCACCCCGCAACAGCGCGCGGACGAGCTCGGCGCGAAAGGCGTGGGCTTCGTCGCGCGCGGTGAAATGGCCAAGCGCCAGTCCCCAGGTCGCCAGCCGCGCGGCATAGGCGTCGGGTCCGCCCGCCAGCCAGGCCTGGGCGGTCTCGTCCGCGGGCAGGGGCTCGATTTCGAGCGGGAGATCGCGGGGCAGCGTGTCCGCCCAGTCCAGCCAGGCCTCGACCCTGGCGTTCGACCAGCCCTCGGGGGCGAAGACCTCGATCTCTCCCTGGCCACGCTCCAGCCATCGGGGACCGCCGGCGACGTCGAAAGTCCGGGCCTGGATCCTGGAGCGGCGCGTCATGGGAAGCCTCCTCTTCGAGACGCTAGGAGAGGCGCAGCGCGGAGGCAATAGATGTTGGGTCTCAACCGGTGGACAACCGCTATATCTTGAGTGGATAGGAGACGACCGCGCAGCCATCGCCGCGCATCTGGGCCCCTGGACGCGGGCCGGCCTGCCGCCTATAGACCCGGCGTGCTCAGAGATATCTTTACATGGTGGTTCGGCGCGACCATCGGCGCGCGCAACCAGATCCGTCGCTCGGCCCGGCTCGTGGGCCATGACGATACGGGCAACGCCTATTACGAGAGCGTGGATCCCAAGTTTTCCTATGACGGGCACACCCGTCGCTTCGTGATCTACAAGGGCTATGCCGACGCATCCAAGGTTCCGCCGGAATGGCACGGCTGGCTGCACCATACCTTCGATGAGCCGCCGACCCGGGCGCCTTTGCCGCGCAAGGCCTGGGAAAAGGATCACAAGCCCAATCTGACCGGCACCATCTGGGCGTGGCGCCCTCGCGGCGCCCTGGCGCGGGGCGGAGAGCGGGCCGCCTCGAGCGGCGATTACGAGCCGTGGACCGGCGACTGATCCGCGCGACCTTCGTTTGGGCGAGCCTGGCCGTTCTGGCCGTCAGCGGCCCCGAGGGCCATGCCCAGGCTGTTATTCCGCCCGTTCCAACCATGATGACGCCCGCTGGGTCAGCGCCATCTGGGCCTGCTCCGGCCCGGCCCGGGACATCCGGGCCAGCGCTACCCGCGACCGCGCCTTCTGCCGCAACCCCTTCCGCGGCCCCCCCGGGAGGATCGCCTGACGTGCCTGTCGGGGCTTCGGCCGCGTCGCCCCCTTCCGGGCCTGGAGCCGCCTCCGGCTCGCCCCCCGGCAAGATCCCTGATCGACCAGAGCGCAGCCCGATCGCCGTCATTCGCGTGCTGGACAAAGTGACCGCCGAGACCCTGAGGTTCGCGGCGCCGGTGGGCCGGCCCGTACGCTACAAGGCGTTGGTGTTCCAGGTTAAGGCCTGTGAGACCTGGGGCGTGGGGACGGCGGATCCGCGTCCCTCGGCCTACCTCCTGGTCACAGCCGATTCACACGGACAGGCGCCACGGGAGGTGTTTCGCGGCTGGATGTTCGCCAAGGCTCCCGGGGTGCACGCCTTCGTCCACCCGATCTACGACGCCTGGCTCGAGGATTGCATCGCCCAGGCCCCGGGGGTCTGATCCGGCGCGCGCCGGAAGTCCGCATCGCAATTCAGAGCCTCGGAGAGCCGCGCGCGATACGCCGCCTGGGAAATCTCGACCGCCCCAAAAGACGCCAGGTGATCGGTCATGAACTGCGCGTCGAGAAGGCGGAAGCCGCCGGCCCGCAAACGCGCCGCAAGATGCACCAGGGCGACCTTGCTGGCGTCGCGCTCGCTCGAGAACATGCTTTCGCCAAAGAAGGCTCCGCCCAGGGCGATGCCGTATAGCCCGCCTACCAGACGTTCCTCGCGCCATGCCTCGACGCTGTGGGCCAGTCCGCGGGCGTGCAGCTCGCCGCAGAGACGTTCGATCGTGGTGTTGATCCAGGTTTCCCGACGCCCAGGGGCGGGCGCCGCGCATCGTTGGATGACCTCTGTGAAGGCCGTGTTGATGCGGATGCTGAAGCGGTCGCTGCGCACCGTACGCGCCAGCCGGCGAGAGATGTGCAGGCTCTCCAGGGGAAGGATGCCGCGCCGCGCCGGCTCAACCAGGAAGATCCGCGAATCGGCGCGCGAATCGGCCATGGGAAAGACGCCTCGTCGGTACCACGCCACAAGGTCGTCTGCGGTGATGGATCGGTTTTGCGTCAACGGACCGGTGTGTGCTTGGGCGGGAAGCCCTTGAAGAAGCCGGTATCGATAAGGACCCGCGCCGCCCTGGCAAGATCGCAAGGCGGACCGAGAATAGGCGCTGAGGCCTTCTCGTGAGCCATCTGAGACATGAACCCGGTTTTCCGGCTTTACCTGTCGAGGAGCCCGCGGGCAGACAAGGCCCGCACACTCGCCAGGACCGCTGGCCGTGAAGGGTCCTCTCCATGGCGCAATTCCTTCGAACTCGTCCCTTGGGGCCCAAACGCCCCCGGGCGCGGGCGGATTGCCAAGCGCCCCGCGACGGTGCTCAAACACCGCGTCATCGGCAGGGAGGGTGCGGTATGACCAGATGGATGTGGACGGTTGGTGCGGCGTGTCTGGGCTTGGCGACCACCGCCTTGGCCGCATCCGCGACGCCCGCCCCGGACCGCGCGCGCGGGATCGCTGCCGCCTGGCGACAAACCCACGAGACCCAGATTCTGACAGACTTCACCACCTTCCTGGCCATGCCGGACGTGGCGACGACGATTCCAGACGTCGAGGCCAATGCGGCCTATCTTCAGGCTCAGCTCGAGGCGCGAGGTTTCGAGGTGCGAATTCTGAGGGCCGCGCCCGGAACGCCGCCGTCCGTGTTCGCGCTATTGAAGACGCCCGGCGCCACGCGCACGGTTCTCTATTACGCCCATTATGACGGTCAGCCGATCAGTCAGAAGGGATGGGTCTCGCCGCCGTTCACGCCGACCATGCGTTCCGGTCCGCTCTCGGCCAACGCCCCTGTCGTGGACTGGCGCGCCGCGCCAGCGCCGCGCGACCCGCAGTGGCGAATCTTCGCGCGGGCGGCGGGCGACG
This sequence comes from Caulobacteraceae bacterium, assembly GCA_027452265.1. Classification (GTDB taxonomy): domain Bacteria; phylum Pseudomonadota; class Alphaproteobacteria; order Caulobacterales; family Caulobacteraceae; genus Acaudatibacter. The sequence continues at coordinate 11,059 of DAIDGR010000008.1, forward strand.
ACAAGGCCTCGATCCAGGCCCTGTTGAGCGCCTTTGACGCCATGAAGGCGGCCGGGGTCGCGCCGTCGGTCAATATCAAGCTGTTCTATGAGGGGGAGGAAGAGCAGGGATCGCCGCACCTGCGCACGATCGTGGAGGCCAATCGCGACCTTCTGAAGACCGACCTGATCGTGATGGGCGACGGCCCCATGCACCAGAGCGGCCGGCAGCTGGTCAATTTCGGTTCACGGGGCGTCATGGGCTTTACGCTCAAGGTCTACGGGCCGCTGAGACCTTTGCATGACGGCCACTATGGCAGTTGGGCGCCCAGTCCGGCGGTGGAGATGGCCTATCTGATCACCAGCCTTCGGGCTGAGAATGGCGACATCAAGATCCCGCACTTCTATGATGACGTGGTCCCGCCGAGCGCCGCCGATCTGGCCGCGCTCGCGGCGCTGCCGCCGATTGAGGGGCAACTTGAGCACGATCTCGGCTTCGCCCAGCCGATCACATCCGCGCGCCTCGCCGACAGCTATTTCCGCCCGACCCTGAACGTGCGCGCCGTGCATGTGGGTGATACCGGCCCCAACGCCGCCAACGCCATCGCCACCTCCGCCGAGGCCTCGTTTGATTTCCGCCTGGCGCCCGGCGAGACCCCCGCCCGCGTCAAGGTGCTGGTGACGGACGATCTGGCGCGCATGGGCTGGCGGGTGACAAGCGCCCCTCCGACGAGCGAGGAGCGCGCACGCTACGCCAAGATCGTCGAGTTGCACTGGGACCCCGGAGAGTCCACGGCTGTGCGCACGCCGCTCGACAATCCCGCGGCGCAGGCCGCCGTCCGGGCGATTTCGGCTGAGGAGGGTGGACCGATCCTGCAGATGCCCATGGTCGGGGCGAGTTCAGGCATGGCCGAGATGGTGGACGTCCTGAAGGTCCCGATGGTCGGCGTCAGCATCGCCAACTATGACGACAATCAGCACGCCGAAAATGAGAACCTGAGGCTCAAGAACCTCTGGGACGGCATCGCCGTCTATACGGCCCTGCTCAGCGATTTGAACTGGTAGGCGCGTAAGCGGCTGACGCCGGGGCGACCGGTCCCCATCTGGGCGCTCAGTCTGGACGAGCTCCGTGCGAGCTCGGTGTTCGGGTATGGGCGCCTGGGCTCAGCCCTGGGCGGCGATCCACTTCTCAAGCCAATGAATGTTGTAGGCGCCAGCCTGGAAATCTGGCGCGTTCAGCAGGTCCTGAAAGAGAGGAATGGTGGTCTCGACCCCTCCGACGACCATTTCGGCCAGGGAGCGGCGCAGCCGGGCCAGGGCTTCATTGCGATCGCGCGCATGAACGATCAGCTTTCCCGCCAGACTGTCATAGTAGGGCGGGATGGCGTAGCCGGCATAGAGCGCGGAATCGAGCCTTACACCCAGCCCCCCGGGCGCATGGAAGTCGGTCACCACGCCGGGCGAAGGCGTGAAGCTGCGGGGATTTTCAGCATTGATCCGGCACTCGATGGCGTGCCCCTCAAAGATCACCTGGTCCTGGGTGAAGGAGAGCGGCAGGCCGGCGGCGATACGGATCTGTTCGCGCACCAGATCGATTCCCGTGATGGCTTCTGTCACCGGGTGCTCGACCTGAAGGCGCGTGTTCATCTCGATGAAGAAGAACTCGCCGTTCTCATACAGGAACTCGATCGTTCCGACGCCCAGATAGCCGATGGCGCGCACCGCATCGACCACGACCTTGCCGATCTTGGCCCGGGCCTCGGCGTCGATCACCGGCGAGGGCGCCTCTTCGAGCATCTTCTGGTGGCGACGCTGCAGCGAGCAGTCGCGTTCGCCCAGATGGCACACGGCGCCAAACGAGTCGGCCACCACCTGCAACTCGATATGGCGCGGCGTCGACAGATAGCGCTCCATATAGACCGCATCGTCGCCGAACGAGGCCTTGGCTTCGGCTCGGGCGGTCGCGAAGGCTTCGCCTACCTCCTCACGTGTCTTGGCGACCTTCATGCCGCGCCCGCCGCCCCCGGCCGCGGCCTTGATCAGCACAGGATAGCCGATGGCGTCCGCCGCCCTGAGGGCGTCGGCCTCGGTCTCAAGCCCACCGTCGGAGCCCGGCACCACCGGAATTCCAGCGGCCTTGACTGCCTGCTTGGCCGCGATCTTGTCGCCCATGACGCGGATGTGTTCGGCCTTTGGGCCGATGAAGACGAAGCCATGGGCTTCGAGGATCTCAGCGAAGCGGGCATTCTCGGACAGAAATCCGTAGCCAGGGTGCACCGCCTGGGCGCCGGTGATTTCACAGGCGGCGATCAGGGCCGGGATGTTGAGATAACTTTTGGACGCCTGGGCGGGGCCGATACAGACACTCTCATCGGCCAGGCGAACATGCATGGCGTCCTTGTCCGCCTCCGAGTGCACGGCCACGGTGTGGATGCCCATTTCCTGGCAGGCGCGGTGCACCCGCAGGGCGATCTCGCCGCGATTGGCGATGAGGATCTTCTCGAACATCGGGGATTCGTGCTCCGCCTCAGGCGAGAATGACGAGAGCTTCGCCGTACTCGACTGGCTGACCGTCGATCACCAGGAACTCGGCGACGGAGCCGGCGCGTGGCGCAACGATCGGGTTCATCGTCTTCATCGCCTCGACCAGGAGCAGGGTCTGGCCCTCGGTGACCTTGTCGCCCACCTTGACGAAGGGCGGGGCGCCTGGCTGCGGCTGCAGATAGGCGGTGCCGACCATCGGCGATTTGACGAGATCCCCAGCGGCCCGAGCGGGGGCGGTGGGGGCTGCGACCGAAGGGGCGGCCGACGGCGCGGGACCGGCCGGCGTCACCGGCGCGGGTGCGGCGGCGATGAGGGCGGGCGGAGACGATTTGGAGACGCGCACGCGCACATCGCCATTCTCCATCTCGATCTCGGTCAGGCCGGTCTCGTTCAAGACTCCGGCCAGGTCCCGCACCAGCTTGATGTGGGCGGCGCGGTTGGCCTTGGACTGCTTATCCTCGACGTCAGGCATGCTCTCGATTTTCGGGGGCTGTTTCGGGGAAGGGCGGGAGTGACTTTCAGGCCGCCGAGATCAGACGGGCCAACGCATCCACGGCCAGTTCATAGCCGCTTGCGCCAAAGCCGCAAATGGTCCCGGTGGCGGCGAGGGACACGTAGCTGTGATGGCGGAAGGTTTCGCGGGCGGCGGGGTTGGAGAGGTGGCACTCGACGATCGGGATGGTCAGCGCCTTCAAAGCATCATGCAGGGCCACCGATGTGTGGCTATAGCCGCCGGGGTTGATGAGAAGGCCGCTCGCTCCGCGCCGCGCCTCCTGCACCCAGTCGATCAGCACGCCCTCGTGATTGCTTTGGCGGAAGTCCACGACAAGTCCGTGGGCGGCGGCCCGGCTGACACATAGCGCCCGCACATCGTCCAGGGTCTGCGTCCCATAGATGTGGGGTTCTCGCTCGCCCAACAGATTGAGGTTGGGCCCATTCAACACGAAAATCGGTTTGGCCATGCGCCCCCGCCTCGGCAAGGCGCGCCTTTTATCGTTGTCGATCAACCGGAACAAGTGCGGCGCGGCGGAGATCACCGCGCCGGCTGAGGGGGAGGCCTACTTCTTGGCGGCGGCGTCCAGGTCAGCCTGAATCGCCTTGAGCTTGGTCTCGTCGAGGTCCGCCTCCGGGAAGGCGGAGATCGCGCGCAGTGTCATTCCCTTGATGTCATCCAGGCCGGGATAGGCCAGGAGCTTGGGGAAGTCCTTCTCGAGGACCGCGTGGGCGGCTGGGTCGGCCACAAGGTCGGAGATGGGGGTGGATTCCACCGACGGCGCGCCGGCCGCGGACGGAATCGGCGCCGCGGAGGCATCCGGGGTGGCCTGGGCATGGCTCACCGAGGCGAGGGCCAGTGCGGCCGCGCCGGCAGCGAGACTTGTCAGCAAGGTCTTGGTCATGGGGCTCGCGCTCTTTGCAAAAGGGGGTTCACCGCCGTCGAGCCAAGGGCTTTGACGACCCGCTCAGCCTGACGGGCAAACAGCCCATTTGTCCAGGGGGCGGAGGGCGGTGTAACTAGCCGCCCATGAGTGACATGACCCCGCCCACCATCGAAGGCGCGACCGGACCCTGGGAGGTCGTGCTCGGCCTCGAAGTGCATGCCCAGGTGGCGTCCAGAGCGAAACTTTTCTCGGGAGCCGCCGTGGGATTCGGCGGCGCGCCCAATAGCCAGGTCAGCCTCGTCGACGCGGCGATGCCGGGTATGCTGCCGGTGATCAATCGGCGCTGCGTGGAGCAGGCGGTGATCACGGGATTGGGCCTCAACGCCAAGATCAATCTGTGGTCCCGTTTCGACCGAAAGAACTATTTCTATCCAGACCTGCCCCAGGGCTATCAGATCAGCCAGTACAAGGATCCGATCGTCGGGGAGGGGGTGCTCGAGGTCGAGCGCGATGACGGCTCGCTCTTCAGCGTCCGGATCGAGCGGTTGCACCTCGAGCAGGACGCGGGCAAGTCGATCCACGATATCGATCCCGACCACACGCTCGTCGACCTGAACCGGGCCGGTACGGCGCTGATGGAGATCGTCTCCTATCCGGACATGCGGTCTTCAGAAGAAGCGGCGGCCTATGTGCGCAAGCTGCGGTCGATCCTGCGCTATCTGGGGACCTGTGACGGCGACCTGGAGAAGGGCAATCTTCGGGCCGATGTGAACGTCTCGGTCCGGCGCCCAGGCGAGCCCTATGGCACGCGTTGCGAGATCAAGAACGTCAACTCCTACCGCTACATCCAGCAGGCGATTGAGTTCGAGGCGCGGCGCCAGATCGCCATCCTGGAGGACGGCGGGACGATCGACCAGGAGACGCGCCTGTTCGACCCGTCCAAGGGCGAGACGCGGTCCATGCGCTCCAAGGAAGAGGCGCAGGATTATCGCTACTTCCCAGATCCCGATCTCTTGCCCCTGGAGCTTGATCCCGACTGGGTTGAGGCGATCCGCGCCGCTCTTCCCGAACTGCCCGACGCGAAGCGTGCGCGCTTTGTCTCGCAATACGGCCTGACGGCCTATGATGCGGGGGTCCTGGCCGCGGACCGGGCGCGGGCGGACTTCTTCGAGACGGCCGCCGCTGGGCGTGACGCGAAACTGGTGGCCAACTGGGTCACCAACGAGCTGGCCGCGGGTCTGACGCGCGATGGCCTGGAGATCGAGGCGAGCCCGGTCAGCGCGGTCGATATCGCTGATCTCGTGCGGCTCATCGAAGAGGGCGTGATCTCCAGCAAGATCGCCCGCGAGGTGTTCGAGCACATGTGGGCGGGAGAGGGCGCCCCCAGCGCCATCGTCGAGGCCCGGGGATTGCGTCAGGTCAGCGACGTGGGCGCCTTGGAGGCCCTGATCGAGGCCCTGATCGCCGCCAATCCAGGCCAGGCGGCGGCGGTGCGCGCCAAGCCTCAGGCGGTGGGTTGGTTCGTCGGTCAGGTGATGCGCGAAACCGGAGGCAAGGCCAATCCCGGGGCCGTCAATCAGATCCTGAGAGCCAAGCTTGGGGTCGAGGACCCGGCCGGATGACCCGGAAGGCTGTTTAACCTTCCCTTAGGCATGAATGGTCAAGCTCTACGGGCCCCATACCGAGGGAGCCGCGTATGTCCTGCCCGTACGACCCCCCAGGTTCCGCCCCAAGTCCCCCAAATGCGGCGAGCGGCTCAGAATTGTTCCGCCTTGGGCTTTCCTGTGTTTCGGCTCACGCGGGTCCCGCGGACTTGATTTCCGCCCATGCCCTGTTCGCTTTGGCCGCCCGCCGGGGATCGGTGGAGGCGCGGCTTTACCGGCGAGGGCTGGATCATGAGATGCCCTTGGTCGACCGGCTTCAGGCCGAGGACCTCGCCAAGGCCTGGTCGCGTCGCGGCTGATTGGCGTGGCCTGACGCCAGCAAAGTGGTGAGGGGGTCAGGAGGCCGGGGCTTGCGAGGCCTCGCCCTCAAGGCCGCCGATCAGGCGGAACAGGGCGGGCATGACCCATAGAACGATCGGTCCCTGGGCCAGGAGCCCGGCGATGATTGCGATCGCCAGGGGTTGCTCCATGGCCGCCCCGGCTCCCAGCGCCAGGGCCAGCGGGATGAGGGCCAGGATCGCCGCCAGGGTGGTCATCGCGATCGGTCGCAGACGATTGGCGCCGGCCGTCACCAGGGCCTCGACCCTGTCCATCCCCTCAAGGAGCAGCGCGTCGAACTCCGTGAAATAGAAGATCGCCACCTCGGTCGTGATTCCAAGGATCATGGTCGCCCCCATCAGGGCCATGATGTTCAGCTCGACGCCCGTGACCAGAAGCCCGATCGCCACGGCGGTCACCGACAACAGCGGCGCGGCCAGGATCGCGGCGGCGATCCGGAAATTCTCGAAAAGGAACAGCAGCAGGACAAAGAGCGCCCCCACGGCCCCCACGAAGACGACCGCCATGCCTCGAAAGGCCTCGATCTGTTGGGCGTAGAGGCCTCCGAGCTTGTAGGTGATCCCCGCGGGAAGGACTCCGGGCTTGTGCAGGAGGCCGATGATCTCCTTGGCCGCCGACCCGGTGTCGCGTCCTTCGACCCGCGCCGTCACAGGCTCCATTCTCTGAAGGTCCTGGCGTTCAATCTCGGACTGACCGCTGACGGTGCTGAGGGTGGCGATGTCTTTCAGGGGAAAGAGGTGGCCATCCGCGGCCTTGAGCGGCGCGTCCAGGAGCTTGGCCTGGCGGTCGCGATCCAACGGGGGCGTCCAAACCCGGAGATTGACGAGATAGGCGCCCGATTGCACCTGGGTGTCGACGACCCCTGAAATCAGGCCGCTGATCTGTCGCGCGGCCTCGGCGCGGTCGATCCCCTCCAGGGCGGCCTTTACCGGATCGACGGTGACGGCCAGCGAGTCGCCCACGACCACGATGCCGTCCTTGATCTCGGTCACCCCCCGAACGCCCCCGATCAGGGCGGCGACGCGCTTCGCCGTATCCTGAAGTTGGCCATAGTCCGGGCCATAGAGCTGGATCTCGATGGGCTGTGGGACGTCGGTCAGGTCGCCGATCAGATCCTCCATCAACTGAGAGGTTTCGATCTCCAGACCCGGGACCTGTTTCTGAATGTCCTCGCGGATATGGGTCATCACCTCGTCGATCGGGGGACGGGGACCGTTCTTCAGGCGGATGAAGATGTCCCCGGTATTCGGCTCGGTGAGCCCGCCTCCGAGCTGCGCGCCCGTGCGACGGGAGTAGGTCTCCACGGCTGGGTTCGCGCGGATCACGGCTTCGACCTGCCGGAGCAGCCGGTCTGTCTCGGAAAGGGAGGACCCCGGCGGCGCGATATAGTCGAGGGTAAACCCGCCCTCATCGACCTTCGGCATGAACCCCGAGCCCACGTGCGTGAAGGCGACGATCCCGACCGCCCCAAAGGCCAGGGCGCAGATCAAGGTGACGCGCGGCGCCGCGAGCGCCGCGCGCAGCGTGGAGCGATAGAGGGATATCAGGCGACCGGACGTGTTGACAGGCGCGGCCGCCCGCCCGCTCAGAAGCCGCTCCGCGATGACAGGGACAACCCACCAGGCGAACAGGAACGAGATCGCTAAGGCGCTCGCCATGGTCAGGGACAGGGCCTTGAAGAAGGCGCCCGTGACCCCTGAAAGGAACGCAAGGGGCGCAAAGATGACCAGGGTGGCGGCTGAGGAGCCAAACAGGGGCTTCAGGAACTCCGCCGCCGCCTCAGGGACAACCTCCTCGGCGCGCCTCTCCGTGCCCTGCATGCGACGCTCGACATGCTCGAGCATGACGATGGCGTCGTCGATGATCAGGCCGATGGCGGCCGCCATGCCCCCAAGGGTCATGATGTTGAAGCTTTGGCCGAGAATCGACAGCATGAGGGTGGTGACCGCCAGGGTCGCCGGCACCACGATGACGGCGGCCAGAGTGATCTTCCAGTCGCGGAGAAAGACGAAGAGGACCAGCCCGGCGAGGGCCACGCCCAAAACGATCGCGTCGCGCAGGGCGGACGCCGAACGGGTAATGAGTTGGCTCTGGTCGTACCAGTTGGCGTAGTTGACCTTGGCCGGTCCGAGCTTCTGCGCCGCCTTGAACACCTTCTGCGCGGCGGCCACGATCTGGACGGTGTTGCCGCCACGCTGCTGATAGAGATTGATCAGGACCGCGTCCTTGCCGTCCGCCGTGACGCGGATCCATTGAGGCGCGGGGGCGGCCGTCACCTTGGCGACGTCGCCCACGCGAACAACGCCCCCGGCCGCCGTGTGGATCGGTGCGTCGATGATCTGGCGAATATCGGTGAGGCGAGAATCATTGAGGACCAGCAGCAGCTTGCCCCGGTCCTCCAGCTTTCCGGCGGCGCTCAGAATGTTGTCATTGGCGATCGCGGCCGAGACGTCATTCAAGGTCAGGCCAAGGGCGCGAAGGGCCTCCGGGTCTATGGTGATCCGGTACTCGCCAACTTCCCCCCCCTGGCTCTCTGCCCGCATCACGCCGTTCACCGTCGTGAGCATGGGGGCCAGCACGCGATCAGCGAACTCGCGAAGCTCCACAAGGGAGGCCTTTGACGATGTCAGGCTATAGGCGGCGATGGGGAAGACGACAGGATCCATGCGCCGGGTCGCGTAGGTGACCCCAGACATGGCCTGGGTGGACTGGGACATGGCGGCGTCCACGCGCTGAAGCGCGAGGTCCATGTCGGAGCCCCAGCGAAAGTTGATCGAGACCTCCACTTCGCCGCGACTGGTGGTCGTGCGGATCGACTGCACGTCCTGCACGGCGCGCAGCGCCGATTCCACCGGACGGGTCACCATGGTTTCGGTCTGGTCGATCGGACGGTCTCCGGCGTCCACCGTCACCGCGATCCGGGGAAAGCGGACATTGGGGAACAGGGCGACGGGCAGGGCGAATCCGGCGGCGATCCCGCCGACCACGAGGATCGCGAGAAGTGTGAGGAGTGAGCGCCGTCGCGCCGAGACGATCTGGTGAAGGGTCATCAACGACCGACCCGCACGTCCATGCCGTCCTGAAGCTGGTAGGCGCCGGTCAGGGCCACCAACTGTCCGGCCTGGATCGGGCCGCTCACCTCAACTTCGTCGCCGACCTGGGGGCCTGGCCTGACGTTCACCCGCGAGGCCTTGCCCTTGGCGATCACGAATAGGTGGGCCCCGGTCTCGTCATAGACGACCGCGCCGGCCGGGACGCTGAAGCCTTGATGAGAGCCCGCGACGATCCGGGCTTTGAGCGCCGCGCCGACCGGCTCGCCAGCCCCGGACAGAGGCGCTTCAACGGCGATTTGCTTGGTCGCGGGGTCAACCAGTCGTCCCACCTCGCTGAGGGTTGAGGTGAAGGCGCCGCCGCCAAAGACGGCTGTCATCGCGACCTTGTCGCCCACCTTCAGTTTTGCGGCGTCGCCTGGGCTGACCCATAGATGGGCGACCGACGGGGTCTGGCCTGAAAGCGTCACAAGCTCCGCCATGTCCGCGACCCGTTGTCCGGGTACGGCCGGCACGGTCAGCACGACGCCGCCGGCCGGGGCTTTGAGAACCACCGTGGCGTCGCCGGCGCCTTGAGCCTTGGCGGCGCTCCAAGCGGCTTGGGCGTCGGCGAGATTACGCTCCGCCAGGCTGACCTGGTCCGAGCCTACGAGATGCTGGGCGGCGAGGGTCTGGATGCGCGTCAGGTCCCGCTGGGCGGCGTTCAACGCGTTCTTCGCCTGGGCGAAAGCCAGGGCGGTTGTTGGGAGATCGCCAATCCGAACGAGCGGCTGGCCCTTCACCACCGGTTCGCCCGGGCGCACATAAACGGCGCGCACAATGACCGCGCGCGGCGCGGCGACCGTGGTCTGGCCCCCGGGGTCGGCCTGGACCGCGCCCGTCGCGAGGACAACATCGTCGATCGGGCCCGTGTGCACCGGGGCGAGGGTGACGAGGGCCGCCCCGTCGACATCCTGGTCCCCCTCTCCGGAGCCATGGAAGAACAGGATGGCGGATATGGCGATCATCGCGCAGGCGACGGCGGCCAAGCCGACCAGGACGGGTTTGGTCACGCGGCTCACGGACGGATCTCCACGGGGGCTGGCGGCAGAAACAGGGCGCCTTCGAGCGTGATCTCTGAAAGCCGCGCGGCAAGGTCGCGGTCGGCAAGGTCGCTGACGCGGGCGGCATAGGTCTGCGCCGCCGTGACATAGGTGGGGCCGTCGATGTCCCCCCTGGCGAATGCGACCTTTGCGGACTGCGCCAGGTCTTTCAGTCGGGGAAGCGCGCCCTGAAGGATGGCGATCTGTTCGCGTGCGGCGGAGAGGGTCGACATCTCCGCGGCCACATCCGCATCGGACTGATCGAGACGCGCCTGATATTCGGCCCGAAGTTGGTCGCGCGTCGCCGCCTCAACAGCGACCGGCCCGCGCGCCGTTCCAAAGACGGGGAGGGTGAGGGTCGCCTGCGGCCCGGTGGAGGCGATCCCCGTGTTATCCATGGCGCGGCTGAGGCCCACATTGAGAAGCGGAAACTGCGCCAGGACCGCCCGCCTCAGATTGGCTTGCTGGCTTTCATAGCCGGCCTGCAAGGCCAGAAGATCGGGGCGGCGAGTCGCGAGACTGGCGCGGGCCCGCTCCAAGGCGCCCCGATCCCAGCTGCGGTCGGCGGGCGTCTCCCTCAGAAGGAGTCGCGTCGTCGGCTTGAGGCCTAGCAGGGCGTTCAGATCGAGCCTCGCTCGTGCGGCCACCTGCCTTGCGGCGGTCAGCTGAGATTGCGCATCCACGCGAACGCCCTCGTCCGTCGCGGCTTGGGCCGCCGAAATGGAGCCGCGGGCCGACGCATCGCGCGCGCTCTGGGCTTCCGATTCGGCCGCCTGGGCGAAGGCGTCCAGGGCCGGCAGACGGGCTTCCTCGGCCAGGACGATCTCGGCAAGGGCCCGCGCCTGCTGGGCCACGCCCCATTCCGCCCAGAGGAGATCCAGATGGGCCTGTCTTTCCGTCGCCTTGGCGGCGTGCAGGGCCGGGGCGTGGGCGATCAGTCCGGCAATGTCCAGGCTGGGTGTGATCCCGTAGGCTGTCGCCGCAGGCTGGCCCGGGCCCACGAATTGGTTTGGGCCGGGAATGTCCGCCGAAAGGCTGACCTGCGGATCGGGAAGCAGGCGCGCCGCGAAGGTCTGGGCGGCGGCCACCCCGGCGGCGGCCCGCTTGGCGTTGAGATCGGGATCGTTCAGCACCGCCAGAATAGCGACGTCGACGGGCGTGAGGCCCGCCCGCGGGTCGATGACCTCACGACCCAGAGGAAGATCAGGGGGGCTCGTCGCGCGCGCGACAAGGCTGTCGAGCGAGTCGGTCGTCGACGGGCCCGTGGCCAAGGGGGCGGGGCCAGGCATGAGGCATGCCGACAGACTGGCCGCCGCAACAATGGCCAGAACCGAACTCGCCGGGCGTCGTCGCAGAGGGAGCATTAGAGGAGGCGCGTGCACATGCTACAATCCTCATTCAATGGACGCGTCTGGGTTGAGATTCAATCCGACTTATGTAGAGTTTTTGCGATGGTCCGTCTTCGCTCCGCCTCCCGCCAGACGCGATGCGTTCTTAGCGCGCTTCTGAAGCGGCCCGGGGCATGGCGTCATGGGTATGACCTTGCCCGGGAGGCGGGCCTGAGTTCAGGCACGCTTTATCCCATTCTCATCCGCCTTCACGAACGCGGGCTCCTTGACGCTCAGTGGCAAGCGCCGGCGGCGCGCGGGCGTCCGCCTCGTCACGCCTACCGTCTGTCCGCCGCCGGGGCTGCGTATGCGAGGTCCCTTGAGGGCCCGGAGGCCGTCGCCTTGACTGAAGTCCGCGAGGCCCTGGCGTGACGTCGGCGCGTTCCCTCAGCGATGGGCTGTCGCACGAGCTGGTCAGACGTGCGGCGCGACGGCTTCGCATCGCCTATCCGGACTGGGCCGAGGCCGTGCTGGCGGAGCATGTTGCGGTCGAGGGCGGGATGCCCCGGCTCCTCTGGGCCGCGGGCGTCTGGATCGCCAGTCTCTCCGTGGTCAGGTGGGATCGGGGTTACGCGGCCGCACTCGTCGGCGCTCTCACGATCATCACGGCCTATCAGTGGAGCGCGGACGAGAGCATGAAGACCGTGGTCCTGATCTGCAGTCTCAGCCTTGGACTGGGCGCGCTCAGGCCGCAGGCCCATGTGGTCACCGGCCTTGTGGTCGGGGCTGTGGTCGGGGCGGTCAACGCCTTTGAAACCCTCACGGGCATCCACCCGGGCTACGAAGCCGTTCACCACAGCCTTGCCCGGCTGCTCGCCTTCATCGTGTTCATTCCCCCGGCGCTGGTGGCCAGCACCCTTGGCCGGCGGATCAGTCTGGCGGTCTCGGACCGACTGGAGCGCTCGCCCACCTGACCGGCCTTGGCGAGGTCCGAAGCGGGTCGAGCCCGGTCGAGATCGGATTTGGCGCCAGATGGCGGTGACGGAGGGATTCGAACCCTCGGTACGGCTTTATACCGTACAACGGTTTAGCAAACCGCCGCCTTCAGCCACTCGGCCACGTCACCATGCTCGGCAGGGGCAAAAGGCGCACCCCCGGTCCGGGAAGGGCGGTGCATAGCTCAAGGCCCCGGCCGGCACAACCAACCGTCAAGGGGCGTCGTTTCCGCGGCGCGGCCGGATGCAAGGCGCGGCTGGACCCCCGCCGTGTGCGGGACTAGCGTCGCGCGTCCGGAAAATGGCCGGGCCTGGGAGGACGGCATGGGTGAGCGAGAATTTGAGCTGGGCGGAGTCAATCACATCGCTCTGGTGTGCAAGGACATGGCCCGCACCGTGACCTTCTATCGCGACGTGCTGGGGCTCCCCCTGATCAAGACGATCGACCTGCCTCATGGCTCGGGCCAGCATTTCTTTTTCGACATCGGAAATGGCGACAGCCTAGCCTTCTTCTGGTTCCCGGATGCGCCAGACGCGGCGCCCGGCGTGGCCAGTGCGGGAGCGCTGCCGGGGCATGGCTCCATGGTCAGCGCGCACGGGTCGATGAACCATATCGCGTTCAATGTTCCAGCCGATAAGTTCGACGCCTACTGCAAGAGACTGGGCGAGAAGGGGATCAAGCTCTCCCCCGTTCTCAACCACGATGACTCCGAGATGCAGGTCAGCCCAAGGATGCACGACGGGGTGTTTGTGCGTTCGGTCTATTTTTTCGATCCGGACGGGGTTTGCCTGGAGTTCGCGTGTTGGACACGCGCCTTCAGCGCCGCCGATGTGGCCCACGATCCGATGACCGCGCAGGGCGAACGGGCGTTGGGGCTCGTCACCGGCGCCCGCGTCACCGTGGGGGCATAAGACCATGAAGGCGGCAGTCTATGACCAAAACGGCGGGCCGGAGGTTCTGCGCTACGCCGAGGTCCCTGATCCGGTGTGTCACCCCTCTGGCGTGCTCATTCGCGTAGAGGCGATCAGCATCGAGGGGGGCGACACCCTCAATCGCGCCCGGGGCGCCCTGATCGAGCATCCGCACATCGTCGGCTACCAGGCCGCGGGCGAAATCATCGCCGTGGGCGAGAAGGTTACACATCTCCGGGTCGGTCAGAAGGTGGCCACCACCAACGCCTATGGCTCGCACGCCGAACTCCGCGCGGTTCCAGCGCGCAACGCCTGGCCGATCCCGGACGGATACGATCCGAGATTTGCGTCAGTCATCCCGGTGACCTTTGGCACAGCCCATGAATGCCTTTTCGACGCCGGGCGTCTGAAGGCGGGCGAGACCGTTCTGGTCCAGGCCGGCGCCAGCGGCGTTGGCGTCGCGGCGATCCAGCTTGCCAAGAAGGCGGGCGCCCGGGTGATCGCGACGGCGTCAAGCGACGAGCGTCTGGAGCGGCTACGACCGCTCGGTCTCGACCACGGGATCAATTATCGCCTGGAGGATCCGATCCAGAGCGTGATGCGCCTGACCGACAACAAGGGCGTCGATCTGGTCGTCGATTCGGTCGGCGGTCCGACCCTGCAGGCCTCGATCTTGAGCCTGGGCTATCGCGGCCGGATCTCCATGGTCGGGGCGGCTGGACGTGAGCCCATGGTCGTGGATGTGGGCTCGATGATGGGCGGCAACCGCTCGCTTACCGGCGTTTTTCTCGGCGCGGAGATCACCACCGACCGCGTCCACAACATGATCCAAACGCTGATAGACGAGGCGGCGCGCGGCGATTGGACAGTGGTGATCGACCGTGAGTTTCCCTTGAGAGAAGCCGCCGCCGCGCACGCCTATATTGAGAGCCGCCAAGCCGTGGGGCGCGTGCTACTGATTCCGTGACCTGAGCGGACACAGGTCGAACCGCTTCAGTTGCTGTTGGGCTTTCGGCCGCCCCCACGCGAGGCCGCGCCGCCCTTGCGGCCGGCGGTCGCGGCCAGAGCCTTGTTCAGCGCAAAGCTACGCTTTTCCCGCGGCACGCTGGCGCCGCCCCGACGGGCGATCTCCCTGCGGCGCTCGGGATCCATGGCGGCGAAACCGCGCCGGCTTCGCGTCTGAGTTCCATTGTGGACCTCGGTCATCAGCTGGTGCTCCCTTTGGGTTCGACCCCGCGAAGGGTCTCGTAGGGATAACCGTCGAGGGGCGATCGGGTTGCGGCGCGGCGCAAAAATTTATCAGTCCCGCCCGTAATCCTACGGTTCGGCGCGGGCGGGTCAGGGGGGCGGTCAGGCGTCCGCGGGGCGCGGGAGCGGCAAGGAGACGCGCGCCCGCAGTCCGCCCTCGGGACGGTTCTTCAGCACCGCGTCGCCGCCATGCCCGCGGGCCACGGCGCGCACCACCGCCAGGCCAAGCCCGATTCCTCCCGTCTCGCGACTGCGTGAGGTTTCGACGCGGTGAAAAGGCTCGAACACCCGCTCGATGTCGTGCTCTGGGACGCCCGGGCCGTCGTCGTCGACCTCGATGATCGCCATGGAGCCCTCCCGGCTCACCCGCGCTCTCGCCGCCGAGCCGTATTTCAGGGCATTGTCCACGAGATTGACCACGAGGCGCTTCAGGGCCAACGGGTCGCCGTCGATGATCACCCGCTCGGCATGGTCGACCGAAGCGTCGGCGCCGGTGAGCGCGGCCTCGTCCATCACGGTCTCCACCAAGGACGCAATCTCGAGCTTGCGCCGCTCGTGAGGCGTGGAGCTGTCGCGGATAAAGGCCATGGCCGAGGCGACCATCGCCTCCATCTGATCGATGTCGCGGATCAGCTTGGCCTGAAGGGGCTCATCCAGCCCGTCGATTCGAAAGCGCATCCGGGTCAGGGGCGTGCGAAGATCGTGGGCGATCGCCCCCAACATGCCCATGCGCTCATCGACATAGCGCCGAAGACGGGCCTGCATGTCGTTGAAGGCGGCCGCGGCGGCAGCCACCTCGGCTGAGCCGGCCACGTCCAGCGGTGCGGCCATGGGGTCGCGGCCAAGGCGCTCGGCGCCCGCGGCCAGGGCTGCGATCGGCGCGGCCATTCGGCGTGAAAACATCCAGGAGAGCGGCGCCACCGCCGCGAGGGACGCCGCCAGGACAAACAAGAGCCGCTCCTGCCATGGATCGAGGCCAAAGGGGGTCGGACGGGCGCCGACCACCAGCCACGCGCCAGACGGCTGGCGAACATCCACCGAAAACCGGTCGACGAGCAGGGGCTCGGTGGCCTCAAGCAGCCACTCCCGTGGCGGCCGGGTCATGCCATAGGCGACAAACGGGCTCGACTTCTGATCGATAATGACATCGTCCGGCGCCAGGCCAAGGAAACGGGCGAGTTCATTGCGGAAGCGGGTGCGCCGCCCGCTCGGGGTCTGGGCTCTGGGGCGCTCCGGGCTGATGTGGGAGACAAAGCCGCTGAGATCCGGATTGCCCGTGGCCTCCGCGTTGCGCACGGCATTGGCGATTTCCGGAACCGTGTAGACCATCGGCCGGGGCGGGGGCAGGTTGAGGATCAGGATGACCGAAAGGGTCTGGGCGACGGCCAGACTGGTGATGATGAGGCCGAGCGTCTGAAGGAATAGAGGCAGCCGCAAGGACGGCATCAGGCGGTCCGGTTCACCTTCGGCGTGAAGATATAGCCCTCGCTGCGGACCGTGCGAATCAACTCGACCGCGCCGCCGCCGTCCTCAAGCTTGCGGCGCAGGCGGCTGATCTGAACGTCAATGGCGCGGTCGAAGGCATCCGACTGCGGTCCCCGCGCATATTCGAGGAGCTGGTCGCGGGTCAGGACACGCTGCGGGTGCTCCACGAAGGCGCGGAGCAGGGAGAACTCGCCGCTGGAGAGGTTCACCACAACTCCGCTCGGCGAGCGCAGCTCGTGGCGCACCAGATCCAGACGCCATCCCGCGAACTCGCAGGCCGCGCCAAGGTTGCCATCGGTCGGCGGCGCGTCGCGGCGTCGGCGCAGGACCGCCCGCACCCGGGCAAGCAGCTCGCGCGGATTGCAGGGCTTGGGCAGGTAGTCGTCCGCGCCCAGCTCCAGGCCAATGATGCGGTCCGTCTCCTCGCCCATGGCGCTGAGCATGATCACGGCAGGTCCTTCGGGCCGCGCCAGGCGCCGACAGATGGACAGCCCGTCTTCTCCGGGGAGCATCAGGTCGAGAACCACAAGATCCGGTGATTTGCGGGACATGGCGCGTTCCATTTCCGGACCGTCGGCCGCCGTCTCAACGGCGTAACCATGTCGCGACAAGAACTCCGACACGACATCCCGTATGCCTGGGTCGTCGTCGACGAGAAGAATGTGTTCTGCGGCCATGTCGGTTTCCAACGTCTGAGAATTCATTTGGTTCATCGCTTGGCCTCGAGGCAATTTTTCGAACGAACACGTTTCATTCGCGACACAATTCACGGGAATTCCGACGGGTTGGAGTCTGCCACAAGTCTCAGGCCTGAGCCAACGCCGCGTCCGATACGAATGGGTTGGTCCTGCGTTCCGCGCCGAAGGTGGAAATCTGATTGTGCCCGGGGACGAAAGTGACGTCGTCGCCAAGGGGCCAGAGCTTGCCGGTGATGGATTTGATCAGCTGGCCGTAATCCCCACGGGGGAAGTCGGTTCGGCCGATCGATCCGGCGAACAGAACATCGCCGACCTGAGCAAACCGGGCCTGGCGGTGAAAGAAGACCACATGGCCGGGGGTGTGTCCGGGACAGTGGAACACCTCAAAGTGCGTTTCGCCCAGGGTTACGATGTCGCCGTCGCCCAGCCAGCGCGATGGAACGAAGGCCCGGGCTTCCGGCATGCCCCAGCGGGCGCCCGCCTCGGCCATGCCATCGATCCAGAACTGGTCGTCCGGATGGGGGCCTTCGATCGGAGCGCCGCTCGCTTCCTGAAGGGCGGACGCCCCACCGGCATGGTCGAGATGGGCGTGGGTCACCCAGATCTTCTCCAGGGTCAGGTCTTGCTGTTCGAGGATCGCGCGCAGGCGGCTGACCTCGCCGCCCGGATCGATCACGGCCGCTTTTCGAGTCTTCTGGCACCAGACAATGGTGCAGTTCTGCTGCAGCGGGGTCACGGGCGCGACAAGGGCGCGGATTGCGGGGGGCTCGAGGGAGGCGGACGACGCATCCGGCATGGCCAGTTTTCCAGACGTCTCAAGGCGATGGAGGGTTGGCGACGCTTCCGACTTACGCGCTTAAAGTCAATCCATCCGTAGCCTCAACGCCTGAGCCGCGACGACACGCGCGCGGGTCGGGGGGCCTGACGCCGGGATGGAGCTGTTCTAAGAGGCGTGCGGGGAAGGATGGTTCCCGGCGACGAGGCAAGAGCAAGGCGGCGCATGACGACGATCGGATTCATTGGCCTCGGGCATATGGGGCTTGGAATGGCCGCCAATCTCGCCAAGGCTGGCGGAGAGGTCAGGGCCTACGACCTTTCGGACGCGGCCTTGGCCAAGGCGCGGGACGCGGGCTGCGTGATCGTGGCGGGCGCCGCCGAGGCCGTCGCCGGCGCCGAAGCGGTGATCACCATGCTGCCGGCGGCGAGCCATGTGAGCGGGGTCTGGCGCGAGGCCATTCTGCCCAACGCGGCGGCGGGCGCCCTGCTGATCGACTGTTCGACGATCGACGTGGAGACGGCGCGCGCCCTGGCTGGCGAAGCCGTTGCAGCAGGCTTGCGAGCGGCGGACGCCCCGGTCTCTGGCGGCGTCGCCGGCGCCGAGGCCGGAACCCTCGCCTTTATGGTGGGGTGCCCTCAGGACCAGTTCGACGGGGTCAAGGCTGTGCTGGCGCCCATGGCGCGGACCATCACCCATGCCGGAGAGGCCGGGGCGGGGCAGGCCGCCAAGATCTGCAACAACATGCTTCTGGGCATCAGCATGGCCGGGGTCAGCGAGGCCTTCGCCCTGGCCGAGCGTCTGGGGCTCGACCCGGCGCGCTTCTTCGAGATTGCTTCGAACTCCTCGGGGCAATGTTGGTCGCTCACCAGCTATTGTCCCTGGCCAGGGCTTGTCCCGAGCGCGCCGGCCAATCGGGGCTATGAGGGCGGTTTCCTGACGGCGCTGATGTCCAAAGATCTGAAGCTGGCCCAGCAGGCCGCGGCAAAGGTCGGCGCGGCGACGCCTCTGGGGGCCCAGGCCCAGGCCACCTATGCCCTGTTTGAGGCCATGGGCTATGGCCAGAAAGATTTTTCGGCCCTATTGCAACTTTTGCGCGGCCGGGTCGCCGAACTTTAGACGGTCGCGTGCGCTTTCGCCTCATGCCGGGCGGGGGCAAGCCTGTCGATCAGGATGAACCGGAAAGGCCTCCGCGAGGACATGGACTACAAGGCCGCGTTCGAAGCCGCCGTGCGCAAGGTGCGCGATGAAGGACGGTATCGGGTTTTCGCCGATCTCAAACGCCACCGCGGCGCATTTCCGCGCGCCGATTGGCGGACCCCCTCGGGCAAGGTGCGCGAGGTCGTCGTTTGGTGCTCCAACGACTATCTGGGCCAGGGGCAGAACGATGCGGTGATCGCCGCCATGCATCGCGCTCTGGATGAGGCCGGAGCCGGTTCGGGCGGGACGCGGAACATCTCGGGCACCACCTCCTATCATGTGGAGCTGGAGCGCGAACTTGCGGACCTGCACGGCAAGCCCGCGGCCCTGCTGTTCACTTCGGGCTACGTCTCCAATCAGGCGACTCTTGCGACGCTGCAGAAGATCCTTCCTGGGCTGATCATCTTCTCGGACGCCCTGAACCACAATTCGATGATCGCGGGCATCCGTCAGGGCGGCGGTCCGCGCCATATCTTTCGCCATAACGATCTCGAGCATCTGGAAAGCCTGCTGGCCGCCGCGCCGGCCGACTCTCCCAAGCTGGTGGCCTTCGAGAGCGTTTACTCGATGGACGGCGATATCGCCGATCTGGCGGCGACGGCGGCATTGGCCAAGCGCTACGGCGCCTTGACCTATCTCGACGAGGTGCATGCGGTGGGCCTCTATGGCCCGCGCGGCGGCGGCGTCTCCGAGCGGGATGGCGTCGCCGACCAGATCGACATTATCGAGGGCACGCTCGGCAAGGCGTTCGGCGTCATGGGTGGCTACATCACCGGCGACGCCGTCCTGATCGACGCCATTCGCTCGCATGCGGATGGGTTTATCTTCACCACGTCTCTGCCGCCGGTTCTGAGCGCGGGGGCTCTTGAGAGCATCCGCTGGCTGAAGGCGCATGATGAAGTGCGCACCCAGCACCAGGAGCGAGCGGCGAGCCTGAAGCGGCGTCTTGTCGAGGCTGGCCTTCCGGTCATGCCCTCCGTCAGTCACATCGTACCGGTGCTGGTGGGCAACCCCGTGCATTGCAAGTTGATCTCGGACGTCCTGCTCGAGGATCACGGGATCTACGTACAGCCGATCAACTATCCGACGGTTCCCAAGGGGACTGAGCGCCTCCGCTTTACGCCCACGCCGTTTCACACCGACGCCATGATGGACCAGCTCGTCGCCGCCCTGGAGGCTCTTTGGGCGCGGTGTAATATTCAGCGACTCGGCGGCCACGCCGCCTGATGGTCCAAGCCCCGGCCTGTCGTCGACCGCGCACCCCGCGTGGCCGTCCAATCTGATCTGTCGCGTCCGAATCCTGAGGAAATCCCGTGAGCCTCGTCCAAGACCTGACCCCCGCTTCTCACTCCGAGGGGCTCGCCATGACCCCGCTCAAGGATCAGGACCCTGATCTCGCCGCCATGATGGGTCGCGAGCTCCACCGACAGCAGACGCAGATCGAATTGATCGCGTCAGAGAACATCGTGTCCCGCGCGGTGCTCGAGGCTCAGGGCTCGGTGCTGACCAACAAATACGCCGAGGGCTATCCCGGGAAGCGCTATTACGGCGGCTGTGAATGGGTCGATGAGGTCGAAAGCCTGGCCATCGCCCGGGCCAAGCGTCTGTTCGACTGCGCCTGGGCCAATGTTCAGCCGCATTCCGGCTCGCAGGCCAACCAGGCCGTGTTCATGGCCCTGATGAAGCCCGGCGATACCTTCATGGGCATGGACCTCGCGGCCGGGGGGCACCTCACCCACGGCAAGTCGGTAAATCAGTCGGGTAAATGGTTCCAGCCGATCTCCTATGGGGTGCGGCCGCAAGACGCCCTGATCGACTATGAGGCCATGGAAGAGTTGGCGGAGACCCATCGGCCCAAGGTGATTATCGCTGGCGGATCGGCCTACAGTCGAACGATCGATTTCGCGCGCTTCCGCCGCGCCGCGGACAAGGCCGGCGCCCGGCTGATGGTCGATATGGCGCACTTTGCGGGCCTCGTGGCCGGTGGCGTCTTTCCAAGCCCGCTCGGCTTTGCCGATGTGGTGACGACGACGACCCACAAGACCCTGCGCGGCCCGCGCGGCGGATTGATTCTCTCCAACGACCTGAAACTCGGCAAGAAGATCGACTCGTCCGTGTTCCCGGGGCTCCAGGGCGGACCGCTGATGCATGTCATCGCCGCCAAGGCGGTGGCGTTCGGCGAGGCGCTGCAGCCGGAATTCAAGAGCTATGCGGCGCGCGTCGTCGCCACCGCCCGCGCCCTGGCCGACTGTTTGATCTCGCGGGGACTGGCCATCGTCTCCAACGGCACCGACAGCCACCTCATGCTGGTGGATCTGAGGCCCAAGGGCGTAACCGGTCAGGCCGCCGAAATTGCCCTCGAGCGGGCTGGGATCACCTGCAACAAGAACGGCATTCCCTTTGATCCCCAGCCCCCGGCGGTGACCTCCGGACTTCGCCTGGGTACGCCGGCCGGCGCCACGCGTGGGTTTGGCGAATCGGAGTTCCGTCAGGTGGGCCACTGGATCGCCGATGTGATCGATGGGCTCGCCGCGAAGGGTGAGGGGGGGGATCCCGAGGTCGAAGCCCGGGTCCGCGGCGGGGTCGAGGCCCTGACCGCCCGCTTCCCGATCTACCGGGACTGACGCCGTGCGCTGTCCTTTCTGCGGCGAGCTGGAAAGCCAGGTGAAGGACAGCCGTCCAAGCGAGGACGGTGCGGCGATCAGGCGGCGGCGCCAGTGTCCGCAGTGCGGCGGACGATTCACGACGTTCGAGCGGGTTCAGCTTCGTGAGCTGACCATCCTCAAGCGTTCGGGGCGGCGGGCGCCGTTCGACCGGGAGAAGCTGGTGCGCTCGATCATTGTCGCCGTGCGCAAGCGACCCGTGGATCCCGAGCGCATTGAGCGCATGGTCAATGGCATCACCCGTCGCCTGGAGAGCCTTGGCGAGACCGAGCTGCCCTCACACGTGGTCGGTGAAATGGTCATGCGCGCCCTCAAGCAACTCGATGACGTGGCCTATGTCCGCTACGCGTCGGTCTATCGCGATTTTCGACATACCGACGACTTCGTCCGGTTTCTGGGCGATGAGGGCCTGGGCGAAGACACGACCGAGGACGAGGGGGCTCTCGATGGGCCGGAGGCCGGACCAAAGGGCAGGGGGGAGGGGGCATGACCCGCGCGCCGCGTCAGGCGCGTTCGGTCGCCCGGCTGGCGGCTGTCCAGGCGCTTTACCAGATGGAGATGTCCGGCGCCGGCGTCGAGGCGGTGATCCGCGAGTTCGACCAGCACCGTTTTGACCGTGACCTGGAGGGAGAACCCCTGGCCCAGGCGGATGAAGCCTTCTTCGCCGACCTTTTGCGGGGTGTGGTGGGGGAGCGCGCGGCGATTGATGCGCAAATCGCGGCCCGTCTGGCCGAAGGCTGGCGGCTTGAGCGATTGGACTCCACCGTTCGCGCGATTTTGAGATGCGCCGTGCACGAGTTGGAGGGCCCCTACGGCACCCCGGCGGAGGTGGCGATCAACGAATATGTCGAGGTGGCCAAGTCCTTTTTCGGCGTCGGCGCGGAGACGGCCTTCGTCAACGGCGTGCTGGACCGGCTGTCTGGCGATGACCGGTCCGCCTGACGAATTCGCCTGGATCGACAGGCTGCGTCGTCTGACGCGAGGCGATCCTCGCGCCCTGGACCTGCGTGACGATGCGGCGGTGATTCAGGCCCGGCCCGGTCGCGATCTCGTCGTTTCGGTCGACGCCATGGTCGAGGGGGTCCATTTCCTGTCAGGCGAGCGCCCAGACCGGATCGCCCAAAGACTGTTGCGCACCAGCCTGTCGGACCTCGCGGCCAAGGCGGCCAGACCGTTCGGCTATTTCCTCACCACGGCTTGGCCGGCCGATCGCCCCTGGGCCTACCGCGACGCCTTCATCTCTGGCCTGGCCGAGGATGGAGACGCGTTTGGCGTGGCGCTACTGGGCGGAGACACCGTGACGACCTCAGGGCCCTTGACGCTGAGCGCCACGGTCCTCGGCTGGGTTGAGGCGGGACGGGCGGTTCCGCGCTCAGGCGCGCGCGCCGGTGATGCTGCGGTGATCTGCGGCGTGATCGGCGATGGGTGGCTGGGCCTGAAGGCCGCGCGCGGCGAGCTCTCTGATCCGGGAGGACGGCTGGCGAGCCATTATCGTACGCCCAGGCCCTTGCTCGCCCTGGCTGAGGCCCTGCGGACGCACGCCGCGGCGGCAGCGGACGTGTCCGACGGGCTTCTGGCGGATCTTGGTCATGTGGCGCGGGCCAGCGGATGTCTGGCGGTTGTCGATCTGGACCAGCTTCCTCTCTCGCTCTCAGCCGCCGCCTGGTGCGCGGATCAGGAAGACGAGGCCACAGCCCGTCTGGCCCTGGCCAGCGGCGGCGACGACTACGCTCTGGTCTGCGCGGTCACGCCGGGGGCGGTCGGCGCCTTTGTCGACGCCTGCGCGGCAAAGGGCGTTCCGGCCGCGTGCGCGGGTCAATTCCTGGCGGCCCAGGACGGCGAGGCGGCGGGCCTGATCCAGGCCCGGTTTCAGGGCCGGGACGTGCATGTGAGCGAAACGGGCTGGCGGCACTGAGGCGGCGGCCTCCCTAGCCTGAGCCTGGCCTCGCCTGAGCTTGGCCTCGCCTGTGCCTAGCCTCGCCTGAGCCTGGGCGGCATCGAGCATGACAACACGCATCGCGCGTTGACGGCGGAGGCGTTTGGCGGCATTGCCCCCTGGCTTACACAGCCGAGCCTTCCCTTTCCGGAGGATTCGGCGTGTTCATTCATAGCCTCGCGCCAGGCTTTCAAAGAGACGCCCCTCAACGGGCGTCACGCCGGCGCCGCAAGGGGATTGTTGCAAGATGAGTTTGGCTTCCGGTCAAATCCTGACCCTGGTCATCGCTGCGGGCCTGCTC
Organism: Caulobacteraceae bacterium; assembly: GCA_027452265.1. Lineage (GTDB taxonomy): Bacteria > Pseudomonadota > Alphaproteobacteria > Caulobacterales > Caulobacteraceae > Acaudatibacter. The sequence goes on from DAIDGR010000008.1 coordinate 34,636, forward strand.
GCCGTGGCCTATGGCGTCATCCAATCCATGGTCCTGATGCGGGCTGACGCGGGTAACGCCAAGATGCAGGAGATCGCCGCGGCGATCCAGGAAGGCGCTCAGGCCTATCTGCGTCGGCAATATATGACCATTGCGCTCGTCGGGGCGGCCATTTTGGCCTTGCTGTGGTTCCTGATTGGTCCGACCGAGGCGGTGGGTTTCCTGATCGGGGCCGTGCTGTCGGGCGCCGCTGGCTTCGCCGGGATGCTGATTTCGGTTCGCGCCAACGTCCGTACCGCCCAGGCGGCCTCCAAGAGCCTGGCCGCGGGCCTGTCCCTTGCATTCCGCTCGGGCGCCGTGACCGGCATGCTGGTGGCGGGTTTCGCGCTGCTCGGCGTGGCCGGCTATTTCTTCTTCCTGACCGGAACGCTTCACCTGGACATGACCAGCCGTGAAGTCATCGACTCGCTGGTGTCGCTGGGCTTTGGCGCTTCGCTGATCTCGATCTTCGCGCGTCTGGGCGGCGGCATCTTCACCAAGGGCGCCGACGTGGGCGGCGACATGGTGGGCAAGGTCGAGGCGGGCATCCCCGAAGATGACCCGCGCAATGCCGCGACCATCGCCGACAATGTGGGCGATAACGTCGGGGACTGCGCTGGAATGGCCGCGGACCTGTTCGAGACCTATGCGGTCAGCACCGTGGCGACCATGGTGCTTGCGGCGATCTTCTTCCGCAACGCGACCGACGCTGTGGCCAATATGATGGTCCTGCCGCTGGCCATTTGCGCGGTCTGCATCGTCACCTCGATTATCGGGGCGTTCTTCGTGCGCCTCGGCCGCTCGAACAACATCATGGGCGCTCTGTATCAGGGCCTGATCGTCACTGGCCTGCTCTCCGCCGGCGCGGTCTGGTTCGTGATCAACCAACTGGTGCCGGCCGCCGGTGTTACGGCCGGCGACAAGCTGATCACGCCCACGGCCATGTTTGGCTGCGGTCTGACGGGCCTCGCGGTCACCGCCCTCATCGTCATCATCACCGAGTACTATACCGGCACGAACTTCCGTCCGGTGAAGTCGATCGCCAAGGCCTCGGT
>DAIDGR010000009.1 GCA_027452265.1 Caulobacteraceae bacterium
CTCGGCCGCCGCGAACTCGGCATTGGCCTGGATGAACTGGAAGCGGCTTTCCGCCTTGCGGCCCATCAGGGTCTCCACCAGGGCGTCGACGCTCTCCTCGCCCTCGGGCAGGCTGATCCGCGCCAGGGTCCGGGTGGCCGGATCCATGGTCGTCTCCTTGAGCTGGGCTGGCATCATCTCGCCCAGGCCCTTGAAGCGGCCGATGTCGGGCTTCTTGCCCTTGAAAACGGTGGCCAGGAGCTCCTCGCGATGGGCGTCGTCGCGGGCATAGACCGACTTGCCGCCATGGCTCAGGCGATAGAGGGGCGGAAGGGCGAGATAGAGCCGACCCTTGCGCAGAAGGTCGGGGATCGTCCGCCAGAAGAAGGTGATCAAAAGGGCGGCGATGTGAGCCCCGTCCACGTCGGCGTCGGTCATGATGATCACGCGGTCATAGCGCAGCTCATCCTCGCGATAACGGCCGCCCGGCTGAACCCCCAGGGCGAGCATGAGGTCGGACAGCTCCTTGTTGGCGCCGGTCTTTTCCGATCCGGCTGAAGCGACGTTGAGGATCTTGCCGCGCAACGGCAGGATCGCCTGAGTGCGGCGGTTGCGCGCCTGTTTGGCCGAGCCTCCGGCCGAGTCGCCTTCGACGATGAACAGCTCGGTGCCGTCCGCCGCCTGGCCCGAACAGTCGGCCAGCTTGCCTGGCAGGCGCAGCTTGCGGGTCGCCGAGGCGCGGGCGACCTCACGCTCCTTGCGCCGCTTCAGCCGCTCCTCCGCCCGGGTCGCGACGAAGTTGAGCAGCGCCGTGGCCGCCTTGGGCTGGGCGGTGAGCCAGTGGTCGAAGGGATCGCGCAGAGCCGCCTCCACCAGCCTCTGCGCCTCGATCGAGGACAGCCGCTCCTTGGTCTGTCCCTGGAACTCGGGGTTGCGGACGAAGACGCTGATCAGGGCGCCGGCCTGCGCCACCACGTCGTCGGCGGTGATCAGGGTTCCGCGCTTGTCATTGGTCAGCTCCGCCCAGGCCTTGAGGCCCCGCGTCAGGACGGCGCGGAGCCCCGCCTCGTGCGTCCCGCCCTCGGGGGTCGGAACAGTGTTGCAATAGGAGCGCAAGAACCCGTCGGCCTCGCCGAAGCCCTCCGGCGTCCAGGTCACCGCCCATTCCACGGCCCCCGCCTCGCCCTTGCGCTCGATGCGTCCGGCAAAGGGCTCGGGCGTGATGGTCTCCAGCCCGGCCGCGGCTTCGGCCAGCACGTCGCTCAAGCCGCCGGGGAAGCGGAACACGGCCTCGGCGGGGGTGTCGTCCTGGATCAGCTCGGGCGCGCAACGCCAGCGGATCTCCACGCCGCGGAACAGATAGGCCTTGGACTTGGCCATCCGATGCAGGCGCGCCGGGCGGAAGTGAACGCCGTCGCGAAAGATCTCGGGATCGGGATGAAAGGCCACCTGCGTGCCATGGCGGCGCGTGGCGGCGCCCCGCTCCAGGGGGGAGACCGGCTTCCCCCGGCTATAGGCCTGACGCCACTCGAAGCCATCCTTCCAGACCTGGATCTCAAGGCGGTCCGACAGGGCGTTGACGACGCTCACGCCCACCCCGTGCAGGCCGCCGGAGGTCTCATAGGCCTTGCCGGAGAACTTTCCGCCGGAGTGCAGGACGGTCAGGATCACCTCCAGGGCGGACTTGTCCGGGAAGCGGGGGTGCGGGTCGACTGGCATGCCGCGCCCGTCGTCGCGAACGGCCAGCACGCCGTCGGAGGAGAGCGAGACCTCGATGATCTTGGCGTGGCCCGCCACGGCCTCGTCCATGGCGTTGTCCAGGACCTCGGCGAACAGGTGGTGCAGGGCGCGCTCGTCCACCCCGCCGATGTACATGCCCGGGCGCTTGCGAACGGGCTCAAGGCCCTCAAGGACCTCGATGTCCTTGGCCGAATAGCCCCGGGCCGGGGGCGTGGGAGAAAGCTCCCCCTGAGGCGGTGGGGCCGACGCATCCGCAGGCGCCGAAGCGGGCGCGGCCGCGGGCGACGGGGTCGCCGGCGCGGGGGCGGGCGAGGGGGACGGCAGAGGGTCGAACGCGTCATCGAACAGAGACGCCTGGGCGCTTTTGGGCATCAATCAGGTCTCGAACCGAATCGCCATCACGTCCTGACTATAGCCCCGCGAGACGCGCTTAGCGGGGTCAGACCTCCATCATGCCGTGCCACCAGACCTCGCGCCCGTCCGTCGAGGGCTCGATCGCGCTGATCCGCGTGAGATCGGCGACCACGAGGCCGTCGTCATGCACGGTCATGGTGTCCACGAACCGCCAGCCCAGACGAATGTCGGAGGCCACATAGGTCTTGAGGTCGTGAACGACCGCGCCGATCGCGGGATCATAGGCCTCCACGCTGACCAGAAGTCGCATGTCGCTCTCGCTGAGGGTCTCGGGCGAGGTGGCCGCCAGGGGGCTGTGCCTGTCGATGACGTGCATGAAGGTCGTCACAAGGGGGAAGATCGGCATGGCCGCTCGCACCAGCTTGAGCTCGTGAACCCGACGATAGTTTCCGCCTTCGGGGCTGTCCTCGTTGATCAGGGCGTTCACCTGAACCACGATCTTGGTGAGCAGAGAGTTGCGGCCATTGCCGAGCCGCACCATCAGCGTCGGTTGACCGTTGTGGCGCGTGACCACGGCCACGTCCGAGAAGACAAACCGCGCCTGGGGCCGCGAGAAGCGGACGAAGATCAGGCCGGTGGTGATGGCGGTGAAGCCCATCCCGCAGATGATCTCGGCGGAGGCCAGAAGGTGGGCATAGACGGTTTGCGGATACATCTCGCCATAGCCGACCGTGGCCAGGGTCTCGACGCTGAAGAACAGGCGATCGCTCGGCGCGTGAGCGTTGGCGATGCCTCCCGGCTGCAAGAGGTAAAGTCCGGCGAACAGGCCCGAAATCAGGACGAAGGCCCCCAGGATGACCGCGACGAAGGCCGGCCAGCTGATGGTCAGGGCCAGATGATACGGATCGCTCAGGTCAAACCGCCGCACCCCGATCTTCGCGAACTGGAAGCCATAGCTCGCCGGATCCGCCATGGACCGGCGTCTCGGAGCGGGACGGGTGCTTCGGGGCCGCTGCGGCGCAGCCCTCACGGGCATGGCGAACCTCGTCCGCTAAGATGCGTGGGGGCGTGAGCGGCCGAGTCCGGCCGGCCGGACAGGGCGTCCGAACCGGCCGGCGTGAGGTCTCGAGCGAATTTCGAGCCGAGGAAAACGCGATCGATTCGGCTGTTCGCTCTCGATTCAAGCCCCGGCGCGCCGTCTTTCCGCCCAGACAGTTCCCATCTGGTCGGACGGCGCTCTAGCACTTGTAATACATGTCGAACTCCACCGGGTGCGGGTGGAGCTGGAGGCGCATCACCTCCTCCATCTTCAGTTCGATATAGGCGTCGATGAAATCGTCATCCATGACGCCGGCCTTCTTCAGGAAGCCGCGATCCTTATCCAGCGCCTCCAGGGCCTCGCGCAGGGAGCCGCACACCTCCGGCACCTTCTTCTGTTCCCGGGGCGGCAGGTCATAGAGATTCTTGTCCATGGCCGGACCGGGATCGATCTTGTTCTCGATGCCGTCGAGACCGGCCATCAGAAGGGCGACGAAGGTCAGGTAGGGGTTGCCCATCGGGTCGGGGAACCGCACCTCGATGCGCTTGGCCTTGGGGCTTTCCACATGCGGGATCCGGATCGAGGCCGAGCGGTTGCGCGAGGAATAGGCCAGCTTCACCGGCGCTTCATACCCCGGGACCAGACGCTTGTAGGAGTTGGTGGTGGAGTTGGCGAAGGCGTTGATCGCCTTGGCGTGCTTGATGACGCCGCCGATGTAGTGGAGGCAGGTGTCCGACAGGCCGGCATATTTGTCGCCGGCGAAGAGCGGCTTGCCGTTGGCCCAGATCGACTGGTGCACGTGCATGCCCGAACCGTTGTCGCCGAACATCGGCTTGGCCATGAAGGTCGCGGTCTTGCCATAGGCCGCCGCCACATTGTGGATCACATACTTATAGAGCTGCATCCGGTCGGCCATGGTCAGCAGATCGGAGAACTTCAGACCGAGCTCATGCTGCGCCGGCGCCACCTCGTGGTGGTGCTTTTCCGGCTGCATGCCCAGTTCGCCCATAACCGCCAGCATCTCGCCGCGCAGGTCCTGGGCCGAATCGACCGGATTGACCGGGAAATATCCGCCCTTGGGACCCGGCCGGTGACCCATGTTCCCTTCCGGATAGACCCGGCCGGTATTGGCCGGCAGTTCGGTGGAGTCATAGGCATAGTGGGTGTCGTGCGGGGCGGTGGACCAGCGCACGTCATCAAAGATGAAGAACTCCGCTTCCGGTCCGAAGAACACCGTGTCGCCGACGCCCGAGGCCTTCACATAGGTCAGGGCCTTGCGCGCGATCGAGCGCGGGTCGCGATTATAAGGCTCGTTGGTCTCGGGATTGAGGACGTCGCAGAACAGGGTCAGGGTCGTCTGCTGGTAGAAGGGGTCGATCAGGGCCGAGTTCAGATCCGGCCGCAGCTTCATGTCCGACTCGTTGATCGCCTTCCAGCCGGCGATGGAGGAGCCGTCGAACATCGTCCCGTCGTTCAGGAACTCCTCATCGACCAGGCTGATATCGAACGTGACATGCTGCATCTTGCCGCGCATGTCGGTGAAGCGGATGTCCACATACTGGACCTCCTTCTCCTTGATCTCCGCCAGAATGTCCTTGGCCGTCTTCATGGTCTTTCAGGTCCCTCAAACCGGATGCGGTCACAAAAATACGCGGGTGGGCGTCAGATGGCGTTCGGCCCGGTCTCGCCGGTACGGATGCGGATGACGTCCGAAATGTCGGAGATGAAGATCTTGCCATCGCCGATGCGGCCGGTGCGGGCGGCGGTCAGGATCGCCTCCACCGCGGCGTCGCACTGATCGTCGGCGACGACGACCTCGATCTTGATCTTGGGCAGGAAGTCCACGACGTACTCGGCGCCGCGATAGAGCTCGGTCTGGCCCTTCTGCCGGCCAAACCCCTTGGCCTCAATAACGGTCATGCCCTGGAGGCCGATCGCCTGCAGAGCTTCCTTCACCTCGTCGAGCTTGAAGGGCTTTATGACCGCTTCGATCTTTTTCATCCAAAGAGCCTTGGGGAACGCGGCAAAAACACCTCGACCTCATGGCGGAGCGACGCGCTTGGAGCAAGACCTGATACGGCCCCGTGGGGCTGATTGCCCAAATCCACCGCGCCTTGGACCGCGCGGCCCTGCCCGTCTCTGTGCGAATAGGCGCAAACGCCTCGTGCTCCCGGGCGCGAAATCCCGCATGATCGGCCTCGCGACACGGCAAGGAGGCCCAAGGCGGCGCGCATGACCCGACTCTACCTCATCCGGCACGGCCGCCCGGGCGCGGTCTGGGGCGGGAGCGACCCCGATCCAGGCCTCGACGCCACCGGTCATGCTCAGGCGCGCAAGGCCGCCCAG
>DAIDGR010000010.1 GCA_027452265.1 Caulobacteraceae bacterium
GCCCGCGACGTTCACCCCCAGGGAGGTCACTGGATCGACGAACAGATAGTTCGAGAAGGTGGCGTCGTGCCAGGCGAGGTTCGCCGCCACGCTGAGCGCCCGCGTCAGCGCCCACTGGGCGTCCAGGTCCACCCCCAGCAGACGCTCGCCCGCGGCGTTGGCCAGGGCCCCAGACGGGGTCGGGACGACGAGGTTGGCGAAGTCGAGGCGGAAGGCTTCGGCCTGGAAGGTCAGGCGCCCCTGATCCAGCGCGCCCTTGAGGCCCGCCTCATAGCTGTGGGCCGTCTCCGGCTGGAGGATGTCCGGGGTATAGTCCGGTCCAAAGTCCAGGGCGGCGGGTTTGAAGGCGTATCGGTAGTCGGCGTAGAGGACCAGCTCATCCCCGCCCGCGCCCCAGGCCCGGTAGCTCACGCCCAGGGTTTCGGTGGGCCGCACGACGCTCAGATGCGCGGTCTGGGCGAGAAGGACAGGCGGCGGGGTCGTCGCATCGCTCGAGACCTTGTGCTCGTCCGTCTCGTTCAGTCTCACGCCCGCGGTCACGTCCCATCGACCGGACGGTTTCCAGTCGAGCTGGGCGTACTGGCCGACAAAGACGCGGCGATCGTCCACCTTGCCGATCTCGTTCACGGCCACCTGCCCTGTGGAGGGCGGCAGGACCGCGCCGGTCAGCGGGACCGTATATCCGTCATTGCCGTTCAGGGTCGTCTGTTTGCCGAGACCATAGAGCAGGTCCGCGCCCACGATCAGGGTGGTCTCGTCGCCGAACCGGTGGGTCAGATGGGTATCGGCATAGTCGTCGTCGATGTGACGATCCTGGTTCTGCGTGTCGGCGGCTCCGCTCAGGTCCGGATGCAGGAAGGCCCGGATGTCGGTGATGTCCGAGTGGGCGATGGAGATCAGGCTCGACCATTGGCCCAGAGGCGTGGACCGCTCATAGCCGAGCGCTGCGTGGTACTCGGTCTGGTCGATGCGGGCGTCAGCCGGATTGAAATTGGCGTCCAGCGGCGTGAGCGTCGTCAGTCCGGCGCCGTCGCGGATGACCGGGCTGGTCGGCGTGTCGCGCACGAGGGTCACATCCGCGTCCAGGGTCAGCTTGCTGTCGCCCTTGTCCAGCTCGCCGCGATAGAGCGCCTTGCCATCGGCGACGCGCTCCCGCCGGTCGGCGAAGCCGATGCTTTCTCCGTCCACCGCCAGGGACTGCTTGAAATCCCCGATCGTGGGCAGCACGAACGACGCCTCGCCCCGGGCCGATCCGTAGGCGCCATAGGCGATATCGGCGAGATTGGCGGCCTGCCCGGCGGGATAGTGGAGCTCCTGCACCACGCCCACAAAGGAGGTGGCGCCGAACATCACCGGCGCCGCGCCCTTGAGCACCTCGATCCGGTCCACATCGTTCATGTCGAGCGTCGTGATCATGGGGTTGAACGCCCCGCCCCAGGGGACCCCGTCCACCACCAGGAGGAAGGCGTCGAACTCGTGCAGACCCCAGAAGGCGGGAACCGCGCTGGAGGGTCCGGCGTCTCCCCCCGCGGGCGCCTCCACCCCCGAGACCAAGGCCAGGGCCGAGGCAAGGTCGTGGGCGTCGCGCGCGCGCAGGTCCGCGCCGGTGACCACGGAGATATCGGCCGGCACCTGATCCACAGGCTCGGGCGTGCGGGTTGCGGTGACCACGAGTTGGGAGACGCGGGGAACCGCGCCATCCGTCGGCTCAGGCGCCGTGGCTCCGGACGGCTCCGCCAGGGCAAGGCCCACGCCAAGAAGGCTCAGAGCCACGCTCCATGCAACTTTGTGGGCCGAGCTATGGGCCGCGCGCCGCCAGGATGATCCGAAGTCCAAAGTTCCCGCCCCCCGGCCGCCGCGCCCCCCCGACGCAGGCGACAGCGATTAAGGCAGGCTCGCCTCTTTCTCAACCGGCCCGACCCGCACTAAGACACAGGGCGTGAGGGATCCGCGAGGCCGGTCGGGACGGTCTTGCCAACAGGCGCCGGGCATGGAGACGAAAAAGGACGCGCTCTCCCGCCACTTCGGCCGCGGCGCGCCGCTCATCGAGTTGCGCGGCGGCGAGGCCCTGGCCCGGGCCGGTCAGCCCCTGCGCGGCCTGTTCCGCCTGGAGGCCGGGCGGATCGCCGAGCTGACGGCCGAGGGACCCAATTCCGCCCGCCTCGTCGCCGTGCACCGCCCCGGCGCGGTGATCGGCGGGGTCGAGGCCCTGGGCGATGGCGTTCACCGCACCGACCTGGTGGCGCTGCGCGACAGCGCGTTGCGATTTCTGCCCCTGCGCAAGACCGAGTCGCTCCTTCGTCGTGACGCTCACGCCCTCGCGGAGGTGGCGCGGATCGCCCTGAAGCGGGTGGCCAGCGACGACGCCCCGCCGCCGCGTGGAGGTTCGATTCTCGGCTTCGTCTCGGTGAGCGAGCGGCTGTTCATGCGCCGGATGGTGGAGGCGATCGCCCAGGGGGTCGGACGGCTCGGCTCTCGCGCGGTGGTGCTGGGCGCGGAGGCGGCCAGGCTGAGCGCGGCGGAGCTCTCGAAGTTGGAGGAGTCGCACGATCTCGTCATGCTGGCGGTGGAGCATGGCGAGACGGAGTTCACCGCCTTCTGCAACCGCCAGATCGACCGCCTGGTCCTGGTGGGCGACGCCAAGGCCGCGCCGGCCGCGGGCCTGGTGCCGGTGTCCGCCGCCCTGTCGGCGCACAAGCTTCTGGACGCGATCCTGGTGCATCCGCCGGACGCGCGCAGGCCGTCCGGATCCGAGTCCTGGCTCGCCAACCTGCCCGCCTCGCGTCTGTTTCATGTGCGCGAGGGCTCGACCACCGGCATGAACCGCCTGGCGCGCGTCTATGCGGGGCGCTCGATGGGGCTGGTCCTCTCCGGAGGCGGCGCCCGGGCCTACGCCCATGCCGGGGTGGTGCGCGCCCTGCGCGAGCTGGGGGCGCCGATCGATTTCGTGGCTGGCAACTCCATGGGCGCCATCGTCGCCGCCGGCGTCGCCATGGGCTGGAACAACGCGGAGATGGATGCGCGGCTGCACGAGGCCTTCGTCGCCTCCAGCCCCTTGAATGACATTGCCTTTCCGGTCCTGGCCATGACTCACGGCCGCGAGGTGGAGGCGCGTCTCGCGCGGCATTTCGGCGAGACCGAAATCGGCGACCTGTGGCGGCCCTTCGCCTGCGTCTCCACCGATCTCACCGCCGGCGCGGTGCATGTGCATCGGCGGGGCAAGCTGCGCGAGGCCTTGCGCGCGTCGCTCTCCCTGCCCGGCGTGCTGCCCCCCGTGGTGATGGACGGCCATGTGCTGGTGGACGGGGCGATGGTCGACAACCTGCCGGTGGATCTGGTCAAGGCGTGGCATGACGGCCCCACGATCGGCGTGGATGTCGGCCATGCCGAGGGCCTGCGGCCCGAGGACCTGGAGCTGCAGCCCTCACCCGCGGCCTGGCTGACCTCCGGGGCCTGGAAGCACGGTCCCCCGATCGTCTCGGTGCTGATCCGTTCGGCGACCGTGGGGCCGGAAGCCGCCGCCCTCGCCACCCACGCAGCCTTCGATCTCGTCATCACTCCGCAGGTGGACGCGGTCGGTCTGCAGGACTGGAAGGCCTATGCGCCGGCCGTGGACGCGGGCTACCGCGCGACCCTCGCCCAGGCCGAGGCCATCGCCGCCCTTACGGCGGGACGGCGGGACGCCCAGGACGCAGCGGAAGGCTAACCCGGGAACACCGCCTCGGGCAGAGCCTCATAGGCCGGGCGCGCGAAGAAATAGCCCTGCTGCAGGTGGATGCCGAGATCGCGCAGGCAGGTCATCTCCTCCGGGGTCTCCACCCCTTCGGCGATCACGGTGAGCTTCAGTTCAGCGCAGACCCCCAGCACAGCCGAGACGATGGACCGCCGGATGGCGTTCGTATGGATCGCGCGGGTCAGCTCCATGTCGATCTTGATGATGTCCGGCTGGAACTCGGAGAGGAGGTTGAGGCCCGCATAGCCCGCTCCGAAGTCGTCGATCGCGGTCTTGAAGCCCTGGCGACGATACTCGGCAATGATGGTCTTGAGGTGGGCCTTGTCCTTGACCTGCTCGCCCTCGGTGACCTCGAAGATGAGTTTGTCCGTGGGAAAGCCGGTCCGTTCGGCGGCGGCCAGGGTCGCGCGGATACAGTTGCGAGGCTGATAGACGGCCCCCGGCAGGAAATTGATCGACAGGAAGGCGCCCGTGGCCGGAAGCTTGAGCCGCGCCGCCAGTTCGATCGCTTTCACGCGGCAGCTCTGGTCGAAATTGTAGCGATTGGTGTCGTCCACCTGGGCCAGGACCGGGCCGGCGCCCTCGCCCTGCGGCCCGCGCACCAGGGCCTCATAGGCGAACACCGTTCGGGTGTTCAGGTCGACGATCGGCTGGAAGGCCATGGTGAAGGGAAACGGAGGCTCCAGGCCCGCCGCGCAGGCCTCACAACCGGGCTGGGTCATGTCTCACTTTCCACCACTGCTTGCCGCCATTGCGTTTTGGCGCGCCCCGCACCCGGATTCCAGGGTGTTGCCAGAGGCCACCTCGTCTCGCAACAGCCCTGAAGGCTCGCGACCGCCGCGAGGGGCTGGGCAAACCCGGCCGGGCGCGACCTCTGGCGCCCGAAGAGCGCCGCAACTAGGGTGTGTTCATGGCTCGTTCTCCCGCCCCTCCTGTCTTGGCCCCGCCTCCCAACGGCGTGGCGGATGTCTCTGGCGCGTTCATCGCCGACTATAACGCCGAGGCCCTGCCCCTCTGGCGGCCGCACCGTCCGCAGCGCCCGGAAAAGAGCGAGGGCGGCAAGCGGTTCCAGCTGGTGAGCGACTATGACGCCGCCGGAGATCAGCCCCAGGCCATCGCCGAACTGGCGGCCGGGGTCCAGGCGCGGGAGCGGGATCAGGTGCTTCTCGGCGTCACCGGCTCCGGCAAGACCTTCACCATGGCCAAGGTGATCGAGGCGACCCAGCGCCCGGCCCTGATCCTGGCGCACAACAAGACCCTGGCGGCGCAGCTCTACAGCGAATTCAAGAGCTTCTTTCCGCACAACGCGGTGGAGTACTTCGTCTCCTACTACGACTACTACCAGCCCGAGGCCTATGTCGCCCGGACGGACACCTATATCGAGAAGGACTCCTCGCGGAACGAACAGATCGACCGCATGCGCCACGCCGCCACCCGGGCGATCCTGGAGCGGGACGACGTGATCGTCGTGGCCTCGGTGTCGTGCATCTACGGCATCGGCTCGGTGGAGACCTACACCGCCATGACCTTCTCGCTCGCGGTGGGCGACAAGGTCGATGAAAAGCGGCTGATGGGCGATCTGGTGGCCCTGCAGTACCGGCGCAACGACCAGGCCTTTGAGCGCGGCGCCTTTCGCCGGCGCGGGGACACCATCGAGTTGTTCCCGGCCCACTATGAGGACCGGGCGTGGCGCATCTCCCTGTTCGGCGACGAAATCGAGGCGATCTCCGAATTCGATCCCCTGACCGGGAAGAAGACGGCCGATCTCGACAAGGTGAAGGTCTACGCCAACAGCCACTATGTCACGCCCAGGCCGACCCTTCGCCAGGCGGTCAACGCCATCAAGGACGAGCTGCGCGTGCGCCTCGACTGGCTGGTGGCCAATGGCAAGCTGCTGGAGGCCCAGCGTCTGGAGCAGCGCACCACATTCGATATCGAGATGATCGAGGCTACCGGGAGCTGCGCCGGGATCGAGAACTATTCGCGCTATCTCACCGGCCGCCGCCCGGGCGAGCCGCCGCCGACCTTCTTCGAATATATCCCCGACAACGCCCTGCTGTTCGTGGACGAGAGCCACCAGACCGTGCCGCAGCTCGGAGCCATGTATCGGGGCGACTACAACCGCAAGTTCACCCTGGCGGAGTACGGATTCCGTCTGCCCTCCTGCATGGATAACCGCCCGCTCAAGTTCGAGGAGTGGGAGGCCATGCGCCCGGACACGGTGTTCGTCTCGGCCACGCCGGGCAAATGGGAGATGGAGCGCACCAGCGGCGTGTTCGTCGAGCAGGTGATCCGGCCGACCGGGCTGATCGACCCGCCGGTCGAGGTGCGTCCGGTGGCCAAGGACGGCTTCTCGCAGGTGGACGACACCATCGCCGAGTGCCGCCGCGTGGCCGCCCAGGGCTATCGCGCCCTGGTCACCGTCCTGACCAAGAAGATGGCTGAGGACCTGACCGAGTACATGCACGAGCAGGGCCTGCGCGTGCGCTATATGCACAGCGACGTGGACACCCTCGAACGGATCGAGATCATCCGCGACCTGCGCCTGGGCGCCTTCGACATCCTGGTGGGCATCAACCTGCTGCGCGAAGGCCTCGACATCCCCGAGTGCGGCCTGGTGGCGATCCTCGACGCCGACAAGGAAGGTTTCCTGCGCTCTGAGACCTCGCTGATCCAGACCATCGGCCGGGCGGCGCGCAATGTCGACGGACGGGTGATTCTCTATGCCGACACGGTCACCGGCTCGATGGAGCGGGCCATGGCCGAGACCGCGCGCCGGCGGGAAAAGCAGGCCGCCTTCAACCTCGCCCAGGGCATTACCCCCGAGAGCGTCAAGGCCCAGATCAAGGACATCCTCTCCAGCCCCTATGAGCGCGGCGACCGGGTGACCGTGGACGCCGGAGTGGCCGAGGACGCCCGGCCGTTCCTCGGCTCCAACTTCCAGACCACCCTCAGGGACCTGGAGGGCCGGATGCGCGAGGCGGCCAGCAATCTGGAGTTCGAAGAGGCGGCCCGCCTGCGCGACGAGATCAAGCGGCTCAAGCTTCTCGACCTCGAATTCGCCAACGAAGCCCT
>DAIDGR010000011.1 GCA_027452265.1 Caulobacteraceae bacterium
GCGCTTGGACTGCTTGACCGTGCCGGACAGTCCCTTGGCGTCGAGGCGCGCGTAGATGAACGGCTTGAACAGCTCCAGCGCCATCTTCTTGGGCAGGCCGCACTCATGCAGCTTCAGCTCCGGTCCGACGACGATCACCGATCGGCCGGAATAGTCGACGCGCTTGCCCAGAAGGTTCTGGCGGAAGCGGCCCTGCTTGCCCTTGAGCATGTCGGCGAGGGACTTCAGCGGACGCTTGTTGGCCCCGGTGATGACCCGGCCGCGGCGACCATTGTCGAACAGGGCGTCGACCGATTCCTGCAGCATCCGCTTTTCGTTGCGGATGATGATGTCCGGCGCGCGCAGTTCGATCAGGCGCTTGAGACGGTTGTTCCGGTTGATCACCCGGCGATAGAGGTCGTTGAGGTCGGAGGTGGCGAAACGGCCGCCATCCAGCGGCACCAGGGGGCGCAGCTCCGGCGGGATCACCGGGATCACGGTGAGCACCATCCATTCCGGACGGTTGCCGCTCTCCATGAAGGCTTCGATGATCTTCAGGCGCTTGGACGCCTTCTTCAGCTTGATCTCCGAGGTGGTGGTGCGCAGCTCCTCGCGCAGACGCTCAGCCTCGCCTTCGAGGTCCAGACCCTTGAGCAGGTTCTGGATCGCCTCGGCCCCGATCTCGGCGGTGAAGCTGTCGTCGCCGAACTCCTCCTGGCAGCGGAGATAGTCGTCCTCGGACAGGAGCTGATTGACCTTGAGATTGGTCAGACCCGGCTCGGTGACGATGTAGTGCTCGAAATAGAGCACCCGCTCGATGTCCTTGAGCGGCATGTCCAGCATCATGGCGATACGGCTGGGCAGCGACTTCAGGAACCAGATGTGGGCGACGGGCGAGGCCAGCTCGATATGGCCCATGCGCTCGCGACGGACGCGCGCGAGGGTCACCTCGACGCCGCACTTTTCGCAGATGATGCCCTTGTACTTCATGCGCTTGTACTTGCCGCACAAGCACTCATAGTCCTTGGTTGGTCCAAAGATCCGGGCGCAGAAGAGACCGTCGCGCTCAGGCTTGAAGGTCCGATAATTGATCGTCTCGGGCTTCTTGATCTCGCCGAACGACCACGAGCGGATCTTCTCCGGGCTGGCGAGCGAAATACGGATCTGGTCGAAGGTCGGCGCGGCGACCACCGGATTGAAGATATTCAGGACTTCCTGGTTCATCGGGTTTCCAGTTCGCCTAGGAATGGGAGAGAGAGCGAAGGAAGGGCGGGCTTTCGCCCTCCCCGCGCCCTGACATGACGGGACGAGGCTGCGAGCGGAGCGGGCTCAGCTGTTCTCCAGCTCCACATTGAGGCCCAGAGAGCGCATTTCCTTGACGAGCACGTTGAAGCTCTCGGGAATGCCCGCCTCGAAGGCGTCGTCGCCGCGCACGATGGATTCGTAGACCTTGGTCCGGCCCGCGACGTCGTCGGACTTCACCGTCAGCATTTCCTGCAGGGTGTAGGCCGCGCCGTAGGCCTCCAGCGCCCACACCTCCATCTCGCCGAAGCGCTGACCGCCAAACTGCGCCTTGCCGCCCAGGGGCTGCTGGGTGACGAGGCTGTAGGGGCCGATGGAGCGGGCGTGGATCTTGTCGTCCACGAGGTGGTGCAGCTTGAGCATGTAGATGTAGCCCACCGTGACGGGGCGCTTGAACGCCTCGCCGGTCTGGCCGTCATAGAGCGTCACCTGGCCGGACCGGTTGCGACCGGCCTTGTCCAGCATGTTCTCGATGTCGGCGATGTGGGCGCCGTCGAACACCGGCGTGGCGATCGGAACCCCCTTGGAGAGGTTGCGCGCCAGCTCCACCAACTCCTCGTCGGAGTCCGGCAGCTCCTGCGCCTCGCCATAAATGTCCTTCAGCCGCGCGATCAGCTCCTGGCGCTGACCGCCGTTCTGCCAGCTGTCGAGCAGGTCGGCGATCTGCCGGCCCAGGCCCGCACAGGCCCAGCCCAGGTGGGTTTCGAAGATCTGGCCGACATTCATCCGCGACGGCACGCCCAGGGGATTGAGCACCACGTCCACGTGGGTGCCGTCCTCCAGATAGGGCATGTCCTCCACCGGAAGGATGCGCGAGATCACGCCCTTGTTGCCGTGACGGCCGGCCATCTTGTCCCCGGGCTGAAGCTTGCGCTTCACCGCCACGAACACCTTGACCATCTTCATCACGCCAGGGGGCAGCTCGTCGCCACGCTGGAGCTTCTCCACCTTGTCTTCGAAGCGACGGTCGAGCCGCTTGCGGGCCTCGTCGAACAGGCGGCGCATGGCCTCCAGCTCTCCCATGGCCTTTTCGTCGTCCACGGCGATCTGCCACCAGAGGCCAGGCGCCACATCCTTGAGCTTGTCTTCGGTGATTTCGCCGCGACCAAAGCCCTTGGGCCCCGACACAGCCGTGCGGCCGATCAGCAGGTCGTGCAGACGCGCGGTCATGTTGCGGTTGAGGATGGCGAACTCGTCGTCGCGGTCCTTGCCGAGGCGCTCGATCTCCGCGCGCTCGATGGCCTGGGCCCGCTCGTCCTTCTCCACGCCATGGCGGTTGAAAACGCGGACCTCGACCACCGTGCCGGCGACGCCGGGCGGCAGGCGCAGGGAGGTGTCGCGCACGTCCGAGGCCTTTTCGCCGAAGATCGCCCGCAGCAGCTTCTCTTCCGGCGTCATGGGCGACTCGCCCTTGGGCGTCACCTTGCCCACCAGGATGTCGCCCGGCTGAACCTCGGCCCCGATCGCCACGATGCCCGCCTCGTCGAGGTTGCGCAGGGCCTCCTCGCCGACATTGGGAATGTCGCGGGTGATTTCCTCCGGTCCCAGCTTGGTGTCGCGGGCCATGACCTCGAACTCCTCGATGTGGATCGAGGTGAAGACGTCATCGCGGACGATCCGCTCGCTGATGAGGATGGAGTCCTCGAAGTTGTAGCCGTTCCAGGGCATGAAGGCGACGAGGGCATTGCGGCCGAGCGCCAGCTCGCCCAGGTCGGTGGACGGGCCGTCGGCGATGATGTCGCCGGCCGCGATCCGGTCGCCGACCCGCACCAGCGGACGCTGGTTGATGCAGGTGTTCTGGTTCGAGCGCTGGAACTTGCTGAGGCGGTAGATGTCGACACCCGGCTTGGTGGCGTCGGTCTCTTCCGTGGCGCGGATGACGATCCGGGTGCCGTCGATCTGCTCGACCACGCCAGAGCGACGGGCGATGACCACGGCGCCGGAATCGCGCGCCACCACGCCTTCCATACCCGTGCCCACCAGGGGCGCGTCGGTCTGAACCAGCGGCACGGCCTGACGCTGCATGTTCGAGCCCATCAGGGCGCGGTTGGCGTCGTCGTTCTCAAGGAAGGGAATCAGGGCCGCGGCCACGGAAACCACCTGCTTGGGGCTGACATCCATAAGATCGACCGCGTCGCGCGGCACCAGCGAGGGTTCGCCGCTGATCCGGCCGGGCACGAGGTCGTCAACGATGGCCCCGTCCTCGATACGGATATTGGACTGGGCGATGGTGTGCTTCGCCTCCTCCATGGCCGACATGTAGACCACCTCATCGGTGATCTTTCCGTCCTTCACGCGCCGATAGGGGCTCTCGATGAAGCCGTACTTGTTGACCACCGCGTGGGTCGCCAGCGAGTTGATCAGGCCGATGTTCGGCCCTTCCGGCGTCTCGATCGGGCAGATCCGGCCGTAGTGGGTGGGGTGAACGTCACGCACCTCGAAGCCGGCGCGCTCGCGGGTCAGGCCGCCGGGGCCAAGCGCCGAAAGGCGGCGCTTGTTGGTGATTTCCGACAGCGGGTTGGTCTGGTCCATGAACGAGCTGAGCTGCGAGGAGCCAAAGAACTCCCTCACCGCCGCGGCCGCCGGCTTGGCGTTGATCAGGTCGTGCGGCATGACCGTGTCGATATCGACGCTGGACATGCGCTCCTTGATCGCCCGCTCCATGCGCAGCAGGCCGACGCGGTACTGATTTTCCAGAAGTTCGCCCACCGATCGCACCCGGCGATTTCCGAGATTGTCGATGTCGTCGATCTCGCCGCGCCCGTCGCGCAGACCCACCAGGGTCTTGAGGACCTCGAGCACATCCTCCTTGCGGATCACGCGCATGTCGTCGGGGCAATCCAGCTCCAGGCGCATGTTCATCTTCACCCGGCCCACGGCCGAGAGGTCATAGCGTTCGGCGTCGAAGAACAGGCTCTTGAACATGGCCTCGGCGGCTTCCACCGTCGGCGGCTCGCCCGGGCGCATGACGCGATAGATGTCGAACAGCGCCTCTTCGCGATTGGCGTTCTTATCGACCCGCAGGGTGTTGCGCATGTATGCGCCCACGGTGACGTGATCGATGTCGAGCACGTCGATGGTCGAGAACCCGCGCCCTTCCAGAGCGGCGATCAGCTCGGCGTCCAGCTCGTCCCCGGCCTCGGCGTAGATTTCGCCGGTCTCCAGATTGACCGCGTCACGCGCCAGGTACTTGCCGAGCAGGGCGTCGGGAGACAGCAGCAGGGTCGAAAGACCGTTGTCGGCCAGGCGCTTGGCCTGACGGGCGGAAATCTTCGTTCCGGCCGGCGCAACCTCCTCGCCGGTGTCGGCGTCGACCAGGGGAAACTCCGGCTTCACCCCGCGCCAGCGCTCGGCCTTGTAGGGCGTGGCCCAGCCGATGGCGTCGCCTTCGCCGCGCTTCTCATAGGGCACGACGTCATAAAAGGTGGTCAGGATCTCCTCGCCGTCCATGCCAAGCGCATAGAGGAAGGTGGTGGCCGGCAGCTTGCGGCGGCGGTCGATGCGCACATAGACGATGTCCTTGGCGTCGAACTCGAAGTCGAGCCAGGAGCCGCGATAGGGAATGATCCGGGCCGCGAACAGCAGCTTGCCAGACGAGTGGGTCTTGCCCTTGTCGTGGTCAAAGAACACGCCCGGCGAGCGGTGCATCTGCGAAACGATCACCCGCTCGGTGCCGTTGATGATGAAGGTGCCCTTCTCCGTCATCAGCGGGATGTCGCCCATATAGACGTCCTGCTCCTTCATGTCCTTCAGGGAGCGGGCCTGGGTCTCTTCGTCGGTCTCCCAGACGATCAGCCGCAGCTTGACCTTCAGCGGCGCCGCGAAGGTCATGTCGCGCTGGACGCACTCCTCGACATCGAACTTGGGCTCCTCGAATTCATAGGACACGTATTCGAGCTGGGCCCGCTCGTTGAAGTCCTTGATCGGAAACACCGACTTGAACACCGCCTGGATGCCCTCGTCGCGACGCTCCGCCGCCGGGGTCTCGCGCTGCAGGAAATACTCGTAGGACGAGCGCTGCACCTCGATCAGGTTGGGCATTTGAACCGCTTCGGGGATCCGCCCAAAGGACAGACGGATACGCTTCTTGCCGGTGAACGACTGCGCCATATGGGCTCCCTTGAGGCGCGCGACCCCATGCGGGTCGGCAAGCGCCATGTCCACGCGTCCACCCTCGACGGAAGCGCTGCGCCGATCCTCGAAGGCCGAGGTCCAGGGCGCGTCTCCGCAGGACGCTGGATGTCAGACCCGTCGCGGACGTCGAAAGACGCGCGAGGGAGCCCCTTCGCGATGGTCGGAGGGCGGCGGACCACGCCTCGGGGCTTGAGACTCATAAACCCGCACGACCGGGAGGCCCGGACGCACGGCTTTGATGTTCTGAATGGACGGCGTCATTAGCGCTCCTGCGACAACCGCGCAAGAGGAAGGCGGCTCACGCACGCGTGAACCGCCCTCGCATCCTTGTCAGGCCACCTTCAGGGGCGACGTCCAGAGACGGCGCCGCTCCGGAGAACCAGCTTACTTCACGTCGACCTTGGCGCCGGCGGCTTCCAGCTTCGCCTTGATGTCGGCGGCTTCCTGCTTGGAGACGTTCTCCTTCACCGGCTGCGGAGCGCCTTCCACCAGGTCCTTGGCTTCCTTCAGGCCGAGGTCGGGGCGCACGCCACGGACTTCCTTGATCACGTTGATCTTCTTGTCGCCGGCGTCGGTCAGGACGACGGTGAATTCGGTCTGCTCTTCGACCGCGGCGGCCGGCGCGTCACCGCCGCCGGCGGCCGGAGCCATCGCCATGGCCACCGGAGCGGCGGCCGAGACGCCCCACTTCTCTTCGAGGAGCTTGGAGAGTTCGGCGGCTTCCAGAACCGTCAGGGCGGAGAGGTCTTCGACCAGCTTTTCGAGCTTGGACATGATGGGGGTTCCTTACTTGAACAGGGGGATGGGGAGAGGATCTGTGACCGATCGGGTCGCCGTCAGGCGGCGGCCTTCTCGGAATAGGCGGAAATGACCCGGGCGACCTGGCCCGCGGGGGCCTGGAGGACGCCGGCGATACGCGTGGCCGGGGCGTTGATCAGGCCCAACAGCTTGCCGCGCAGCGCGTCGAGCGAGGGCAGCTTGGCCAGGGCCTCCACGGCCTTGGCGTCGAGGATCTGCTCGCCCATCAGGCCGCCGATGATCTTCAGCGCCTCGTTGTCCTTGGCGAACTGCGTGGCGACCTTGGCGGCGCTCACCGCATCCGGGCCGTAGGCGATCGCTACCGGGCCGGTGAACAGAGAGGCCGCGGCCTCGGCCGTGCCGTTAAGGGCCTTCAGCGCCAGGGTGTTCTTGACCATCCGCAGGCGAGCGCCCTGGGCGCGCAGCTTGGCGCGCAGGTCCTCGGTGTCGCGCACCGTGAGCCCCTCATAATGGGTCACGACCACGGCGCCGGCCTCGGCGAACAGGCCCCTGAGCTCTTCGATGGTCTCTGACTTGGTCGCGCGATCCATGCGGGGCTCTCAAACTCGTGTGGCGGCCGGCGCGAAAACGCCCCGACCCGACAAATTCTGCGATGTCCAAGAGAGCCGGACGCGATCTGAACCCAGCCTCGCCGGCGAACCGGGGACGGCGGCTGATCGCATGGTCGTCTCCCCGCGGCGGATAAGGTTTAAGCCCGAAGGCCCGCGGTTCTTGGACGCCCGACACGGACCAAGCCGCATCGGAAGGCGCGCCCAATACAGGAGCGGAGCGCAGGGATCAAGGGCCGGGCCGCGCCTGCCCTGTCCTTCGAGACGGCGCCCCCCGTCGGAGCCTCCCGTCACATCAGATCTCCCGCGCGAATGGCGGACATGAAAACGCTCCCCTGCCCGCAAGGGACAGGGGAGCGTCTGAGAGAGCGGACCCGACCCGCGGAAGCGCAGCGGGACCTGATCGCGGATCAGGCGCTGATGCTGGTCGTGTCGATCTTGACCCCAGGGCCCATGGTCGAGGACAGGCTGATGCGCTTGATGTAGGTGCCCTTGGCCCCGGACGGCTTGGCCCGGGTGATGGCCTCCAGGATCGCCTTGACGTTGGCGCTGATGGCTTCCTCGGAGAAGCTCGCCTTGCCGATGCCGGCATGGACGATGCCCGCCTTCTCGACGCGGAACTCGATCGAGCCGGACTTGGCGTCCTTCACCGCCTGGGCGACATTGGGCGTCACGGTGCCGACGCGGGGGTTGGGCATCAGGCCGCGCGGGCCCAGAACCTTACCCAGGCGCCCGACCAGGGCCATCATGTCCGGCGTGGCGATCACCCGGTCGAACTCCAGGAAGCCGCCCTGAATGCGCTCCACCAGATCCTCGGCCCCGACGATGTCGGCGCCCGCGGCGGTCGCTTCGGCGGCCTTGGGGTCACGCGCGATCACGGCCACGCGCACATCCCGGCCAGTGCCGGACGGCAGGGCCACGACGCCGCGCACCTGCTGGTCGGCGTGACGGGGATCGACCCCCAGATTGACGGCGATCTCGACGCTCTCGTCGAACTTGGCCGTGGCGTTGGCCTTCACCAGCTTGATCGCTTCGGGGAGGCTGAGGACCGCGTTGCGGTCGCCGGTGCGCGCCTTGCCGCGCTTGGTGAGCTTGGTCATATCAGGCTTCCTCGACGATCTTCAGGCCCATGGACCGGGCCGAGCCTTCGATGATCCGCGCCGCCGCATCGACGTCGACGGCGTTCAGATCCTTCATCTTCTTTTCGGCGATCTCCCGCAGCTGGGCGCGGGTCACGCTGCCGACGCTTTCCCGCCCGGTCTTGCCGGAGCCGGACTTCAGCCCGGTGATCTCCTTCAGATAGTGCGTCGCCGGCGGAGTCTTGGTGACGAAGGTGAAGCTCTTGTCCTGATAGACCGTGATCACGGTGGGCAGAGGCGTGCCCTTGGGCATGTTCTCCGTCCGGGCGTTGAACTCCTTGCAGAAGCCCATGATGTTGACGCCGCGCTGACCGAGCGCCGGCCCGATGGGCGGCGACGGCGTGGCGGCGCCGGCGGGCACCTGCAATTTGATGAAGCCGAGAATCTTCTTGGCCATGAGGTCCTCTCATAAAAGCCGGACGGGCCGGCGCGGGAGCCGTGGTGCGGGGTGGCGCCCCTCCCACGGATTTGCGGCGCCCTCCCCTGTCGGGGCGAGCGCCAAAGGGAAGTCATCAGATCAGGCGGTCTTCTCCACCTGGGCGTATTCCAGCTCCACAGGCGTGGCGCGGCCGAAGATCGAGACGGTGACGCGAAGGCGGGCGCGGTCCTCGTCGACCTGCTCCACCGAGCCGTTGAAGCTGGCGAAGGGCCCGTCGATGACCCGAACCGACTCGCCCACCTCGAAATGGATCGTCGGCTTGGGGCGCTCGACCCCCTCCTCGATGGCGCCGATGATCCGCGCCACTTCGCGCTCCGTCACCGGCATGGGCTTTGAGCCGGAGCCGAGGAAGCCGGTGACCTTGGGCGTGTTCTTGACGAGGTGATAGGCCTCGTCGGTGAGGTCCATCTTCACCAGCACATAGCCCGGGAAGAACTTGCGCTCGGAATTGATCTTCCGGCCGCGGCGGATCTCCACCACGTCCTCGGTGGGCACGAGGATCTCGGAAAAGGCGTCCTCAAGACCCTGGTTGCGGGCCTGCTCGCGGATGGCCTCAGCCACCTTCTTCTCGAAATTCGAGTAGGCGTGGACGATGTACCACTTGTGGTGTGCGGGACTGACGGTTTCGCTCATGATCGTCTCTTATTCCGCATTGGCCAGTCGCAGCACGTAGTGCATGGCGACCGCCAGAACCTCGTCGACGGCGAAGAAAAACAGGGCGGTGAGGATCACCATGACGGCGACCATGGCCGAGGTGATCCAGGTCTCGCGCCAATTGGTCCAGGTGACCTTGCGCCCCTCCGCCCGCACCTCACGCAGGAACTGCACCAGGTTGAACGGCTTCTTGGGCGTATCGTCGGCCCCGACGGCCATGGCCGACGGGCGGGCGCCCCGGGCGATCAGGTTTGGACTCTTGGCCATGACGGCCTCGTTTCTCCTGGTTGAGGGCCTTTCAGGGGCCCTCGAAAGCCTAAAAAGCGCGTCTCAAGGCCCGTAAGGCCCCGACGGACGCGCCCTTATAACGGCCAGGACCCTGGCCTGGAAGAATGGCAGGAGTGGAGGGACTCGAACCCACGACCCTCGGTTTTGGAGACCGATGCTCTACCAGCTGAGCTACACTCCTCCACGCGGGCCGGGCGGACCTTACCGCCCCTTACCACACGGTCGGAGGCGGAGCGCCCTGGCCATTCCGGCTCAGAGGCCCCGCCCCCTCAACAGATAAGACCTACTCGACGATCTTCGAGACGACGCCCGAACCGACCGTACGGCCGCCTTCACGGATGGCGAAGCGCAGCTTCTCCTCCATGGCGATCGGCGTGATCAGCTCCACGTTAATCTCGGTGTTGTCGCCCGGCATGATCATCTCGACGCCTTCCTTGAGCTTGATCACTCCAGTGACGTCGGTGGTGCGGAAGTAGAACTGCGGCCGGTAGTTGGTGAAGAACGGCGTGTGACGGCCGCCCTCGTCCTTGGTCAGGATATAGGCCTCGGCCACGAACTTGGTGTGCGGGGTGATCGAACCCGGCTTGCAGAGCACCTGACCGCGCTCGACGTCTTCACGCTTGGTGCCGCGCAGCAGCACGCCGACATTGTCGCCGGCCTGGCCCTGATCGAGCAGCTTGCGGAACATTTCCACGCCCGTGCAGGTCGTCTTCTGGGTCGCGCGCAGACCGACGATTTCGACTTCTTCGCCGACCTTGATGATCCCACGATCCACCCGGCCGGTGACCACGGTGCCGCGACCCGAGATCGAGAACACGTCTTCGATGGCCATCATGAAGGGCATGTCCACCGGACGCTCGGGCTGCGGGATGTAGTCATCCACGGCCGCCATCAGCGACAGAACGGCCTTTTCGCCGATTTCCGGGTTGGTGCCTTCCACGGCCGCCAGGGCCGAGCCCTTGACGATCGGAATTTCGTCGCCGGGGAACTCGTAGCTGGACAGCAGCTCGCGCACTTCCATCTCGACGAGCTCGAGAAGCTCCTCGTCATCGACCATGTCGACCTTGTTGAGGAACACCACCAGAGCCGGAACGCCGACCTGACGGGCGAGCAGGATGTGCTCGCGGGTCTGGGGCATCGGGCCGTCGGCGGCCGAAACCACCAGGATGGCGCCGTCCATCTGCGCCGCGCCGGTGATCATGTTCTTCACATAGTCAGCGTGGCCGGGGCAGTCGACGTGCGCATAGTGGCGCTTTTCCGTCTCGTACTCGACGTGCGCGGTGTTGATGGTGATGCCGCGGGCCTTTTCTTCGGGGGCCGCGTCGATGTCCTCGTACTTCATCGCCGTGGCGCCGCCGGACTTGGAGAGCGTCATGGTGATGGCCGCCGTCAGCGTCGTCTTGCCATGGTCGACGTGACCGATGGTGCCGATGTTGCAGTGCGGCTTGTTGCGTTCAAACTTTGCCTTGGCCATTTCGTTTCAGCTCCAGCCCTCAGAGGGCGTCTTCTCTGGCGTTGCGGTTAAAGGGTGAGGGTTCAGGCGAACTTCTTGACCACTTCGTCGGCCACCGCCTGAGGCACGGCTTCGTAGTGATCATATTCCATATGGAAGGCGGCGCGCCCCTGGCTCATGGATCGGAGCGTGTTCACATAGCCGAACATGTTCGCGAGCGGAACATGGGCCATGATCACCTGGGCGTTGCCGCGCTGGTCGGTGCCCTGGATCATCCCCCGGCGGGAGTTCAGATCGCCGATCACGTCGCCGACATACTCCTCGGGAGTCGTGACCTCGACCTTCATGATCGGCTCCAGCAGCTTGGGCTGGGCCTTGTCGCGAAGTTCGCGGAACGCCGCGCGGGAGGCGATTTCAAAGGCCAGCACGCTGGAGTCCACGTCGTGGAACTTGCCATCCAGCAGGGTCGCCTTGAAGTCGATCACCGGGAACCCGGCCAGAAGACCGTTGTCCTTGGCAGACAGAAGGCCCTTTTCGACGCCCGGGATGTATTCCCGCGGAACCGAGCCGCCGACAATCTTGCTCTCGAAGCTGTAGCCCGCCCCCGCCTCGACGGGTTCGAACATGATCTTCACCTCGGCAAACTGACCTGAGCCGCCGGTCTGCTTCTTGTGGGTGTAGGTGATCTCGGTCGGGCGACCCAGGGTTTCGCGATACGCAACCTGCGGCTGGCCGATATTGGCGTCTACCTTGTAGGTGCGGCGCAGGATGTCGACCTTGATGTCCAGGTGCAGCTCGCCCATTCCGCGAAGAATGGTCTGGCCCGACTCGGGATCGGTGGAGACCCGGAAGGTCGGGTCTTCGGCGGCCAGCTTCTGCAGGGCCACGCCCAGCTTCTCCTGGTCGCCCTTGGACTTGGGCTCGATGGCGATCTCGATCACCGGCTCGGGGAAGTCCATCTTGTCGAGCAGGATCGGTCCGCGGCTGGGATCGCACAGAGTGTCGCCCGTACGGGTGTCCTTCAGCCCGGCCAGAGCGACGATGTCGCCGGCATAGGCTTCCTTGATGTCCTCACGGTTGTTCGAATGCATCTGAAGCATCCGGCCCACGCGCTCCTTGCGGTCGCGGGTGGAGTTGAGCAGCGCCATGCCGCTCTCCAGCTTGCCCGAATAGATGCGGCAGAAGGTCAGCGAACCCACGAAGGGATCGTCCATGATCTTGAACGCCAGGAC
This sequence comes from Caulobacteraceae bacterium, assembly GCA_027452265.1. Lineage (GTDB taxonomy): Bacteria > Pseudomonadota > Alphaproteobacteria > Caulobacterales > Caulobacteraceae > Acaudatibacter. The sequence goes on from DAIDGR010000011.1 coordinate 11,988, forward strand.
CGACAGGGGCTCGTCGTCGGAGGCGTGACGCACCACCGGCTCCTCGGTCTTGTAGTCGATGCCCGGCGTCGGCGGGATGTCCAGCGGCGAGGGCAGGTAATCCACCACCGCGTCAAGCAGAGGCTGCACGCCCTTGTTCTTGAAGGCCGACCCGCAAAGCACCGGGTAGAAGGCCGCCGTCAGCACCGCCTTGCGCAGGCAGGCCTTCAGCGCCTCTTCCGACGGATCTTCGCCGTTCAGATAGGCCTCCATGGCGTCGTCATCGAGCTCGACGGCGTTTTCCACCAGGAAGTGGCGCGCCTCTTCAGCCGCCGCCTTGAGGTCGTCCGGAATCTCGGCGTCGTGGAAGTTGGCGCCCAGGCCCTCGCTCTCCCACACCACCGCCTTCATGCGGACGAGGTCGATGATGCCCTTGAAATTGCTCTCGGAGCCGATGGGCAGCTGGATCGGGACGGCCTTCACGCCCAGGCGGTCGCGGATCGACTCGACGCACTTGTCGAAGTCGGCGCCGATCTTGTCCATCTTGTTCACGAACACGATCCGCGGCACGTCGTAGCGGTCGGCCTGGCGCCACACCGTCTCGGTCTGCGGCTCGACGCCCTGGTTGCCGTCGAGCACCGCGACGCAGCCGTCGAGCACGCGCAGCGACCGCTCCACCTCGATGGTGAAGTCCACGTGGCCGGGCGTGTCGATGATGTTGAGACGCTTGCCCTGCCAGAACGCGGTCGTGGCCGCGGAGGTGATGGTGATCCCCCGCTCCTGCTCCTGCTCCATCCAGTCCATGGTCGCGGCGCCGTCATGGACTTCGCCGATCTTATGGCTCTTGCCGGTGTAGTAGAGAATCCGTTCCGTGGTCGTCGTCTTACCGGCGTCGATGTGGGCCATGATGCCGAAATTGCGATAGTCGCTAATGGCTGACGTGCGAGGCATGGCGAAGGTCCGGCCTGAAAGGTCCAAAAGGAAGAAAGGGTGAGATCGGGGCTCGCGGAGGCGGCGCGGGCGCGGCTTATACCAGACGCGGGGCCTGGAAAACAGCGCTTGCGGGCTTTGGCGTGTGTCCGCGGAGACCCCTTCGATATGTTACCAGCGGTAGTGCGAGAAGGCGCGGTTGGCTTCGGCCATCTTGTGCGTGTCTTCCCGCTTCTTCACCGCGGCGCCGCGGTTGTTGGAGGCGTCGAGCAGCTCACCGGCCAGCTTTTCGGTCATGGTGTTCTCGCCCCGCTTGCGCGCGGCGCTGACCAGCCAGCGGATGGCCAGGGCCCGACGGCGGTCCGGACGCACCTCCACGGGAACCTGATAGGTGGCGCCGCCGACCCGGCGGGAGCGCACTTCAACCGAGGGCGCGACATTGTCGAGCGCCGTGTGGAAGGTATCCAGAGGCCCCTGGTCGCGACGCTTGGCTTCGAGGATGTCGAAGGCGCCGTAGACGATGTTCTCGGCGACGGCCTTCTTCCCCTCATACATGACGTAATTCATGAACTTGGTCAGCACGAGGTCCCCGAACTTCGGATCGGGGAGGACATCGCGTTTTTCGGCGCGGCGGCGGCGGGACATTGGCGTTCAGACTCTCTGGTGGATGGGACCGGGCCGGGCGCGGTGCGCCGGGCGCCGTGAAATCACTTGGGACGCTTGGCGCCGTACAGCGAACGGCGCTGCTTGCGATCCTTGACGCCCTGGGTGTCCAGAACGCCGCGGAGGATGTGATAGCGCACCCCCGGAAGGTCCTTCACCCGGCCCCCGCGGATCAGCACCACCGAGTGCTCCTGAAGGTTGTGGCCTTCGCCAGGGATGTAGCACACCGCCTCGATGCCCGAGGTCAGGCGAACCTTGGCCACCTTCCGCAGCGCCGAGTTCGGCTTCTTCGGGGTCACCGTGTAGACCCGGGTGCAGACGCCGCGACGCTGCGGCGAGCCCTTCAGGGCCGGCACCTTGTTGCGCACCGGCTTGTTCGCGCGCGGCTTGCGGATCAACTGGTTGACGGTCGGCATCGCATTCCTTCGGACGGGCTTGGCTTTGAGATCGATCGAAACAGAGGCTTCCCGGGAACGGCGAGACGAACGACCCGGCGGGAACGCGAACGGCGCCGGGTCGAGATGCGACCTCGGCGCACGGGGCGGGTTGGCCCGCCCAGCTCCGTCTCCATCCGGACGCCCCGTCTGACGGAGGCCCTTGAAGCGAGCGCGCCTGATACGCGTGAAGCCCCCTGGCGTCAATCATTAGGCCTTGGCATCACGCCTTGGCATCACGCCTTGGCATTACGCCGTGGCGGCGGCATGGGGCCGCGCCAGGGGCCGATCCGCGCGGCAAGGCCCAGACACAGGATCAGGGTCAGGGGACTGCCCTCGAGCCCGGCTGGGCCGCCCGCGAGGCGCGAAGACCCCAGCGCGATCACCGCCCCCAGGCTCGCCCCTGGGGCGCCCGGGCCGCCGAGTCCCAGGCTCAGGGCCAGGTTCCAGGCGGCGTGAAAACCCACCGCCGGCCAGATCGTTCCTGCGCGCAGGGTCAGGGCGCAGGCCGCGAACCCGAAGGCCAGGAGCGTCAGAAGCCGCGACGGCGTCGTGTCCGGCGCCGTCA
>DAIDGR010000012.1 GCA_027452265.1 Caulobacteraceae bacterium
CTCTCGCGCATCGCCTATGACTGGCTGCAGAAGAACGGGCGCCTGGCCTCGCCCAAATACGTCGTCGGCGAGAGCTATGGCGGCTATCGCGCCCCGGCCATCGCCCACCATCTCCAGGCGGTGGAGGGCGTGGGCGTCAGCGGGGTGGTCATGGTCTCCCCCGCCCTGGACGGACGCCTGATCGGCGATCCGGACGCCTCTCCCATGGCCTGGGTCGAGACCCTGCCCTCCATGACCGCCGCGCATTATGAGCGCGAGGGCAAGACCCTGACCCCGGCCCTGATGTCCGATGTCGAGACCTATGCCCGCACCGGCTATATCGAAGACCTGCTGCGCGGGGTGAACGACAAGGCGGCCATGGACCGGATCGTGGCCAAGGTCACCGCCTATACCGGCCTCGACGAGACCGACGTGCGCCAGATGGGCGGCCGGATCGAGAGCCGGGCCTTCCTGCGGATGCTCTATCGCGACCAGGGGCGCCTGGGCAGCTGGTACGACTCCAACGTCACCGCCTTCGATCCCTACCCCTATGCGCCCAATGATCGGGCCGGGGATCCGATCCTGACCGGCATCCTCGCCCCCACCACCTCGGCCATGGTCGACTGGGTGACGCGCGTCGTCGGCTGGAAGATCGACGCCCATTACGAGGCGCTCAACCCCGACGTGATCCGCCGGTGGGAGAAGAACTGGTTCACCGACATCGAGTCCGCCTCGGACCTGCGCCAGGCCCTGGCGGTGGACCCGAAGATGAAGGCCCTGATCGTTCACGGCTATGACGACCTGTCCTGCCCCTATTTCGAGTCCGAGCTGGTGGTCTCCCAGATCCCGGTCATGGGCTCGCCCGACCGCTTGCAGGTGAAGGTCTATCCCGGCGGCCACATGTTCTATTCCCGCCCCGCCAGCCAGGCGGCTCTGCGCCACGACGTCATGGCCCTGTACGGGGTGAGCGGGGGCTAGGAGGGCGCGGGGGCGCCCTCCATCACGTCCAGGTCCGCGCCGGCCCTCAGGCGGCGATCTTCGCCGCCAGCCTGGCCGCCAGTTCGCCCTGGTGACGGGCGCCGGCCAGCTCGATCTCGCTGGGCTGACGCGAGCCGTCGCCGCCGGCGATGGTGGTGGCGCCATAGGGGCTGCCGCCGACGATCTCAGACAGGGTCATCTGGCCCTGGTGGCTGTAGGGCAGGCCGACGATCACCATGCCAAAGTGCAGCAGGTTGGAGATCATCGAGAACAGGGTGTTCTCGTTGCCCCCGTGCTGGCTGGCGCTCGAGGTGAAGGCCCCGCCGACCTTGCCGTTGAGCGCGCCGCGCGCCCAGAGCCCGCCGGCCTGATCGAGGAAGGCCGCCATCTGCGAGGCCATGCGGCCAAAGCGGGTCGGGGCGCCGATCAGGATGGCGTCATAGCCGGCCAGCTCCTCGACCGTGGCCACCGGAGCCTCCTGATCGAGCTTGAAGTGCGCCGCGCGGGCCACCTCTTCCGGCGCCGTCTCCGGCACGCGCTTGACGTCTGCCTCGGCGCCGGCCGCGCGCGCGCCTTCGGCCACAGCCTTGGCCATGGCTTCGATGTGGCCATAGGACGAATAATAAAGCACCAGAACCTTCGCCATGGGCGGCTCCTTGCCTGAGGCGTCGCGCCAGGGGACGCGCGACGCGGGGTCTGAACGGGCGCCGGACCTCGGCGCGCTCCGCATATGGCCCCGCGACCACGGCTTGAAAACTGGTGTCTGATCGGGTCTTTTTGTTCGAATTTCTTGAATAAAGGCCCCGCTGCGCCGGCCCATGACCCAGCCCAGCCTCGACCAGATTTCGGTGTTTCTCGCCGTGGCCGAGACGGGCGGGTTCGCGCCGGCCGCGCGCCGCCTGGGACGCGCCACCTCGGTGATCAGCTATCAGATCGCCGGGCTGGAGAAGGCCCTGGGCCTCGTCCTGTTCGCCCGGGGCGGGGCGCGGCGTCCCGTCCTCACACCGGCCGGGGCCGCTCTCGCGTCTGAGGCGCGTCAGGTGGTGCGCGGCGTCGAGGCGTTCAGCGCCCGCGCCGCCGGCCTCAAGGGCGGGCTGGAAGCGGAGGTGATCCTGGCGGTGGACGCCATGCTGCCCTCCGAGCGTCTCGCCACCGCGGCGCGCGCCTTCCAGGACGCCTTTCCCACGGTGCGTCTGCGCCTCGTGGCCGAGGGGTTTGGCGCGGTGACGCGGCTGGTGGCGGATCGGGGCGCGACCCTGGGCGTCTGCGGGGCGCAGAGCGAGCTCGTCTCGGGCCTGGTGCGCCGGCCGGCGGGCGAGGTCGCCCTGGCCCCGGTGGCGGCGCCCGACCACCCGCTTGCGCGCGCCCGGCCCTTGAGCGCGGGCGCGGCGGAGGACCACCTGCAGATCGTCGTCAGCGACCGCTCGCGCCTCAGCGAGGGGCGGGATTTCGGGGTGCTGGCGCGGGAGACCTGGCGCGTGCCGGACCTGTTCACCAAGCGGGCCCTGCTCCTGGCCGGGGTGGGGTGGGGCAGCCTGCCCGAACCGCTGATCGCCGCCGACCTCGCCGCCGGACGTCTGGTCCGCCTGGACCCTCCGGAGCTGGCGCCGATCGTCTATCCGTTCGTCGTCCTGCACCGGGCGGACGCGCCGCTCGGCCCGGCCGGAGCCTGGCTGGCGGCGCGGTTCGCGAAGGATTGAACGGCGTCGCGCGCCGCTTCCGGATCAGAGCGGGGCGATCAGCGCGGGGGGATCAGCCCGGGAAGGGGGAGTCCTGGTCGCGGTCGATCTGATCGAGGCGAAGGGCGAGGTGATCGAAGGACATGGCCGCAAGGCTTGGATGGGCGCGACGGATCTCGTGGAGATTGGCGCGAGGCTTGCGGGCGAGGATCTGTCTCAGTCGGTGGTTGGAGTCAGGTATATATTTGTAATTCATCAGTTTCTTATGTCTTTTGAAGATGCGGAAGCGGCGGCGGGCGAACCCGCCGCCACCCCGTAAGTGCGCCTCAGGCCGCCTGAAGCTGGCCGGCCGAGGTCTTGCCGCTGCGCTTGTCGCGCTCGAGTTCGAAGGACAGCTTCTGGCCTTCCTGCAGTGAGCCGAGGCCCGCCCGCTCCACCGCGGAGATGTGCACGAACACATCCGCGCCGCCCTGGTCGGGCTGGATGAAGCCATAGCCTTTTTGGCCGTTGAACCACTTCACGGTTCCAGTTTGCATGAGTGTCCCTTTCCGGACATGCGTTCTCACGCCCAGAAATTGGGGGGTGAGATCAAATTTTCGGAGAGGGTCGAAATCTAGTGCGCGCCGGATAGGTGTATTCGGCCCAGCGCCAGGCGAGCCTAAGCGATATTTGATGTGGATATCATGGGGTCTTGCGGCGGACGATGCAAGAGCTTTGCGACAGGGCGCAGGATTTGATGGCTGACGAGCGCGCGGGGCGGCCAAACCGGCGGAGTGGGCCTGGACGCTTCAAGGGCAGGCTCCGAAGGATCGCAGGCGCACGGTCTTGACGGCGTCGCCTCGCAGCCCACAAACCCTGTCCATGCCGCACCCCTGGCTCCTCGCCCTGGCCCCTGGCGTCCTTGGATGCCGTTCGGCGCCACGCGCCCGTTGATGCGGCGACGCGGCTTTCTCGCCAGCCTGTTCGGGGTCCTGGGCGCCGCGGCGGCGGGGATTTCCCTGGGCGCCCTCGGGGGCTGCGAGGCGCCCGCACGGCGGGGGCGGCATGGCGAGGAGGCCCGCCTCAACCTCTACAACTGGGACACCTATGTCGGCGCCACGACGCTCGCCGATTTTCGCGCCGCCACGGGGGTGAGCGTGAAGATGAGCCTCTACGCCACCAATGACGAGCTGTTCGCCCGACTGGCGGACGGCAATCCCGGCTTCGACGTGGTCGTCCCGTCCAACGAATATGTCACCCGCCTGCGTCTGGCGGGGCTGCTGCAGCCGCTTGACCTGGAGAAGATCCCCAACCGGGCCAACATCCTGCCCGCCTTTCGCGATCCCGCCTTCGATCCAGGCCGGCGGTGGTCCATGCCCTATACTTGGCTGGTGCTGGGCCTGGGCTATCGCAAGTCGAAGATCGACGGCGTGCCCGACAGCTGGAAATGGGTGTTGGACAGCGACCGCTATGCCGGGCGAATTGGCCTCTTCTCCGAGGCCGACGACCTGATCCGCCTGGGGGCCATGTATCTGGGCGCCCCGCCCAACGCCGTTCCCGCGCCCGTGATCGACCGGGTGGCCAGGATGCTGATCCGCCAGAAGCCGGCGATCAAGGTCTTCCACCACGACGAAGGTCAGGACCTGCTGCTGGCGGGGGATGTCGATCTGGTGATGGAATATAACGGCGATATCGCCCAGGTGATGGCCGAGGACCCGGATCTCGACTTCGTGGTCCCGCGCGAGGGCAGTCTGCTCGATTCCGATTGCCTGGCCATTCCGGCCGGCGCCCCGCGACCCGACAATGCCCACGCCTTCATCAACTTCGTCCTGGGCGCCAAGGCCGGAGCCGAGATCTCGCGGACGATCCGCTATCCCACACCCAACGGCGCGGCCCTGGCCCTGATGGACAGCGCCTATCGCGACAACCCCGTGATCTTTCCGCCCGCCGAGGTGCTCGCCCGGTGCCAGTACGGGACCTTCGAGGGGTTGGCCCGAGCCAGGCTCTATGACGAGACCCTGACCCGGATCCTGGTGACATGAGCCCGGTCTTCGACACGCCCTCGCGCCGGCCGGGCCTGTTCGTCGCGCTCGGCGGCCCGCCGCTTGTTTGGCTGACCCTGTTCTTCCTCATCCCCATGGCCCTGATCGGGGCTTTGAGCCTTGGCGAGAACGTATCCCTGACGCGCATCGCCGTGACCGGGACCCTGGCCAACTACGCCCACGCCCTGACCCCGCTCTATCTGCGGATCTTCGCCAAGTCCGCCGCCTTCGCCCTCCTGACCACGGGGCTTTGCCTTCTGGCCGGATTTCCCACGGCCCTGGCCATCGCCTTCGCCGCGCCGCGCGCCAAGCCCTGGCTGCTCGCCCTGGTCATGCTGCCCTTCTGGACCAATCTTCTCGTTCGCACCTTCGCCCTGATGGCCCTGCTGCGGCCGGAGGGATTTGTGAATCAGGGCCTGCACGCGATCTGGAGCGGGCTCGCCGTCCTGGCGCGCGGCGCGGGACTGCATCCGCCCCCCTTCCACCCTCTGGCCCTGATGAACACCGATGGCGCGGTGCTGATCGGCCTTGTCTATGTCAACCTGCCCTTCATGGTCCTGCCGCTCTACGCGGCGCTGGAGCGGATGGATCGGAGCCTGATCGAGGCGGCGCGCGATCTGGGCGCTCCGCCAAGGACGGTGTTCACGCGCATCATCCTGCCCCTGGCCTGGCCCGGCGTGGCCTCGGGCGTGGTCGTCACCCTGATCCCGGCGCTGGGGAGCTATCTGACGCCCGACCTGCTTGGCGCGCCCTCCAGCCTGATGGTCGCCAATGTCATCGAGCGGCAGTTCCACGCCGCCGACGACTGGCCCTTCGGCGCGGCCCTCTCGTTCGTGCTGGTCGGCGTCACCTTTCTGGCCCTGATCGCGCGCGCGGCCCTGCGCGAGCGGCGCGGGGAGGGGGCGGCATGAGGCCGGCCCGTCTCGCCGCCAACCTCTGGTTGGGCCTGATGGCCCTGTTCCTCTACGCCCCCCTGGCGGTGCTGGCAGCCTTCAGCTTCAATGACAGCCGCCGCGACGTGGTCTGGCGGGGCTTCACCCTCCACTATTACGCCCAGGCCCTGGGCGACGCGGACCTGCGGGCCGCCTTCGCCAACTCGCTGGTCATCGCGCTCGTCTCCACCGCTGTGAGCCTCGTCCTGGGGAGCGGAGCGGCGCTCTGGCTTTGGCGGTTCCGCTTTCCCGGCAAGGCCGCGGCCGAGGGCGTCCTGGCCCTGCCCATCGCGGCGCCTGAAATCTGCATGGGCGTGGCCATGATGGTGTTCTTCAGCCGGGTTCTGCCCTGGCCAAGCGAGGCGCCCTGGCCGCTCAATCTGGGCGCCATCGCGATCTCGCACATCGCCTTTTCGTTCAGCTTCGTTGCGGTGGTGGTGCGCGCGCGCCTCG
>DAIDGR010000013.1 GCA_027452265.1 Caulobacteraceae bacterium
TCCAGCGGCCCGGCATGGCCGAGGATCAGGCAGTACATGACCGCCTTGGTCGGCCCGCTCACGCCCAGAAGCGCCTCCACGGCCTCGAAGTCCATGGCCCCGGTGGGGTTGGCCAGGACGCCGTAATGGGCCGCGGTCAGCATGATGTTTTGACCGATATGGCCAGCCTCCACCGCGACGACGCGATAGGCCATGGGGTCGTGATACTTCCACATGGTGCGCTCGAAATTGGCCACCAGGAAGATCAGGGCGGCGGCCCCGTCGGCCCAGTCCTGTCCCGCCAAGAGCGGGCCGAAGGGCGGCGGCTCACCGGCGACGGGGCTGAGGGTCCGCTCCATGGCGGAATAGTGATAGACGCCGGGCTCGAGACCCTCCACGCGGCGCGCGGCGACATAGGCCTCGTATGGGTTCCGCGCCCCGCCCGAGGGGGTCATCTTCAGCGGCAGGTCGATCACCTCCGGGTCTTCGATCACCGCCGTGATGGCCATCGAGAACAGAAGGCAATCGGCGATCTCCAGGAGCGAGACCGGGTCGTCGCTGAACGACCGGTGCGTGCGCCGTCGCGACATCGTCGTGAAAGGCTCGCCATAGGTATTGCGCACCGGAAGCGAGATGTCGCGGGCGGGGTCGGGATTGGTCTGATAAAGCGGCGGGGAGGGGACCTCGTGCGCCCGGTCCTGCAGCATTTCCACCGCCGCCGCTTCGCTCATAAAGGAGCCGACGCGCGTGCTGTGGTGGAACGCGGCGGCGAAGGGCCCCCAGAGCCACTCGCGGGCGAAGCGCGCGTCGGCCTCAGCCTCTTCATCGCCCTCGATCACCAAAGCGCCGAGGGTCGCGAGGTCTGAGACGGCGCCCTCGATCGAGGTCTTGGAATAGGTGGGGAACCGCGCGCAAAGCGTCTCGATCTCGGTCCATTCGCCCACGGCGCGGATGATCTCCAGCGCCTGGGGATTGGCCAGGAAGGTGCTCTGCGCCAGATAGTTGTGGAAGACGAGGTCCTCGCCTTCCAACAGGATCATCAGACTACCGGATCTCCGAACGCGCATAGACGCTCATTGCCCAGAGACCCGGCCTTCTGACAAGCGCCGTCAGGCGGCGATGGCAAGACGCTCACGCTTGGCGCCCGCGCTGCCCGTGGCGAACACGATGCGCTGCGCCGACGACGCGCTGCCGGTGGCGAACACGATCCGCTTCGAAGACCCGGCGCTTCCGGTAGCGAACACAATGCGCTGGTTGGCGGCGGCGCTACCGGTCGCAAACACAATGCGCTTACGCCCGCCGCTCACCGGGCGAATGCCAAGATCAAGTTCGCCGCCGGCGCCCGAGGCGGAACCGGCGCCGGAACGAAGGTTAAAATTCGACATAATTACTCTCCGATCTTGCGCCAAAAGTTAATGAACAGAATGTTCCAAACTGTTAATCAAAGTTTATCGCGCCGTTTGATATCAAATTTCGTCCGGTTTCCGAAAAATTTCTCAACCTGATCCGAAAATTAACCCCAAGTGACATGCGATAATCTTGAGTAGAGCGAGGCCTTAATTCCCGTCTTGCCGTATAAGTACTGGCAGTTTGACTGTCATTAACACCTTCATTCCCGCGTTAATCTGATTATTGCTCACGAGACCAAGGCCTTGTCAATTGGAATGCGACTCTTGCGCGCACCCCAATACTCCGCCAGGCGATGCCGCCGGCGGTCCAAAGGTTAATCAGAGGCGATTGGAGAGCGGCTTGCGCCCGCGGTTGCGGCGGGCTCCGAGGGCTCTGAGCGCTCGGGGCGGGCTCTGCGTGCCGAGAGGCGGGTTGCGCCGGTCAGGCTGCGCGAAAGCGCACGGGCAGGGTCTTGGGGCCGGAGATGAAGGTCGAGGCGAGCCAGACGGGCGGGGCCGCCAGGGCGAGGTCGTCGAGTCGACTCAGCACCTCGCACAGCACGGCGTCGATTTCCTGCCTGGCGATATGCCGGCCCAGACAGTGGTGCGGGCCACCGCCGAAGGCCAGGTGCGGATTGTCGTCCCGGGCGAGGTCCAGCGTTTCGGGATGGTCGAACACGTCCGGGTCGCGATTGGCGGCCCCGAAGTACATCACCACCTTGTCGCCTTTGGCGATCTCGGTTTCGCCCAGGCGCGTCGCCCGGGTCGCGGTGCGACGCATATAGATGACCGGGCTGGTATACCGCAGCAGTTCCTCCCTCGCCGTGGGAAGGCGCGAGCCGAGGTCCGCCCTCAGCCAGGCCATCTGATCGGGGTGGTCGAGTAAGGCGATCAGCCCGGAGGCCAGGAGGTTGCGCGTCGTGTCGCCTCCGGCGTCGATCAGCAGCAGGAAGAACAGCAGAAATTCCGGATCGGTCAGGCGCCGCCCCTCGACCTCCGCGCTCAGGAGAAGACTCGCCAGATCATCCGCCGGCTTGACCCGCTTCTGGGCGATCACCTCCATGCCATAGGCGAACATCTTCATCACCGCGTCACGCCCGGCATGGACGCCGACCGCCTCAGGCGCCGAATGAATGATCTCGGTCAGCTTGTAGAGTTCGCGCCCATCCTGGCGCGGCAGGCCCATCAACTCGGCAATGACGAAGGAGGGCATCTCGCCGGCAATGTCGGCCACAAAGTCACACTCGCCCCGGGAGATCACGGCGTCGACGATCTCGCGCGCCAGTTCAACCAGACGCCCGCCGCGGCCATCCGCCTGATCCTTGGTGAAGGCCGCCCGGATCAGCTTTCGGAACGCGGTGTGCTGCGGAGGGTCCATCATCAGCATCATCTGGGCCTCGCCCAGCAGACCCGACTCTCCGATCCCTGGATCGGCGATCATGATCGTCGGCGAGGAGGAGAAGGTGGAGAAGTCGCGGTCCACCGCCAGGACGTCGGCGTGACGGGTGACGGCCCAGAAGCCTGGCCCCTCCCGTTCGGGATTGAAGACCAGGCCTGGCGTCCGCCGAAGAACGTCATAGGCCCTGGCCGGGTGGCCCGCGCTGAAGGTCTCCGGGTCGTTGAGATCCATCATGGCGCCGCGCTCCACAGTTCAAGTCGCTCCTCGCCCCTTGCAGACCGCTCGCCCAGCGTGCGTGTCCTTAGAACATCTGGGCCCGCTCAGGCCGCGGCGCTGGAAGGCGTCTCGACCGCCTCTTCATGGTAGATCGGCAGGGTGACGGTGAACACCGTGCCCTCGCCTTCGGAGCTTTCGCAGCGGATGCGACCATTGTGTCGCGACACGACGGTATGCACCAGGGCGAGGCCGAGCCCCACGCCCTGAGAGCCGCTGACGTCTTCGCGCGATGTGGCGAAGCGGTGGAACAGCTCGGCCAACTGGGCTTGCGCCATGCCCCCGGCGCTATCGGCGATCTCGCATGTCACGGCCTCATTCCCGTCCAGGCTGTCGATCGAGAGGCGACAGGACACGACCTTGCCCTTGGGGCTGAACTTTACGGCGTTATCCAGGAGGTTGATCAAGGCCCGGGTCATGAGGCGGCGATCGGCGCAGACGACATATTCGGTATCGTCCGGCGCGAACGCGACCTCAACCGAGGCTGAGCTCGCCAGGGGCCAGACCGCATCGGCGGCGTCGTGCACGATCAGGGTCAGATCGATCGGTTGAAATTCGTATCGCGCGGACTCGGCCTGGGCGAGGCGAACAAAGGAATCGGCAAGCTCCAGGGTGCGTCGGGCCTGGGTTTCGATCCTCTCGCGCAGACCGGGCGGCGCCTTTTTGAACTCTGGATTGTCGAGAATGGCGATAATCGCCGCCTGGGGCGAGCGCATGTCGTGCGAGAGCAACTGCAGCGCCTCCTCGCGCTGGCGCATGGCCGAGACCAGGGGAGTCACGTCGGCGAGGTGGACGATCCAGCCGCTGGCCTCGCCCTCCGCATCGCGCGTCGGGGTAAATCGCACCTCATAGGCCCGGTTGTCGGCCCCGATCCCGGTGATCGGCGTCTCGCTTTCGCGATTGGCGTTGTCCGGCGGCGGCCAAGAGGTCTGGCCCGCCCCGCCGGAAATCGTGTCGAGCACGGATGTCACCGAGGCGCCTGCCTCCACCGAGAGGGCCAATTCGCGGGCCAGCTCCTCGGCGGCGCCATTGACCCTGGCGATGCGTCCCTGACGGTCGACCACCAGAACCGGGTCGGGGAAATTGGCCAGGATGTCGTCGACGAACCGACGCAGGTCAGAAATCCGCCGCTTGGCGTCCTCGAGCACGGTCATCTGCTGAAGCACGACATCGCCGCCCGCGGGCAGGCGTCGGGAGCTCAGGGCGTCGACCCCGGTCTCCTGCTCCATGGCCCGGATCTCCCGGGCGAAATAGAGGCTCGCGGCGTTGAGCCGTCGCCAGCCCCAATAGGGGACGATGATCACCAGGGTCGTCAGGTAGGACGAAGGCGGGACCCAGAACAGGCGGAACGCGACGCCAAGGACCGAGAGGGCGAGGGGAATAACAGCCA
>DAIDGR010000014.1 GCA_027452265.1 Caulobacteraceae bacterium
GCGCCCTCGACGCGCCCAGGCGCGCCGGGTTGTTCGTAATGCCCCGCATGGTCTTGGCGAACGGCGGAGGTTCTGCGACAAGCGCCCCCGCGTCGGCGCGGGTCGGCGAGCCTAGGGAATTGCGCATCATGAGACTGAATCTGGCCATCAAGAGCGTCGCGCTCGTGTCGCTGGGCGCGCTGGGCCTGGCTGCCTGCTCGCAGAAAGCGGCGCCGCCGGAGTCCGTCTCCACCGCCATCACCGAGGCCACGCCCCTGCCGCCCGCCCCGCCGGTCACCGCCAGCGCGGCCGGCGCCGCCGCGACGCCCGGCGCCGCCGCCGCCCCGACCACCGGGGTGGGCGCCGCCGGCCCGGGCATGATCAAGCTCGACGTGAAGTTCAACAATGGCGACGTCTATGGAAACCCGACCGCCGGGGCCCAGGGCTTCGCGATCTGCAGCGCCTGCCACTCGATCAAGGCCGGGATGAACATGGTCGGGCCGAGCCTGCACGGCATCGTCGGCCGTCACTCCGGATCCGTGCCGGGCTTCAACTACTCGTCGGCCAACAAGGGCTCGGGCATCGTCTGGACCCAGCAGAACCTCTACACCTACCTCGAGAACCCGCAGAAAATGGTTCCCGGCACCTACATGACCTATACCGGCGTCAAGGACCCGCAGCAGCGGGCCGACGTGGTCGCCTACCTGGTGCAGAACACCAAGTAAGCCTCCGGCGACCCGGCGATCGGAAGGGCCTGCGAGACGATGACGGACTCCAAGACCGCCTCCGCCACAGCGGCCGAGATGGCCAACGCCATTCGCGCCCTCGCCATGGATGCGGTGGAGGCGGCCGGCTGCGGCCATCCGGGCATGCCCATGGGCATGGCGGACGTGGCCACCGTCCTCTTCACGGAGGTCCTGAAGGTCGACCCCGCCGCGCCCCACTGGCCCGACCGGGACCGCTTCGTGCTCTCGGCCGGACACGGCTCGATGCTGCACTACGCGCTCAATCATCTGATCGGCTATGCCGACATGCCGATGAGCGAGATCCGCGCCTTCCGTCAGCTGGGCTCGGCAACCCCCGGTCATCCTGAATACGGCCATACCCTGGGCGTGGAGACGACCACCGGACCGCTGGGCCAGGGGCTGGCGACGGCGGTGGGCATGGCCCTGGCCGAGCGCCTGCTCAACGCCCGCTTTGGCGATGAACTGGTCGATCACCGCACCTATGTCATCGCCGGCGACGGCTGCCTCATGGAGGGGATCAGCCACGAGGCCATCGACCTGGCCGGCCATCTGGGCCTCTCGCGCCTGATCGTCCTGTTCGACGACAACGGGATCAGCATTGACGGCCCCACCAGCCTCGCCACCTCCATGGATCAGGTGAAGCGGTTCGAGGCCGCCGGCTGGCGCGCCGAGCGCGTCGACGGGCACGATCCGGCCGCGGTGGCCGCCGCCCTCGCCCGGGCCCGGGCCGAGACCCGCCGGCCTAGCCTGATCGCCTGCCGCACCACCATCGGACGCGGCGCTCCGACCCGGGCCGGCACCGCCAAGGCCCATGGCGAGGCCCTGGGCGCGGCCGAGATCGCCGGCGCGCGCGAGAGCCTGAACTGGCCCTGGCCGCCCTTCGAAATCCCGCCCCATATCCTCGCCGCCTGGCGTCAGGTCGGGGCGCGGGGCGCGGCGGTCCGCGGCGCCTGGGAGGACCGGCTGAAGGCCTCGCCCCAGGCCCTGGCCTTTTCCCGTCAGATCAACGGGGAGATGGGCGCGGAGGTCGCCGAGGCCCTTGACGCGTTCAAGCGCGCCCAGATCGCGGCCAAGCCCAAACTCGCCACCCGCAAGGCCTCGGAGCTGGCCCTGGCGGCGATCAATGCGGCGACCCCCCTGACCCTCGGCGGCTCGGCCGACCTGACCCACTCCAACTTCACCATCACCGCGGGCATGGCGCCGGTCCGGCCGGACGACTTCTCCGGCCGCTACATCCATTACGGCATCCGCGAGCACGGCATGGCGGCGGCGATGAACGGCCTCGCCCTGCATGGCGGCTTCATCCCCTATGGCGGCACCTTCCTGACCTTCGCCGACTATGCGCGCGGGGCCATGCGCCTCTCGGCCCTGATGGGGCTCGGCGTGGTCTATGTCATGACCCACGACTCCATCGGCCTGGGCGAAGACGGCCCGACGCACCAGCCGGTCGAGCACCTGGCCATGCTGCGCGCCACGCCGAACATGGACGTCTATCGCCCCGCCGACGCGGTCGAGACCGCCGAGGCCTGGGAGCTGGCCCTCGCCTCCCGCGATCGTCCCTCCGTCCTGGTCCTCTCCCGTCAGGGCCTGCCGACGGTGCGCACGGGGGTGGAGGAAAACCTCACGGCCCGGGGCGCCTATGTGCTGCGCGAGACCGCCGGCCCGCGCGACGTCACCCTCCTGGCCACCGGCTCGGAGGTGGAGATCGCCCTCGCCGCCGCCGCCGGCCTGGCAGAAGCCGGGATCGCCGCGGCCGTCGTCTCCATGCCCTGCTGGGAGCGGTTCGAGGCGCAGGATCCCGCCTATCGCGCCGCCGTCCTGGGCGAGGCGCCTCGCGTGGCCATCGAGGCCGCCGTGCGCCTGGGTTGGGATCGCTGGCTCGGCCCCAAGGGCGCTTTCGTCGGGATGGAGGGCTTTGGCGCCTCGGCCCCGGCGGGCCAGCTCTACGCCCATTTCGCCATCACCCCCGAACGGGTGATTGCCGAGGCCAAGGCGCTCCTCTAGCTCTGTCTCCGGGGACGGTCCGGAGACGCGCAGCCATGCAAGAGACGAACGGCTATGCCGAGGTTCCCGGGGGCCGGGTCTGGTGGCGGCGGTTCGGCGGCGGCGACAAGACCCCGCTTCTGGCCCTGCATGGCGGTCCAGGCGCCGGACACAATTACCTTCTGCCGCTGACGGCCCTGGCGGACGAGCGTCCGGTGATCCTCTACGACCAGCTTGGCTGCGGCGAGGCGGACAGCCCGCAGGACCCGGCGCTCTACACGATCCAGCGTTCGGTGGACGAGGTGGACGCGGTGCGGCGCGCGCTCGGCCTGGATCGGATCATCCTGTTCGGCAATTCCTGGGGGGCCATGCTCTCCATCGAATATATGTGCCAGGGGCGGGGCGTCGGGGTCGAGAAGCTGATTCTCAGCGGCGGCCTCGCCAGCATCCCCCAGGCCAATGCCGGCCAGCACCGTCTGATCGACGCCCTGCCCAACGGCGCGGGGGCGCGGATGCGCGCTCTGGAGGCGGCGGGCGAGGCGCATGGCGCGGAATACCAGGCCCTGGCCCAGATCTTCTACGACCTGCACGTCTGCCGCAAAGCGCCCATGCCGCCGGAGGCCGCGCGCAGCCTGGAGATCGCCAGCACGTCGATCGCCTATCGCGTGATGAACGGGCCCAACGAGTTCACCATCATCGGCGTCATCAAGGACTGGGACCGCCGGGCGGATCTCGGTCGCATCACCGTCCCCACCCTGATCACCACCGGCGAATTCGACGAGTGCGACCTCGCCTGTCAGGAGACGCTGAGGGACGGCATCCCGGGCTCGATCCTCCAGGTCTTCCCCGACGCCTCGCACATGACGATGAACGAGATCCCCGAGGTCTATAACGCCGCCCTGCGCGCCTTCATGGCCTAACGGCCGCCCGCCGCTTCGGCCAGGACCGCGCCCAGGGCCAGCAGCGGCGCCGCCTGCACGCCGGGAATGGTCCCGTCGGCCATCGGCCCGACATTGATCAAGAGGTTGCCGCCGCGCGAGGTGACGTCGCGATAGAGGGCGATCAGACCCTCGCCGGTGAGGTGATCCTCACTGCGCTCGTTGGCGTTGTAGCCGAAGGCGAGGCCGATGCCGCGCGTCGACTCCCACTTGCGCGCGCCCATGTTGCGGCCGTCGGCGTACTCGACGCAGCGGAAGTCGCAGTGCGGCGGCTCAGGCTGGTCGAGCTCGCCGTCGTGCGCGGCCAGTTGCGTCTTGAGATAGGCGTTGAACGCGGCCAGCCCCTCGGGGGTGCGGAGCTGGGCGAACAGGCGCCGATTGCCCTGCCAGCGGTCGTTCACCACCCCGTCGGGGACCCTGGCGTAGTAGTGGGCGAAGAGGCCGGGAAGCTGGGCCTCGTCCGGCCAGGCGATATCGTTCCAGAGGACGCTGGGCTGATAGCGGTCGATCAGCTCGCGCACCTGGGCCTCCGCATAGGCGGCATAGGCCTCGTCCAGGGGCACGCAGGCCATCATCGACCCGAAGTCCGTGATCGGACGGGATTCGAAGGTCCAGTCGAGGCCGCCGGAATAATAGACGCCGAATTTGAGGCCGCGCGCGCGGGTCGCGTCGGCCAGTTCGCCCAGATAGTCGCGGCGCGAGGCCCAGTTGGCGCGGCGCGGATGGGCTGCCGCCGTGGGCCAGAGGCAATAGCCGTCATGGTGCTTCGCGACGAACACCACATAGGAGGCGCCGGCCGCCTCGAAGAGATCGACCCAGGCCTTCGCGTCGAAGGCGGCCGCCTCGCGCGCGAAATCCAGGGCGAAGCTGTCATAGGTCCGCCGGCCCCAGCGGGCGGCGTGGTGGGCGCGGGTCGGGCTGCCCTCGATCCGCAGGGCGTTCTCGTACCATTCCGCATAGGGCGCGAGGGTGAAGAGGTTGTCGTAGTCGGTGCGGATGAGCTCGGTGATCGAGGGCCCGCGCGGGGCCCAGGCGGGAATGGCGAACACGCCCCAATGGATGAAGACGCCAAGCTGGGGCCTGGCGTACCAGTCCGGGCAGGGCCGCCCCTTGAAGGCGCTGAAGTCAGCCATGGCGCATCTCCCGGCTCAGAGCGCGATGCGGTTTGGTGGAATGGGTGAAGCCGCTGAAACGTGCTCTCTCTGAAAGTCCTTGGGCGTGCTGCGAAGCGCCCGGTTGGTCCCGTCCAGACGCCACGCGACTTAACCTATCGGCGCCCCACGTCGCCGTCGACGCCTCTTCGGCTCAGGGCTTGATGCCCGCGCTCCAGACTCCGGGTTTGCCGATCTGCTCGGGACGCTGGACGATCTTGCGGAAGCGCGAGGGGTCATAGCCCAGAGCCGCGAAGCGCGCCTTGAGCGCGGCATAGTCGGCGTCAGGAAGGTCCGGCGTGCGCGAATAGATCCAGCCCAGGTTCCGATCGTTCTCACCGAACATCAGATATCTTCCGCCGGGAACCTGATCGAGCAGGAGAAAGGGCAGCCGCAGCGGCCAGAAGATTTGCACGCGCCAATGGGCGTCGCCCGTGCCCGGAGCGATGAAGTCGTGGACCGTGAAATGTCGGCGCGGCGCGGAGAAGCGACCGCGACGGACATAGAAGTCCTCACGGATGCCGCCATGGCCGTCCGGCGCGTAGACGTCGTAGGGCCCGACCATTCCCTTTTCGAAGCCGTTAGGGATTGTCGCCACGATGTACCAGCCGCCATAGAGCCGGTGCAGGTCGACATCTCGGGCGAGGGGAAGGTCCGCCGCCAGGGCGGGCCCCGACAGGACCAGCCCCAGAACCAGAGCGGCGAGGCACCTATTCCGCAGTCCAGCCTCCGTCGATGGAGAGATTGGCGCCGGTGATCTGGGCCGCAGCGTCCGAGCACAGGAACACGGCCAGGGCCGCGACCTCCTCGACCTTGACGAATTGCTTGGTCGGTTGGGCTTCGAGCAGGACGTCATTGATCACCTGTTCCCGGGTCAAGCCCCGGGCGGCCATCGTCTCGGGGATCTGGTTCTCCACCAGCGGCGTCCAGACATAGCCCGGGCTGATGCAGTTGACCGTGATCCCGTGCGTCGCGACTTCCAGGGCCACGGTCTTGGAGAGGCCATCCAGGCCGTGCTTGGCCGCCACATAGGCGGACTTGAAGGGCGAGGCGACCTTTGAGTGGGCCGAGGCGGTGGAGATGATCCGGCCCCAGCCCCTGGCTTTCATGACCGGCACGGCGGCGCTCATGGCGTGGAAGGCCGCCGAGAGATTGATGGCCAGGATCTGGTCCCACTTCTGCGGTGGAAAACTCTCCACAGGCGAGACGAACTGGACGCCGGCGTTGTTGACCAGGATATCCACCGCGTCGAACGTCTTGGTCGCTTGCGCGATCATACCGGCGATCTCATCGGGCTTGGTCATGTCGGCATCGGAATGGGCGCAGCGCACGCCGAAGTCGGACTGGACACCGGCCACCGCCGCGGCGATGTCTTCGGGCTTGCCGAAACCGTTCAGCATCACATCCGCGCCGTCCTTGGCCAGGGCCCGGGCGATCGCCAGCCCGATGCCGCTGGTGGATCCGGTGACCACCGCCGCCTTGCCCTTGAGGCTCATCACTGCGTCTCCTCGCTGCCGTCGAATGTGTGGGTGACGTCCGCGCCCACGGGGTTGAGAATATCGGCGCCTCGGGTCATGGCCTGACGCGCCGCGCGCATGCCGCTGGCCCAGTGCTGGATCATGGTCGCGCGGGAGAACTCATAGTCGCGGTGACCGTTCTCATGCGGCTTTCCGCGATAGATCAGATGCACAATGTTCACCGCGTTCTCGCAGGCCGCATCGGCCAGGCGTCGGGCATGAGGGTTGTCGCGCAGGTCCGGGGGCAGGTCGGCCAGAAGGTCGCGCGCCAAGCGCTTGAGCCGCCGCAGCTGCAGCGACTGATCGGTATTGAGCCGGGTGCGGCTGGAGAAGCGGATATCCATTTCGCGGTCGGCGACCTCGGCCATGGTCCGGGGCAGGGCGCCGCGGGCGGGAAAGAGGTCCACCTGGAAGATGGCCATGGGCGCGCCGGTCTCAGCCTGAAGCACCCAGTCCAGCGGCGTATTGGAGACCAGGCCCCCGTCCCAATACCAGGCGCCGTCGATCTGGATGGGCGGAAGGCCCGGCGGCAGGGCGCCCGAGGCCATGATGTGCTCGGGGCCGATGCGCCGACCGTGAACGTTCTCGAAATAGGTGAAATTGCCGGTCTCGATGTTTACGGCGCCCACCGAAAGCCGGGTCACGCCGGAGTTGATCCGATCAAAGTCCACCAGACGCTCCAGCGTCTGTTTCAGGGGTCGGCTGTCATAGAAGCTGAGGGCGTCCGGCGCCGAGGGGGCCGCGAAGGGCGGCGGGACCATGCGCGGGCTGAAGAAACCCGGCGCGCCATAGATCAGGGCGTTGGCGGCGTTCAGGCGCGCCACCCAATCCTGCCCGCCGGGGAGGAGAACCGGCGGCGCCACTTGGGGGCCGGAGGTGGCCTGGCGCCAGAACTCCTTGAGCCGGGCCACGCGATTCTCCGGCGCATTACCGGCGATGATGGCGGCATTGATGGCCCCGATGGAGATGCCGGCCACCCAGTCGGGCTCGACGCCCGCGCCGTTGAGGGCGTCGAAGACACCGGCCTGATAGGCGCCCAGCGCCCCGCCGCCCTGCAGCACCAGGACCCGTCGCAGCTCAGGATCTCCGTCCTGGTCCTTGGGCGGGGCCACGGTCTGGACCATGGGCCAGGCCGCGGACGAGCTCTTGGTGGGTTTCGCCCGGGATCGCGCCCGGGAGGGGCTCGAAGGATCAAAGGCCATGGATCGCACCCTTTCCCGCCAAATGGGCGGGCGCGCGATCTCTATACCCTCCATCGCGGCGAAGTCGTGACCGCGCCCGCAATAAAGCCGCGGCTCAGGACGCCTTGGCTTTTTCCGCCTGAAGATCGGGCGTATGGCCCCCGGTGGTGGCGGTGCGCGCGGCCATGGTCTCCTGAAGGGCGGCGGCGGCGCGCTCATTGGCCATGATCTTCTGCATCACCGCGGCGCCGGCGCGTTCGAACACCTCGCGGTTGGCGATCACATGGCGCTGGGACTCCCTGTAGGGCTCCAGAAGGCCATTGACCTCGGGAATGACGTGGCGCGCCACCAGGTCCCAGCTGCGCAGGGTCGCCTCGCGATTGGCCCAGTCGTGGGCGAAGCCGATCACGGTGCCGAAACCGCCGGAGATCTCGCGCAAGTGGCGGATGGCGGCTGCGAGGTCGTCCGGCGTGCCGATCACGCTCGCGGCGCCGTCGCTGAAGGCGATCTGGTCCACCGCCTCATCGGCGCTGCCATAGGCCACCGCGCCGGGGCGCATCAGGGTGCCGACATTGTATTCGTTGTGCCAGCGCAGAAGGCCCTCCTTGGCCTCGGCCCTTGCCTGTTCGCGGGTCTCGGCGATGTGCCAGGTCATGACCACGCGCCAATTGGCCCGATCGACGCTGCGCCCGGCCTTGGCCGCCGCCTCCTCGGCGAAGCTCCACTGGGTCGGCAGGGCCAGGAGACCCTGGGTCGACATGGAGCCGATGGAGAGCACGCCGGCGCCATACTTGCCGGCGAGCGTCATGCCCGAGGGGCTGACCTGCGAGGCCACCGCGAAAGGCATCTCCTCCTGCACCGGCAGAAGTTGCAGCCGCGCCTCGCGCAGGGTGAACCAGTCGCTCTCATGCGTCACCCGCTCGCCGGCGAAAAGGCGCTTGATCACCCCGATGGCCTCGTCCTGGCGGTCGCGCTGGACCAT
>DAIDGR010000015.1 GCA_027452265.1 Caulobacteraceae bacterium
CGCGCTCAAGGACTCTAAGACCGAGCCCGATTCAGCGCTTTCGCGGAGTCCGCGAAAACGCATCGTGCTCCGGAGCGCGTTGCGTTTGGACGGAACGGGCCCGGCGCGTCGCAACGCGCTCAAGGACTCTAAGACCGAGCCCGATTCAGCGCTTTCGCGGAGTCCGCGAAAACGCATCGTGCTCCGGAGCGCGTTGCGTTTGGACGGATCCAACCCGGCGCGTCGCAACGCGCTCAAGGACTCTAAGACCGAGCCCGATTCAGCGCTTTCGCGGAGTCCGCGAAAACGCATCGTGCTCTAAGAGCGCGTTGCGTTTGGACGGAACCGGCCCGATCGCCGAGGCTGGGGCCAACCGTCGGCGCGGCCCCTCAGTTCGATAGCGGCGCCAGGCCCTCGACGAGGCGACGGGTTTCGGCCTGCTGAGCCCGGGCGCCGGCGGCGATGGTGGCCATGTCGTTGGAGATCGAGACGAACTGATAGCCGACGCTGAAGGCCCAGGCCGCGCTTTCGGCGTCGCCCAGCACCGTGCCGCAGGCCTTGCCCACCGTGCGGGCCGCCTTGGCCGCCTGAGCCATCAGGGCGCGCACCTCCGGGTGGCCGATCTGCCCCATCAGGCCGAGCGAGACGGCCAGGTCTCCGGGGCCGACAAAAACGGCGCCGACGCCAGGAACGGCGGCGATCTCTCCCGCCCGGGCGATGGCCTGCGCGCTCTCAAGCTGCGGGATGAGCACCACGTCCTCATGCGCGGTGGGGCCATAGTCCTCATAGGCGAGATAGCGGCTGGCCCGATTCATCCGGGAAAAGCCCCGGCTGCCGTGCGGCGGATAGAGGGCCGCGTCGACCAGGGCGGCGGCGGCCTCCGGCGTCTCGACGAAGGGGAAGTAGAGCGTGTTGGCGCCCAGATCCAGGGCGTGCTTCAGCGCGATCCGGTCGTGACTGGACATGCGCACCACCGGGATGGCGCCGCTGGCGTCTAGGGCCTGCAACAGGGGCAGCATCCCATGGATCGAGGTGGGCGAGTGCTCCAGGTCGAGGACCACGAAGTCGGCGCCGCCCCAGCCGAGGGCCTCGGCGATGGTGGGGGATCCGGACATGGACCAGGCTCCAAACAGCCGACGTCCTTGCGCAAGGGCCGCCTTGAAGCGGTTGGGCGGGGTCTTGGCCATGGGATGGGCTCTCCGGTCCTTAGTAGATATCGGGTTCGGCGGTGGGGGCGACGCCCTCGAGGAAGTCAAAGTCGCAGCCGCGCGGCGCGCTCTGGATGTGGGCGCTGAACATCGCCCCATAGCCTCGGGCGAAGCGCGGCGGCGGGGGCGTCCAGGCGGCGCGGCGGCGCGCCAGCTCGTCCTCGTCCACCAACAGGTCGAGGCGCCGCCCCGGCGTGTCGAGCAGGATCTCATCGCCGTCCCGCACCAGGGCGAGCGGGCCGCCCAGGGCAGACTCCGGCGCCACATGCAGGACACAGGCGCCAAAATGGGTGCCGCTCATCCGCGCGTCGGAGATCCGCACCATGTCGCGGACGCCGCGCTCCAGCAGCTTGCGCGGGATCGGGAGGCCGCCCCATTCGGGCATGCCCGGGCCGCCCAGGGGACCGGCGCCCTTGAGGACCAGCACGCTGGTCTCGTCGACCGCCAGGTCCGGGTCGTCGATCCGCGCGGCCATATCGGCGAAGGACTCGAAGACCACGGCGCGTCCGCGATGGGTCAACAGATGCGGCGTGGCGGCGGAGGGTTTGATGACGCAGCCTTCGGGCGCCAGCGAGCCGGTGAGCACGGCCAGGGCCGGCTCGGACGTGACCGGCCGGTCGAGCGGCCGGATGACTTCGTCGTCATCGATTCGCGCGTCGGCCAGGGTCTCGCCCAGGCTCCGGCCCGAGACCGTCCGCGCCGCCAGATCGAGATGCGGCGAAAGGCGCTTCAGGAGCCCGTTCGAGCCTCCGGCCAGGAACAGGTCCTCCATCAGGAAGCGCCCCGTCGGCATCAGGTCGGCGATCAGGGGCGTCTTGCCGGCCGGGCGCTCGAAATCGGCCAGGGTCAGGGCCACGCCGGCCCGTCCGGCCATGGCCGTCAGATGGATGACGGCGTTGGTCGAGCCACCCACGGCATGCAGGGCGACGATGGCGTTGGCGAAGGAGGCCGGGGAGAGGACGTCGGCCGGGCGCAGATCCGCCTCGACCATCTCCACGATCCGCGCGCCGGTGGCTTCGGCCAGGCGGATATGGGCGGAATCCGCCGCCGGCGTCGCCGCGGCGCCGGGCAGGGTCAGGCCGAGCGTCTCGGCCAGCAGGGTCATGGTGGAGGCGGTGCCCATGGTGTTGCAGGTGCCCGCCGAGCGGACCATGGACCGCTCCAGATCGTCCCACTCCGCCTGGCTGATCTCGCCCGCGCGATAGGCGTCGAAATAACGTCGCGTGTGGGTGCCTGTGCCGATCTTCTCGCCCCGCCAGGAGCCGTTAAGCGTCGGTCCGGCCGGCAGGTAGATGAAGGGCAGGCCCGCGCTGATCGCCCCCATGATGAGGCCGGGCGTGGTCTTGTCGCAGCCGCCCATCAGCACCACGCCATCCAGCGGGTGGGAGCGGATCAATTCCTCAGCCTCCATGGCGAGGAGGTTGCGATAGAGCATGGTGGTGGGCTTCACCATCACCTCGCCGAGCGACAGGGCGGGAAGTTCGGCGGCGAACCCGCCGGCGCGGACCACCGCGGCCTTCACGCTTGCCGCCCGTTCGCGCAGGTGGGAATGACAGGTGGAGAGATCGCTCCAGGTGTTCAGAACGCCGATCACTGGCTTGCCGACGAAGTCCTCGCGCCGCCAGCCGACCTGCTGCATGCGCGAGCGGTGGGCGAAGGCGCGCATGCCCTCCGCCGCAAACCAGCGATCGCTGCGGCGAGCGGGGCGCGGACCGGGCCGCTTGGGGGCGTCGCCGCTCATCGGGGATGGCCTCCTGAAGTCTTAACTCTTATATCAGACATAAGACCTAAGCGCCCTGCTTGGCAAACCCCCGGCGCGACAGGAGCCGCCCGCCATGACCGCTCTCACCGCCGTCTATCCCAGCCTCGCGGGCAAGGTCGTGCTGATCACCGGCGGGGCCAGCGGCATCGGCGCGGGTCTGGTGGAGGCCTTCGCGCGGCAGGGTTCGCAGGTGGCCTTCATCGATATCGACGGGACGGCGGCGGAGGCCCTGATCGGTGAGCTTCAGAGGGAAGGGCTTGCCCGCCCCTGGTTTCGCGCCCTCGATGTTTGCGATGTTCCGGCCCTTCAGGCCGCCGTGCGGGACGTCTTCACCGCGCATGGCGAGAGGCTCGATGTGCTGGTCAACAATGCGGGGCTCGACACCCGCACGCCCGCCGAAAGCCTCAGCGTGGAGACGTTCGACGCCCTGGTCGCGGTCAATCTGCGGGCCCAGGTTTTTGCCCTTCAGGCGGCCGCCGCCCTGATGGGCGAGGGCGGATCGATCATCAATATGGGGTCGGTGACGTGGCGGCGCCGGCGTCCGGGAATGGTCGCCTATACCGTCTCCAAGGCGGGCATTCACGGGATGACCCGCTCTCTGGCCCAGGAGTATGGCGGACGCGGCATCCGCATCAATTCGGTCTCGCCCGGGGCCATCGCCACGCCGCGCCAGGAGCGCCTTTGGGCCGATCCCGAAGCGGTGGCCGAGTTTCTCGCCTCCCAGGCCTTGAAGTTCCGCCTGACCCCGGAGGACGTGGCGGCCATGACCCTGTTCCTCGCGGCCGACGACAGCCGCGCCTGCTCCGGCCAGGACTTCGTGGTTGATGGCGGCATCTCCTGACGTTCTGCGCCTGAGCGCCGGCGCGCTGCGGGCGGAGGTCGTCCCCGAACGCGGCGGCCGGGTGACCGGCTTCTGGGTCGAGACGCCCGGAGGACCCATCGACCTGATCGCCCCCATCGCTCCGGCGGCTGTGGACTCGGACGGGGGCGGGCGGGGAGGGTGCTATGCCCTGGCGCCGTTCTCGAACCGGATCGCCGACGCGCATTTCATGTGGCGTGGGCGCGCGATCCGCCTTCGCCCCCATCCCGGCGCGGCGCCCCATGCCCTGCATGGCCTCGCCTGGGCGCGCCCGTTCGAGGTGGTCACCGACAGCCCGCGCGTCGTCAGGCTGCGCCATGACCACGCCGGCGACGACGCCTGGCCCTTCGCGCTTCGCCTGATCCAGGAGATTCGCCTCAACGAGACCGGTCTGACCCTTGCTCTGACGGTGGAGAACCGCGACCGGGTCGTCCAACCGGTCGGCCTTGGCTTTCATCCGTTCTTTCCGCGCCGGTCGGACGCGCGCCTGACCTTCGCCGCCGGGGCCATGTGGGCCGAGCCGGCGGGTCGCATCCCGCGCCAATTGGGGCCCATTCCCCCTGACCTGGACTTTGCCGCCGGACGGACCCCGCCTGTCGGGCTCGACCATCTGTATGAGGACGTGAAGGGAAGGCGGGCCGCGATCGTCTGGCCGGGCGCGGGGCTATCTCTGAGCCTGGTCGCGTCGGCCGGGCTTGGCCGAGCGGTGGTGTTCAGTCCAAGCGAGGGCGACCTCTTCTGCTGGGAGCCGGTGAGCCACCCGATCGATGCGATTCGCTTGCCCGGCGCCCCGGGGCTGTTTCGCGTGGCCCCCGGGCGTGCCCGCCGCGCCACACTCCGCCTTAAACTCGCATATCTCTGATAGCTCTTATGTCTTATATAAGTCTTGTCTCAGTCGGAATTGAGACGTATCCTGTAAATTAATGACCGCATCAGCGGCTGCGTCGGCGGACAGTCCGCCTTTACAGAGTTCCTAAGGGGAGGTCCCATGCGTCGTCTGGCCATTCCGCTTCTTGTCACCTCGTCCGCCCTGGCCCTGCTGGCCGGAGGCGCCCAAGCTGCGGCCGCCGATCAGGCGCCCGCGGCGACCCCCGCTTCGCCCGAGGCGACCACAGCCACCGTGGGCGAAGTCATCGTGACCGCCCGTCGCAGGGCGGAGTCGCTGGAAAAGGTCCCGGTGGCCGTGGATGTGGTCAAGGGCTCCGAGGCCACGGCCAAGAACCTCAATGATATCCAGGACATTACGTCCATGGTGCCGAGCGTCGACTTCCGCACCAGCGCCTCGAACAAGGACCGCACCATCTTCATTCGCGGCGTCGGCACGATCTCCACCTCGCCGGGCGTCGAGCCGTCGGTCTCCACGGTGGTGGATGGCGTGGTCTATGCCCGGGCCGGTCAGGCTACGGCGGACTTCTCCGACGTCGACCACGTGGAAGTGCTCGAGGGGCCCCAGGGCACCCTGTTCGGCAAGAACGCGACGGCCGGCGTGATCAATATCGTCACGCGCAACCCCACCAATGTTCTGTCAGGCTATGCCGACGCCGGTTACTATACCGGCGGTGAATATCGCCTGGATGGCGGTATCTCGGGCCCCCTGGCGAAGAACGTTCAGGCGTTGCTGTCGGTGTTCGATGGTGGCTTCAAGGGCAATGTCTTCGACAACTATGACCAGAAATACGTCAATGGGTATGAGCACTGGGGCGCCCGCACCAAGATCATCGCCGATCTGACCGACAACCTGACCCTCACCCTGGGCGCCGACTACACCCACGAGCATGACACGACGCCCAACGGCGTCTGGCTCAGCAACAGCCAGCAATCCTATCCGCTGGGGACCGTGTCCACCAACGTGGCCCTGGGCGCGGCGATCGCCGCCGGGGGCGTGACGCCAGGACCCGACAACACCCACGTCAGCACGAACCTGACGAGCAACGTCACGGACGTGAACAGCGGCGTGTCCGCCACGCTCGACTGGAAGCTTCCGCACGGGCTCACCCTGACCTCGATCACCGCCTATCGCTTCTGGAACAACGATCAGTACCAGGACTTTGACGGCGTTTCGCAGATCGCCCCAGGGGTCGCGCAGATCAACGATGCCGGACATCTGCGCTTCCACCAGATTTCTCAGGAAATCCGACTGTCCTCACCCAAGGATCAGTTCATCGACTATGTGGTCGGCCTCTATTTCATGAACGAGATCGATCATGAAACCTATGGCCGGGCCGACTCCCAGCTGGTGTCCGGCGCGCCGTTCAACTCCTCGGGTCTGGCGGATTACGGCACCAATGATCGCAACTATGCGGTGTTTGGCGAGGGCGACGTCAACTTTACCAAGAAGTTCCGCCTGATCCTGGGCGGGCGCGTGATCCATGACGATCTGAGCTTCTATCAAAATCGTGTCGACGCCCCCACCGCCTCGCCGGGCTCGCCGGGCATCGCCCCCAATTTCACCGGCAACGGCTCGGTCGGCCGCACCGGCTGGGCGGGACGCACCGGGCTGCAATATGACATCACCCCGGACATGAACGTCTATGGCACGGTCTCGCGTGGCTATATGGGACCGGCCTACAACGTGTTCTTCAACATGTCGGCGGTGAACACGCCGCCGCTCAATCCGGAAACCTCGACCTCCTATGAGGTGGGCCTGAAGTCACGTTGGCTGAACGATCACGTGCAGGCCAACCTGGCCGCCTACATCACCAACTTCCAGAACTATCAGGCCAACTTCCTCCAGCTGGTGAACGGCGCTCAGGTCACCAACCTGGTCAATGCCGGAACCGTGACCAGCCGCGGGGCCGAGGCGAATGTGATCGCCAAGCTCTGGGAAGGTTTCACGGTGAGCGGCGACGTTGGCTATGACGACGCCTACGTGGTGAGCTTCCCCTGTCCCGCGAACGCGTCCATCAGCTGCAACATCAACGGCAAGCCGCTGCCCTTCGCGCCCCGCTGGAAGAGCCACTTTGACGCCGACTATCAGGCGCCCATGACCTCGCGCCTGACCCTGGACCTGGATACCGACTGGGAGTGGCAGTCGAAGACGCAGTTCCAGCTCACCGAGACGCCGGACACGGTTCAGCCGGCCTACGGCATCTGGAACGCTTCGTTCGGCCTGCTCGACCTCCAGGGCGGGTGGTCGGCGCACTTCGTGGTCAAGAACATCCTCAACACCCACTATTCGGCCTATCTCGCGCACGGGAACCTCGGGGGACTCGTCACCTGGATCCCGCGCGATTTCGACCGCTATGTGGGCGTCAACGTCCACAAGGACTTCTGATCCCGCCCCTGGCGTCGGCCTCGTGACGGATACGAGGCGGGCGGGGGACTTCGCGTATTGGCTCCGGACGCATCCGCGCCCGGAGCCGCCGTGTTTCAGCACCGAATCTGGGCGTGGATCTTGGCATGCGGCTGACTCATCGCGACGACGGTTTCGAGCTTGAGATCGGCGGGAAGCCCCTGATCCGGCACAGCTCCACCGCGCCCTTCGCCTTCGTCGGCGAAGGTGAGGCGGACATCGCCATGAATCGCGGGCACTTCCACATCGAAGACTATGTCACCGCGCGGGTCCCGCTCGCCGCCGCGGTGGCGCGCGAGACGGACGACGGGGTCGAAATCACGCTTCGGGCGACGCCGCAGGGTCCGCCTGTCCTCCACCTTCGGGCCACCGAGGTCGACGGGACCGTCCGCCTTGCCTTCGAGGCCGTCGGGCCTCGCGCCAATCGTCTGTGGCTGCGGATCGCGGCGCGGGCCGGCGAGCATGTGTTCGGCGGCGGCGAGCAGATGTCCTATTTCGACATGCGTGGCCGGCGCTTCCCCTTGTGGACCTCCGAGCCCGGGGTGGGGCGGGACAAGTCGACCCAGATCACCTTCGAGGCCGACAAGTCGCACATGGGCGGCGACTATTACTGCACCAACTATCCTCAGCCGACCTATGTCTCCTCCGACCGCTACGCCCTGCACGTGGAGACCACAGCCTACAGCGCCTTCGACTTCCGCCACGACGCCTTTCACGAGATCGAGGTCTGGGCGATCCCGGAGCGGATCGAGATCGTGGTGCGCGACGACTTCCTTAGCCTGGTGGAGGCTCTGTCGGCCCGGTTCGGCCGCCCGCCGCCTCTGCCGGACTGGGTGCTCGAGGGGGCCATTATCGGTCTCAAGGAAGGGGCGGGGAGCTTTGCGCGGCTGAAGCGATACCAGGAGGCCGGCGTCGCCGTATCGGGCCTGTGGTGCGAGGATTGGACGGGGATCCGCCAGACCTCGTTCGGGCGTCGCCTCTACTGGGACTGGCGCTGGAGCGCGGCGCGCTATCCGGACCTGCCCGGTGAGATCGCCCGCCTCGCCAAGGAGGGGGTGCGGTTTCTGGGCTATGTGAACCCCTATCTGTGCATCGACGGCTCGCTCTATCCCCTGGCGCGCGACCGGGGCTTTCTGGCGCTCCGGCCCGACACCGACGAGCCCTACATCGTCGATTTCGGCGAGTTCGAATGCGGCATCGTCGACTTCACCAACCCCGCCGCCTCCGACTGGTTCGCCGAGGAGGTGATCGGGCGGGAGATGCTGGATCTGGGCCTTGCCGGCTGGATGGCCGATTTTGGCGAGTATCTGCCGCACGATGTGCGCCTCGCCAGCGGCCTGGACGGCCTTTTGGCGCACAATGCCTGGCCAACCCTCTGGGCGGAGGTCAATGCCCGGGCCGTGGCCTCCCGCGGACGGACGGGAGATGCGCTGTTCTTCATGCGCGCCGGCTTTACCGGCGTCTCGGCCTATTGCCCGCTGCTCTGGGCCGGCGACCAGTCGGTCGACTTTACCCGTCATGACGGACTGCCGAGCGTGATCTGCGGGGCCCTGTCCTCGGGCCTGCTTGGCAACGCCTATCACCACAGCGATGTGGGCGGTTATACGAGCCTGTTCGGCAATGTCCGTACCGCCGAGCTGATCATGCGCTGGGCGGAAATGGCCGCCTTCACCTCGGTCATGCGCACCCACGAGGGCAACCGGCCGGATCAGAACCTGCAGGTCGATCAGGACCCGACGGTGCTCGCCCATTTCGCGCGCATGAGCCGCATCTATCGCGCCCTTGGGCCCTATCTCCGCGCCCTGCGCCAGGAGGCGGTCAGCCGGGGGCTTCCCTTGCAGAGGCCTCTGTTTCTGCATTTTCCCGATGACCCCCGCGCCTTCACGATTCAGAGCGCCTATCTGCTTGGCCCGGACCTCCTCGCGGCGCCGGTTCTCGAGGCGGGCCGGGAGGACTGGAGCGTCTATCTGCCGTCCGGCGCCGATTGGATTCACCTGTGGTCGGGCGCGCGCCATACCGGCGGCGCCGAGGTGCTGATCGCCGCGCCTTTGGGATATCCGCCGGTCTTCATCCGGGACGGCTCGCCCTTTACGCGCCTGTTTCTCGACCTCGCCGATATCGCCTAGGGTCAAGCCCATGTGGCGCGGCGCAAAGCTCATCCTGCTGGTGATGATCATCTCGGCGGGGATCCTCAACTATGCCGATCGTCAGATCATCGCCGTGCTCAAGCCCAGCCTGCAGCACGATCTGCACTGGACCGACATCGACTACGCCAACCTGAACTCGCTGTTTCAACTCGCATCCGCCGCGGCCCTGCTCTTCGCCGGGCGTGTGGTCGACGCGATCGGCTGGCGCCGCGCCAATCCCGTCGCTGTGGGCAGCTGGAGCCTGGCGGCGGGCGCTCACGCCTTGGTTGCGGGGGGCGTCGGCTTCGGAGCGGCGCGCTTCGCCTTGGGAGCGACCGAGGCCCTGGGTACGCCCACGGCCATCAAGACCATGGCCGCCGCCTTCGCCCCCGCGGAGCGGACCCTGGCTCTGGGCCTGATGAATGCGGCCAATGGCCTGGGCGCCATCATCACGCCGCTCGCCATACCGCTTCTGGCCCTGGCCTTCGGCTGGCGCATCTGTTTCGTTCTGACCGGAGGCCTTGGCTGCCTCTGGGTCGCCGCCTGGCTTCTGACCCGTCCAGATCGCGGCGTGTCGGTCGAGCCGGCGCCCGGAATGGGCCACGACGAGGTTGCCAAGGATGGAGCCGCCGCGCCGATCGGACGGGGCGTCTGGCGCGCGGTCCTGCGCGATCGCCGCACCTGGGCCATCGCCGCGGCCAAGGTGCTGTCCGACCAGGTCTGGTGGCTGCTCCTCTTCTGGGCGCCGGACCTGCTCTCACGCGACTTTCACCTGGGCCTCTCCAGTTTCGGCGGTCCTCTGGCGATCATGTATCTGAGCGCCTCCGCCGGGGCCCTGATCGTCGGCCAGACCTCCAAGACCCTGCTCGAGCGGGGCGTGAGCCTGGATGTGACGCGCAAGAGCGGGCTCCTGGTGTGCGCCCTTCTGGCCATGCCCCTTTCGCTCACCACCCTGGCGCCCAACGCCGCCGTGGCGACGGCCATCCTTGCCCTGACCCTCGCCGCCCACCAGGGCTATTCGACCCACCTGTTCGCCCTGACCACGGACATCATTCCGCGCCAGAGTGTGGCCACGACGATCTCGTTCTGCGCCTTTCTCGGCAACCTGGCCGGGCTCGCCATTCTGCAAGCCGCCGGACATATGCTGGCCGCGGGCCTGGGCTATGGCCTCCTCCTCGCCTACGCCTCGGTCAGCTATCTCCTGGGGCTGGCGATCATCCACCTCCTGCTTCCAAGACTGCAGCCGGCCGCCTGAGCCCCTCTAGGCGCGGCCTTCCTCGGCGACAGGGCGGCGCATCAGGGCGAGCCCGGCGGCCACGAGGCATCCGCCGATGATCCCAAAGGTCAGGTCCTTGACCAGGGTCAGGCCGAACGTGGTGAGCAGAACCGCGGCCGGGCCAGGGCGCTTGAGCAGGGCGAGGAATTCCGCGCGCTCGGCCATGCTCGCGCACACGACGACGAGGACGCCGGCCAATGCGGCCAGGGGAATGAAGCGCGCCAGGGGACCGGCGATCAGCAGAAACACAAGCACGAAGGCGGCGTGAAACAGGCCGGCGAGCGGACTGCGGGCGCCCGCGCGGATATTCGCGGCGGTGCGGGCGATCGTTCCGGTGACGCTGATCCCGCCAAACAGGGGCGAGGCGAGGTTGGCGATCCCCTGCGCGATGAGCTCCATATTTGACCGGTGCCGGCGGCCGGTCATGCTGTCCGCGACCTTGGCGGACAGAAGGCTCTCGATCCCGCCCAGCAGGGTGAAGGACAGGGCCGTCGGCGCCAGCTTGACCAGAACCGGAAGCGAGGCGGGGGGCAGGTGGGGCGCCGGCAGGCCGGAGGGCGCCGCGCCAAACCGCGACCCGATCGTCTCCACCGGCAGGCGAAGCCAGGCCGCCGCAAGCGTCGCCAGGGCGACGGCGATCAGCATCCCCGGCCATCCCGGTCGCCGCGCCCGCAGGACCCAGACGAGCCCGGCCACACCCAGGCCCAGGCTTACGGCATACGGGTTCAAGGTCGCCAAGGCCATGCCAAGAGCCATCAGCTTGGCGGGCAACGGACCCGGCTCGGGCCCGGCCAGTCGAAGTCCCGCCAGATCGCGCAACTGGCTGGCCAGAATGGTGACCGCGATCCCGCTGGTGAACCCCACCGTGACCGCATGCGGCACGTGACGGATCAGCGAGCCCAGGCGACTGACGCCCAGGGCGATCAAAAGCAGGCCCGACATCATCACCGTAAGCAGCAGGCCTTGAAGCCCAAAGCGCGCGACGGTCGCGGCGACCAGGACGATGAAGGCGCCGGCCGGCCCGCCGATCTGGAAGCGGCTGCCCCCCAGGACGGACACCACGGCCCCGCCAATCACCGAGGCATAGAGGCCGCGCTCAGGCGATACGCCTGAGGCCACCGCGATCGCCATGGACAGGGGCAGGGCGATGATCGCCACGGTGAGGCCCGCCAGGGCGTCCTGGCGCAGGGCCGCCAGCCCATATCCCTCGCCCAGCACGGTAATCAGCTTGGGTCGGAACAGGTGGGCCGTGGCCGCGCCGTCTGGCATCAGGGGCAATCAATTCAAGCCGGAGGGGATGCGAGGCGTCGCAGGCGCGCGGTGCGCTGTCCATCCGCCAATCTCCCTTAAGGGTTGGCCTTGGGGGTGGGCCCGAAGCGATGTCGAGCTGACCGAAGGACCGGCAAGGACACGGATCGCGCCAGGTTCAGACGTTGACGAGGCTCCGGATCGGCCGGACAGATCCTGCGGGGGGCGGCGCGCGCGGCGTCAGGCTGGACCCCGAGCCCAATGACGCGGGAGGAACGCGTGATGAGCCAAGAGCCTGTCCTCTACCGATGCGCCGACCATGTCGCGACCATCACTCTGAACCGACCGCACCGCCGCAATGCCCTGAACCGCGAGGCCTATGACCGGCTGGAGGCCGCATTCCGCCGGGCCCATGCGGATCCCGAGGTGCGCTGCGTCATCGTCACCGGCGCCGACCCGGCCTTCTGCTCCGGGGACGACGTGCTGGAGATCCTGGCCGCGCCGCGCGCCGCGCGGGCCCCCGATGCGCCGCCGCCTGTCCCGCGCGCCACGCCCGCGGCCATGGCGGCCCTTGACTGTGAGGCGCCGGTGATCGCCGCCATCAACGGGCCTGCCGTGGGCTGGGGTCTGGAGCTGGCTCTCTATGCCGACATCCGGATCGCTTCGGCGCAGGCGCGGTTCGCCGAGCTGTTCATCAAGCGCGGCCTGACCTGCGACGTCGGCGGCTTCTATCGCCTCCCGGCCCTGGTCGGCCCGGCCAAGGCGGCCGAACTCCTGTTCACCGGCGATGTCATTGACGCCGCCGAAGCCCTGCGCATTGGCCTCGTGAGCGAGGTGACGCCGCACGCCGAACTGATGGAGCGGGCGGGCGCCCTGGCCGGCCGCATCGCCGCCAATCCCCCGCTCGCCCTGCGCAAGATGAAGCAGGGTCTGCGCCGCGCCGCGACGGGCGATCCCGCCGAGCTGGGCGCCTGGGCGATCGGGGCCATCACCGAGCTGATGGGGACGGAGGATCACCGCGAGGGCGTCGCCGGCTTCCTCGAAAAGCGCGCCCCGGTGTTTCGCGGGCGCTGACAGCGCTCTGGGCCTCAGGCCCCCCAGACCGCTTCGGCATAGGCCAGGAAGTTGAGACCCAGGATCTTCTCGATGCGGCCCGTGGAATAGCCCCTGGCCTTGAGCAGGCGGGCCAGCTCGCGGAACTGATCCGGGCCGCGCAGATCGACCACGAAGGGATAGGTGTCCGGCCGCTCCCCCAGGGCGCTGACGCCCGCGGCGCGGCGCTGCGCGATCTCCTTGGCCAGTTGCGCCCGATAGGCCCCCAGATCGTCGATCTGGGTGACGTCCCCGTCCGTTCCGATGCCGACATGGTCTTCGCCGCAGACATTTATCGCGTGGTCGATATGGGCCACGACGTCCTGTGCGTGGGCGTGTCCGCTGAGATTGAGGAAGGGCATGAAGTAGATGCCGACGAAGCCGCCGCGCTGCGCCACCAGGCGAAGCTCCGCATCGGTCTTGTTGCGCGGCAGGTCAGCCAGGGCGCGACATCCGGTGTGGTTGATCGAGATCGGCTGGCGCGAAACCTGCGCCGCCTCCAGACAGGTCCGCTCTCCGCTGTGCGAGAGGTCGACCATCACGCGACGCGCGTTCAGCCGCGCGATCACCTCCCGGCCAAACGGGGTCAGGCCGCGATTCTGCGGCGCCATGGAGCCGTCGCCGAGCTGATTGGCGGGATTGTAGGTGAGCTGGATCACCCGAACGCCGAGGTCGGCGAAGACGTCCACGCGATGGGCGTCCTGGCCCATCATGGCGCCGTTCTGGAAGCCGTAGATCAGGCCGATGCGCCCCTCCGCCTTAGCCCGGCGGAGATCGGCGACCGAGAGGACCTTGACGACATCGCCGCTGTGGGCCCGCACCAGGGCGTCGGTCGCCGCGATGTCCCGGATCGTGGCCTCAAAAGGGTCCTCGGGGCCCGAGACATATCCCAGGGTGACATTGACCGCCGTAAGGCCCGAGGCGTGGGCTTCGGCGAGGACGCGGGGCGAGAGGTCAGGCGCGGGGCTGTCGGCGGGGTGGTTGGGATCGCCAAGGTCGCCCAGGGCGTTGATCACGATCCAGCTTGCGGGGAGGGCCGGGGCCGCGTTCGCCTCCGCCAAGGCCGTCCCGCTTGGTGCCATCGCGCCCACCGCCGCCCCCAGGGAGGCAATGCCGGCGCCGGCCCCCAGGGCCAGCAGGCGTCGGCGATCAATCGTCATTCCCGTCCCCCATCTCCGCGGCCGTGGGCGGTTTGAAATCCGCCCGCCGATAGACCCGCCCGCGCTTGACCGTCATGTCGACCTTTTGAATGGCGCCGATATCCGCTGCGGGGTCGGCGGTCAGGACGACGAAGTTGGCCAGCTTTCCTGGCGCGATGACCCCCATGTCCGCCTCCTGACCGGCCGCCTGCGCCCCGACCTCCGTCGCGGCATGGATCACCGCCAGGGGCGAGAGCCCGACGTCGTGGGCCAGAAAGAACAGCTCGTCATCCACCTCTGGCCAGACCCGGTCGGCGCCCCAGGCGAAATCGGTTCCGGTGGAGATCGGCACGCCCATGCGCGCGGCCTGCCGGGTGAGGCGGATCACCGCGGGGCCGGTGCAGCGCAGGGGGGGCCGCTCGGGATGCGACTTGCGCTCTGCGTCATAGCGCACGAACAGGCTGCCGGTGGCGTCGAGGATCTGGCCGTGTGCGAGCATGCCCCGGAACAGCGAGGCCATGACCGGATCATCGCCCGTCCTGGCCAGCAGGCGCTCGTCCACCGGCGTGTGGTCTTCATAGGCGGCCGGAATGGTCTTCTGGATCTCATAGGCCATGTAACAGACGTGG
Organism: Caulobacteraceae bacterium; assembly: GCA_027452265.1. Taxonomy (GTDB): domain Bacteria; phylum Pseudomonadota; class Alphaproteobacteria; order Caulobacterales; family Caulobacteraceae; genus Acaudatibacter. The sequence goes on from DAIDGR010000015.1 coordinate 14,611, forward strand.
CTGAGCACATCGACGTCGGCCGCCACCACATCGGCCGGCCGTGCGGGGAAGACCGCGCTGTGGGCCCAGACCCTCAGGTGCTGGCGATGCGCCTCGGCGGTGATCGCGGCCACCTCCGTCGCCGGCAGGTCGGCATAGATCTTGATCGCCGTGGCTGAGGTCCCCCTGGCCAGGGTCACGGCGGTGCGCAGGTCGGCGTCGGAGTCGATCTCCTGCATCCAGGGCGCCGCGCCCACCTTGACCCCGACGCTGACCGCCTGGACGCGAGGGTCCTTGAAGAAGGCCGGCCCGGCCATCAAGGCGGCGTAGAAGATATCCGGCGCGGCGATCTCGCCCACGAGAGCCTCACGCTTCAGCTCGCCCACCGGCCGCAGGTCGTCGGCCATGTCGCGGACCGCCGTGACCCCGCCATAGAGATCGCGACGCAGGATGGCCTCGGCGCGTGGCGGGTTGGGCGGCGTCGCGAGGTGCACATGGCTGTCGATCAGCCCCGGGATCACGAAGCGCCCGGCCAGGTCGACCTGGCGCGCCCCGCTCGCCCCGGCGAGGGTTCCATGCGGCCCCAAGGCCAGGATGCGCTCGCCCTCGACGAGAATGTCCTGATGCGCCTTCTCCGGCGCCCCTGTCCCGTCGATCAGGCTGGCGTCGGCATAGAGGGTGAGGGCCGGGGCGGCCGGGGCGCCATTGGCGGGCGCGGAAAGCGCCAGGACCCCGGGCGCCAGGACAAGGGGCGCAAGACACGCGGCGACAATCGCTCCGGCGCGCCGCGCGCGGCCGGAAGGTGGGGCGTTCCTCATGGGCGCAAGGGCTACGCTTCAACCCGCGACCGGGCAAGGCGGGGGGGCTGGGACCGAGGGACCTGACATCCCTCGAGCCTTCACGGCGCGCCGGAGAAATATGACGCGGCCCTCAAGCTGGCCCCAAACTGGGCGGAGCTTCGGAAGGCCCGCGCGGCGGTAAACGGCTGACCGAAAAGGCGATCGCCCTCTAAGCTTGGAGGAGCCTTCGGATGCTGTTCGAACCCCTTGCGCGGCGCGTTGAGCGTCCACGCCGAATGTCTCAAATCGGGAGCCCGGTTTACTTCCGCTCCTGGCGCATCTTCCCCACGGGAGCGAAACCTTCGCGCGGCGAATTGCGGATGTTGGAAATCGCTGGGTTGGGTGGAAACCCGCCCCAGCCTGTCACGCCTTCGCCGCCGCCGCGTCCCGGGCCCGATGGAGTTCGACCCAGGCGGGGGCGGATTTCACCGCGGAGTCGTATTGGGCCAGGGCCTCTTTCCAGCGTCCTTCGCGGGCCAGGAGATCGGCATAGGCCTTGACCGCGTCAGCAAAGTGCGGGGCCTTGGCGGCGGCGGTGGAGAGATCCCGCTCGGCGGCCTTGAAATCACCCCGCCGCTCTTCCGACAAGCCGCGCTCTATATAGATAAACGGCAGATCAGGGCCAACCCGCAGCCCCTCCGCCCACACCCGCTCTGCAGCTGGGAGATCACCGGAATGTTCCAGGACGTCCCCGTGATAGGCGTAACAGCGTGACCAAGGCCCCACCCGTTTGAACACCGCCTCGGCCTGGGTCAGCTTCCCCGTCAGGCCATAGGCGAGGCCGAGGAGGCAGCCATTGTCGGGGTATTCGGTCTGGATCGACGGGTCTTTCAGCCAGGCGCTCCAGAACGCCTCCAGGGGCGCCACGGCGCCGGCGGGATCGCCCCGGTCAAGGGCCACATAGGCCGGGATCAGTTCGGCCTCGAGCTTGGTGGTTCTATCCTCCGGGTCGCTGGAGGCCATAAAACGGCCGGCCTCGGCCGGATCGTGCATGAGTGCGTAGGTCTCGGCGATCAAGGGGCCGTCGATGGCGTCTTTTGCTCCAACGCCAGCATTATAGCGGGCGTCGTTCAAATTGGCGGCCAACAGCAGGGGGAGGTCCCAGGTCTCCTGTGCCGGATTGTCGAGCAACCGCAACTCCGGGCGGTCCCGCTTCGGCGCCGCCCGGGCCTGTTTGAGAAACGCTTGGCTTTCCCGCCAGGCGGCCTCTTCGCCGAAGGCGGAGGCATCGGCGGCGATCAGGTTGCCGCGCGAGACCCAGTTGGTGGGATCGAGCTGGATCGCCAGGCGATACTTCTCCGCCGCCTTCGCGGCCTGATTCGACTCGTCGAACGCAATGCCCCACGCGGAGGCCAGTTTCGACCGGTCGAGGTCCGTGGCGGCCCGGGCGAAGGCGCCGGGGATGAAGGCCAGGGCGTCCGCGGTCCGCTTGTCGTCTACTAGGTACACCGCAAACTGATAAGGCTGGGATCGGCTGTAAATGTATTCGGCGCCTTGAGCGGTCAGGGCGTCTAGGGCGTTGGCCTGGCCCTCGAAGGTCTTGGCCGGCACGCCGTCGCCCCGCACCGTTAGGGCGAGGCCCCCTTCGGCCGTTTGGACGAGATCCCCCTCAACGTGCACATCGTGGCCAAAGCGCTGGCGGAGCAGCCGGCCAACCTCACCAATGGAGACGCCCGTCTCCGGCACCTCGATCCGGATGTCCGAGGACCAGGCGGTCTCGGAGTTCAACGCCTTTCTCGTGGTGCGGGTTGCGTCGGAGAGTTTTTGCAGCGCGTCCAGCACGCCGGCGGCCACGACCTTACCGCTGACCCCCCGGGCGGCGAGGGCCGGGGGCGCCTCGAACGGCTCCACCACCACCGAGCGCGAGGTGACGGCATCGTAGATCATCACCCCTAGGCCTGCGCCCAGGACTGTGAACGCCAGGGCGGTGAAGATCCGCAAGCCAAGCTTCAGGCGCTCGCCGAAGACGCGAAGCCGCAGGTCAGTGAGCATCACTGCGCGCTGCTCGTGCAGGTGCTCGGATTGAATCCTTACCAACTCGCGTTGCTGATCGAGATACCGTTCCAGACTTGGCGGGAGGACTTCACCCTCCGCCCGCGCTTTGATGGCGAGGGCGGCGGCGATCGGGTCAAGCCCGACGGGGGCCTCCGCCTCAGCGTTCTCGCCCTCGCCGCTTCCGAGGACGCCCTCAATCATTCCGCTTTCGCGCGCCACTGTCTTCGCCCCCTCCGCCCTCCATCATTGCGATACGTGGCCTGCTTTCGACGTCAATCAAATTTCCTGAGGGTAAAGGGCCTTTGACGTGTGACGCCCTGAAACGCCTCCAGGTGTCATGAGAGGCCGGCCAGGGAGGGACGGACGGATCAGGAAGTCGCGGTTCACCGAGGCGCGGATCGTCGGAACCCCGAAGGCGCAGGAAGCGGGGATCGCGGTCGCCGAGCCGTACGGCAAAGGCGGGATCAGCTCGCCGACGTCTACAAGTGGAAGGCGAAGTCCCGCGGCCTGGATGTCTCGGAGGCGAGACGGCTGAAGGCGCTGGTGTCGGCGCTTGGGCCATCGGCGCCTGCGCGTGCTGATCCGGCGCGAAGGTCGTCCGCCAGGTCGCGGACCGCGGTGACCCCGCCATAGAGATCGCG
>DAIDGR010000016.1 GCA_027452265.1 Caulobacteraceae bacterium
GAGACCCTGAGCGGGGTCACCGGCGCGATCACGGTCGCCGCGAGCAACAGCGGCGCCTCGCAGCTCGGCTACACCCTGAACGGGGTCAATTATACCTATACCGGCGCCTTCGCCTGGCCCGAGGGGCAGAGCCTGGGCTGGTATCTGATCGGGGCCGGGGCGGGGACGGTGGCCGTCACCTATGACGGCGGCACGGCCCTGGCGAGCTTCACCTATTCCATCACCAACGCCCGCAGCGGAGGGTTCAGCCCGTGACCACGCTATTTCGCGTTCTGTCGTTTCTGGATTTCCCGGCTCAGATGCGTGCGCGCCGAACTCGCAAACGTGCGCGTGTCGCGGCGGAATTCCTCCAACGCGTCATCCAGGATTATGCGAGCCGCCCCCCTGTCGAGGGTCCCACGCTCCACGAGCGCATCGAGAATCTTGAGCGCCAGCACATAGGCAAGATGGCCGGCGGAGTCTGAGGGCGGCATTTCCATTCCCGCACCTTCAAACCTGCGACGGCGGGAGTCCAGCATGCTGCGCATCGAGCGCGACCCGGCGTGGTGGCGGGCCATCGCCGCGCATCCGGATCTGCACGCGGCGGCCCCTGAGCGCATCGGCGAGATCGTCGGGCGGCCCGAGGTGCTGCCCCTGGCGGCGGCGCATGGGGGCTATCTCTTCGTGCGGCTGGATGCGCTGGGCCTGACGGCGGAGCTGCACAGCCTGTTCACGCCGGAAGGGTGGGGGCGCGAGGCCTATGAGGCCGGGATCGCGGCCCTGGGGGCGATCTGGCTGGTGGGGTTTCAGAGCGTGGTGACGCTGGAGATGGCCGACAATCCGCGCAGCCGGCCGCCGAGGAGCTTTGGCTTCGTGCGGTGCGGCGGGGACTGGCGGGCGAGCCCGTTCGGCGCGGCCCGGCAATGGATGCTGACCCGCGCGGCCTGGGAGGCGTCTCCCGCGCGCGATCTGATGGAAAGAAGGAAAGCCAAATGCCTGCATTGATTCCGGCGCTGGTGATCGGCGCGGGCGCGGTGGCCGGGGCGGGGATCAGCGCCGCGGCGACCAGCAACGCGGCCAACAAGGCCAGCGAAGCGGCGGCGGCGAACAACGCCCTGCAAAGCCAGATCTACAGCCAGAACAGCGCCAACGCGCAGCCCTATATCCAGGCCGGCGACAAGGCGAACACGGCCCTGCAAGGCTTTCTGGGCCTGGGCGGCGATCCGGCGGCGAGCCAGGCGGCGCTCAACGATTATCTCAACTCCACCGGCTATCAGTTCACCCGAAGCCAGGGGATCGAGGCGGCGCAACAGAACGCGGCCTCGTCGGGGATGCTGAACAGCGGGGCGACGCTCAAGGCGCTGGACGCCTACGGCACGGGCCTGGCGGACCAGTATGGCCAGCAATACGAGCAGAACCTGCAAGGGGTGGTGAACACCGGGGAGGGCGCGGCGAATGCCTTGGCGGGCCAGGGGCAGAGCTACGCCAACGCGGTGAGCGCCAACAACAACAGCGCCGCGACCACGGCGGCCAATGCGGGCCTGGCCGGCGCGTCGAGCGTCAACAGCCTGATCGGCAACGCCTTCCAGGCTTACGGCCTGACGCGCGGGCTATCGAGCTTTGGCGGCGGCTCGGGCGCGACCTCCTCCAACGCCCTGGCCCCGATCGGAGGCTGACCCCATGACCGACGGCGTGAATGTGGACTTCGGCCTCCTCAAGCAGCCGGACTATACGGGCGAGTATGCCAATGCGTTCCAGATGGGGCGGCAGTTGGCGCAGCCTTCACCCGCGCGCCCGCTCTCCGGACCGGGGAGCGGCAACGCCATGAGGGGCGCCATCGCCAATCCTCAGGCCCTGCCGCCCGCCCGGGTCCCGCCGCCCACGGCCGCCCCTCCGGGTCCCGCGGCGCCGGAGGCGATGGCGCAGGACCCCGACCTTCAGGCGCGGCTGGCGAACCTCGATCCGCCGGCCCGGGCCCAGGCGGCGGGGCAGGCCGAGCTGCTGGCGAGCCTTGCCCAGGGGCTGCGTGGACAGCCCTATGCCGAGCGCGGCCGGATCCTGACCCACCTCGCCCCGGCCCTGGCGGCGCGGGGTGTGCCGCCTGGCGCCCTGTCGGGGTTCGACCCCACCGACGCGGCCCTGGAGGCGGCGGCCGCCCAGGCCCTCGCCCTGCACGGGATGCTTACGACCTGAGAGCCGCGAGGATCAGGGCTTCAGCCCGACCGTGATGATGGCGTCGAACGTCCCGGTCTCGGCGGTGGAGGCGTGGACGGGAATGTGCAGGGCCTCGAAGGCGTAGCGGATGGCGCTGGCCTGAGGGCTGCCCGCCTTGAGGGCGAGGATCACGCCCCTGGGGGCCGGATCGGGATGGATCGTCTCGGTCTGGCCGCGGAACCCGGCGGCCTCGATGACCCGCACCAGGGAGGCGCCGTAGCCGGCGGCCTCTGGGTCGGCCAGGGTCTGGATATTGACCCGGGGCGGGCCCGGAATGGCCTTGAAGGCGGCGGTGAGCTTGGCGGCCTGGGCGTCGGACATCACCCGCGGCTGGGACGCCGTCAGGGTCGCGGCCCGGCTCTCTTCGGCTGCAAGGCTCTTGTGGGCGGCGTCGAGGCTCTTGTCGGCGGCGGCGAGCTGGGCGCGCAGAGCCTCGTTCTCGGTCTCCAGAGCCGTCAGCCGCGCGCTGATCGCGGGGGAGGCGGCGGACGTGGCGGACGCGGAGGCGCCGGCCGCCTGGGGCGTGGCGCGATGGATCTGGCCCGACAGACGCATGACGCCCAGGGCGCCCAGGGCCACGGCGACCACGCCCAGGCTGAGGGCCGCCTGGGACAGGGTCAGCCAGCTCCGGGCGGCGGAGGCGGACATTTCGATCATCGGCGTGTGAACTCTCCCCACCCATCCGATCCGCGGCGCGATGGACGGGTTCCCAAGGCTGAGGATTAAGCCCACGACGCGAGGTCGGCGCAAGAGGGTTGAAAAGCTGGCTTTGATCGTGCCGTTAGTGTGGGGGCAGATGAACCCGTCTCGGTCTAAGTAGAGATGGCGTTCGGGACGGAGATGAGCTGGGTTCATCTCAATATATCGGCGTTTGCATTGCCAATGTCGGATAACAACCTTGACCTTTATGCGGCCGATAGACGGCGGGCGTGAAGCCAATACGGGCGGTGGATCGCCGGCTTCGGCGCGGTTTGAGTCGCCGTCGGCGCGACCAGAGTCTGGCGCGCTGACGCGGCGGGCGATAAGGCGGATGCAGCCATAAGGGGGACTGAAGGGCGCGCATGGGCTTGGTGGTGACCGTGGGGATCGGCGAGGAGCGCGACCTCGCGCGCTTCAGCCAGGACGGCGCGCACCGCGTTCTGGCCCTGGAGCCCGCCTATCTCGTCGCCGCCAAGGCCAGGGCGCGCCTCGGTCGCCGTGGGCCCGTCCGGGTCATGGCCGCGCGGGTCGGGACGGGCCGCGCCGGGGAAATCCGGCTGGACCGCATCCTGCGCCTGATGGGCGCCCCCAGCGTCAGCTATCTCTCGATCGCATCGGGCCTCGACGCCTGCGCGGTGCTGGAGAGCCTGGGCGCGCTTCACGTCCGGGTGGAGGCGGGGGTCTGTCGCACGCCGGGGGTCACGGTCCCCGGACAGCCGGCGCCGGTGGTGTATCGCGACGTGGCCGGATGGCTGGTCTCGTTCGGGTATCGCATCCTGGCCGTGCCCACGACCGGCGGCGGGGCCGCCGACATCTATTTCCGGAGGCGGTGATGGACGCGCTCGAGGCCGGGGTGGCGGCGGTGCGCGCGCGCCAGTGGGATGAGGCGGTGAGCCGGCTCGAGGCGGCGCACCTGGCCGCGCCGGAGGATTTCTGGGCCGTCTACTGGCTGGGCTACAGCCTGGCGCGCCTGGGGCGGCGGGACGAGGCGATCCGGCGGCTCGCCAGCGTGGAGGGGCGACGCGAGGCGACCCACATCGTCGCGGTCGCCCAGATCGAGGCGGACCTTCTGGCGCAGGACCCGGCCTCCGCCCTGCGGCGATTTCTGGCCCTGAGCGCCAACCCGCGGGGCGCCGCGGAGGGCGAGCTTCGGCGGCTCGCCTGGTGGGTCGCGCGCGCGAGCCTGGAGACGCAGACCCTGCCCGATCCCTTCGACCTGCCCCCGGCGGTGCGCAAATGGTGCCTGCTGGGCGTCTTCCAGAGGGCCCAGGCCGCGCCGGTCTGAGGCCGGGTCCGCCGCCCAAGCGGGCCCCCGGCGTTGCGCTTGGGACAGGGCGGGACCATGTTAGGCGGCGAGCGGGGCCTTGCGCCGCGCCGTCCCCTTGGAACCTCTGTTCAAGACCTTTTGCATGACGCTCCTGTCCGACGCCCCCGCCCCCGCCGATCTGATCAAGGACGGCTCCGACGCGACCTTCATGGCCGACGTGGTCGAGGCCTCGAAGGTTCAGCCGGTGATCGTCGATTTCTGGGCCACCTGGTGCGGCCCCTGCCGGCAGCTCGGCCCGGCCCTGGAGCGCGCCGTCCAGGCGGCCAAGGGCAAGGTGAAGCTGGTCAAGATCGACATCGACAAGAACCCCTCCTTCGCCGGCCAGCTTCGCGTGCAGTCGGTTCCCACGGTCTATGCCTTCGTAGGCGGCCAGCCGGTGGACGGCTTCATGGGCGCCGTGCCCGAGAGCCAGATCAAGGCGATGATCGACCGGCTCACCGCCGACGCCCCGCCCAGCGAGGCCGAGGCTCTGCTGGCGCTGGCCAAGGAGTCCCTGGAGGCGGGGGATATCGGCGCCGCGGCTCAGGCCTTCGCCCAGCTTCTGCAGGCCGAGCCGGAGAATCTGGCGGCGATCGGCGGCCTCGCCCGCTGCTATCTGGTGAGCGGCGATCTGGAGCGCGCGCGGGAGGTGGCCGACATGGCCCCGCCGGGGGCGAAGAATCCGGACCTGGAGAGTGTGCGCGCCGCGCTCAGCCTCGCCGCCGCGGCCCCGGCCGAGACCTCGGAGGCGGAGCGGCGCCTGGCCGCGGACGCCAATGACCACGAGGCCCGGCTGGAGCTGGCCAAGGCCCTGGCGGGTCAGGGCCATCTGCAGGCCGCGGCCGACCACCTGCTCGAAATCCTGGCCCGCGATCGCGACTGGCGCGAGGGCGCGGCCAAGGCTGAACTTCTGACGATCTTCGAGGCCGCCGGCGCGACCTCCGAGGTGACCCGGCAGGGACGCAAGAAGATGGCCTCGATCCTGTTCGCCTGACCTGTGGCCGCCCGGTGGCGGCTGGGTCGCGAAGCTGGAGGGCCAAGGGAAGGAACGCCATGTCCGCGGCCTATCGCAAGACCAGCGACCTGCCGTCGGTGATCGCGGTCTTCCCGCTCAATGGGGCCCTGCTCCTCCCCGGCGGGGTTCTGCCCTTGCAGATCTTCGAGCCGCGCTATCTCAACATGGTCGACGACGTCATGCGCGGCGACCGGCTGATCGGCATGATCCAGACCATCCCCGGCGGCCCGCGCCACACGCCGCACCTCGCCGAGGTGGGCTGCGCCGGGCGTATCACCAGCTATTCGGAGACGGGCGACGGCAAGTATCTGATCGCCCTGACCGGGGTGTGCCGCTTCGAGGTGCTGGCCGAGCTGGAGGTGCGCACGCCCTATCGCCAGGTGCGGGCGGCCTTTGGCCCGTTCAACGTCGATCTCGCCCCGGATCCGGATTTGGAGCCGTTCGAACGCCCCGCCTTCCTCGCCCTCCTGCGCCGCTATCTCGAACGTCGGCAGCTGGGTGTGGAGTGGGAGGTGATCAGCAGCGCCCCCGCCGCCGCCCTGATCAACAGCCTGGCCATGGCGCTTCCCTTCTCCACCGCCGAGAAGCAGGCTCTGCTGGAGGCGCGGGACCTGGAGGCGCGCCGCCATACCCTCTCCGCCCTGCTGGAGATGGGCAGCGTCCTGGGCGAGGATGACGACTCCCCGCCGATCCAGTAGGGTCCGGACCCTCCGCCCCGACCCTTTCGCCCGGAGCGCGTTGCGTTTGGGTGGAACCCACCCGGCGCTTCGCAACGCGCTCAAGGACTTGAAGGCAGGGCACGATTCGGCGTCTTCGCCGGTTCCGCGAAA
>DAIDGR010000017.1 GCA_027452265.1 Caulobacteraceae bacterium
TTCGGCCAGAAGCCGGTCAGGCGCCCCCGAGGCCTTGCAGGCGGCGTCCGTGACGAGGATCGCGGACTGGGCGGTCGCCAGGGCCGCTTCGGTCCAGGCGCCGGACTGACGCACGAATTCCCGCTCGATCTTCCAGAATACCCCGACGGATTTGGCGGCGGCCTGAGCCTCGGCTCCCCCCGCGCGCAGGGCCGCGGCGCGCCGCAGACGCAGAGCGTGGTTCCCCAGAGCGCGAACCACAGGAACCCCTATCTCACCCTCCAGCGCCGCCCGATGGAGCTCTGCCTGGGCGGCGGCGAGGCGTCCGCCAAAGGCGTGCAACGCCGCGTCGGCCAGCGATGTGTCCGGTTCGACGCCAAAGAAGGCGTCCAGCTCATCCAGACGGGCGGGCGAGCGTCGGCCCGGGCCCAGAAACAGGACCAACCGTTCAATCTCACGTCGGGCCACGCCCCGATCATGCGGAAGACGGGCGGTGAAGGCTTGAAGGGCGGGAAGATCCAGCGCCAGGCCCTCGGCGCTGAGCGCCTCTCGCGTCATTCGGGCCAGATCGCCTTGCTCATCCTCGTAACAGGCGATCACGCCGCAACCGGGAGCGGCCAGGGCGAGCTTGAGCAGGGGGCCGTCCCGACGCAAGACGCCCGCCTCGACGATAAAGAAGGCTTCGGGGTTGAGGTCTCCGGCGAGGTGGCGGCCCAGGGCCTCGCTCACCGCCCGTTCGAGGCCGTCATTGGCCAGCCTCAGGCGGACCAGACGCCGGCCGCCGAGCATGGAGATGGCCGCAAGTTCGCCCTCCAGACGCGCGGGATCCGCGGCGAGGTCCTGGTCGGTGAGAAGGGCCGCGTCGAATGGGTCGTAGGGCCGTTCGGTGACCGTGGCGGCGAGTTTTGCCCCCCGTTCGCGCACGACGCCCATGTCCCGACCATGGATCACGGCGGCCCGCATCTCTGGCCCCGGACCGGCAAGGAAGCGGTCAATATCCGGGCGGCGGTTAAGGATCATCCGCCGGGCGGGCGTTCCTGGGCGTTCGGCTTGGCCACCCAGGCGATGAGTTTCATCTGGATTCGGCTCGCGGCGTCGGCGGCGGCGCGGGCGTCGGCGTCCTGGGCGGCGGCGATATCGCCATAGGCTTGGCCGGAGTCGTTATAGCTGACCTGACTGGAGACATCTCCGCTGGTCACGACCTTGCCCGTTCGGGTCGAGATCAGGGCGTAGTGGACGCTCAATCCGATGTCATAGTACTCCGCGACGTCGGCGATGGTCAGACCACGAGGTCCGCGTGTCTCATTGACCGCCATCGTCAGCCGGTAGGCGGGCGCGGCGCCCTTGTCCCGGCCAAGATCGTCTTCCAAGGCCTCACGCAAAAGATATCCGACCCGGCCGCGCGGCGCCTCCACCTGGATCGAGGAAAGCCCGCTCGCCACGCCTGATTCGGCATAGAGCGGGGTGAATCCACAACCGGCCAGGGGCGTCAGGACGGCGCCAAGGCTGAGGGTCAGAGCCGCCCCCCGGGCAAGGCGGACGAGGGAGGTCAAGCGGCGACCAGATTGACGATGCGGTCGGGCACGACGATCACCTTCTTCAAGGTCATGCCCTCAAGTTTGAGCGCAATTTCCGCGTCGGCCAGAACCAGCTTTTCGACCTCGGCGGGCGTGGCGCCGGCCGGGGCCCGGACCTCCCCCCGCCGTTTGCCGTTGATCTGGACGGGAAGAACCTTTTCCGAATCCCGGGTTAAGGCGTCATCCCAGGTGGGCCAGGGGGCGTGGACGATCAGGCCGGCTTGCCCAAGGCGCGCCCACCCTTCCTCAGCCAGATGGGGTGCGAAGGGCGCGATCAGGCGGGCAAGCGCCGAAAGGGCCTCCCTTCGAGCGCTGAGCGAGGCGGAGTCCCGGGCGGCGCGGACGGCCGCCGCAAACTCATACAGACGGGCGACGGCGCTGTTGAACCGGAAGCCCTCGATCGCCTCGGTGATCGCCTTGATCGCTTTGTGCGTGGTGCGGGCCAGCTCAAGATCGGCGGGCTGTGGGGCGGCCTCGCCTTCATCGCACGCGTCGAATTCCGCCCAGACGCGATTGATCAGACGCGAGGCGCCCTCAACCCCGGACGCGGTCCACTGCACATCGCGGTCAGGCGGGGAATCTGACAGGACAAACAGGCGGGCGGCGTCGACGCCATAAACCTCGGCGATGTCCGCCGGCGCCACCACGTTGCGCTTGGACTTCGACATCTTTTCCGCGTCGCCGATCTGCAAGGGCTCGCCGGTCGCCACGAGGCGGGCGCGGCGCGTCGCGCCTTCGGAGAGGATTTCCACCTCCTTGGGGTCGACCCATTCGCCGTTCGCCCGCCGATAGGTTTCGTGGGTGACCATGCCTTGGGTGAACAGTCCGGTGAACGGTTCGCTCACCGCCACCAGACCCTCGTCCCGCAGGGCTCGCGTCACGAAACGCGCATAGAGAAGGTGCAGGACCGCGTGCTCCACGCCGCCGACATACTGGTCGACGGGCAGCCAGTAGCGCGCGGCCTCCACATCGACCGCGGCGTCCGCGTGCGGCGCCGTGAAACGGATGAAATACCAGGACGAGTCGACAAATGTGTCGAACGTGTCGGTCTCGCGTTCGGCCCGGCCGCCGCAGGTTGGGCAGGTTGTCAGGCGCCAGGCGTCATCCCGCGCCAAGGGGTTGCCGGTCTGGCTGAAATCCAGGGTGTCGGGCAGGCGAACGGGAAGCTGGTCCTCGGGGACGGGCACGACGCCGCAGTCGGGACAATGAACCACCGGGATCGGGCAGCCCCACGGCCGCTGGCGCGATACGCCCCAGTCTCGCAGGCGATAGACGGTCGAACCCTGGCCCAGACCCATGTCCTCGATGCGAGAGATGGCCGCGCGCTTGGCGGCCTCGATCTCCATCCCGTCCAGGAAGCGGGAATTGAAGATGAGGCCGGGGCCCGTATAGGCCTCGTGTTTCACGTGAAACGTCGCGGGATCCTCTCCGGCCGGAAGCACCACGGGGCGAACCGGCAGGCCGTACTTCGTCGCGAAATCCAGATCGCGCTGGTCGTGCGCAGGGCAACCAAAGATGGCGCCCTGACCGTAGTCGATCAGAACGAAGTTGGCGATCCAGACCGGCAGCGTCTGATCGGGATCGAAGGGATGGACGACGCGCAGGCCGGTATCCCACCCAAGTTTCTCCGCCGCTTCGATCGCCGCCTCCGACGTCCCGGCGCGACGGCACTCCCGAAGGAAATCCGCCGCGGCTTCGGAATGGGCGGCGAGGCGCTCGGCCAGGGGGTGGTCTGGCGAAACCGCCAGAAAGCTGGCGCCGAACAGGGTGTCGGGGCGGGTGGTGTAGACGCGCAGACCCGGCCCGAACTCCGCCAGGCCCGCATCCGTCGCCCGCCTGTTCTCGTCCTGGGCCCAGGGAAAGGTCAGGGTCAGCCCCTGGCTTCGGCCAATCCAGTTTTCCTGCATCAGCCGGACCTTCTCCGGCCAGTCCGGCAGCGTCTTGAGCCCGTCCAGAAGCTCATCCGCATAGGCGGTGATCTTCAGACACCACTGGGTCAGTTTGCGGCGCTCGACAGGCGCGCCTGAGCGCCAACCACGACCATCCACCACCTGCTCGTTGGCGAGCACGGTCATGTCCACCGGATCCCAGTTCACCAGCCCTTCGCGGCGATAGGCCAGCCCGCGCGCCAGAAGCTTCAGGAACAGGGCTTGCTGAAGGCCGTAATAGTCGGCTTCACAGGTCGCCAGCTCGCGCGACCAGTCCAGCGCAAGGCCGAGCGCCTTGAGCTCTTCACGCATCGTGGCGATGTTCGACAAGGTCCAGGCGCGCGGATCAACGCCCCGTTCGCGGGCTGCGTTCTCCGCCGGGAGACCGAAGGCGTCCCAGCCCATGGGATGCAGGACGTTGAAGCCTCGCGCCCGCTTGAAGCGGGCGACCACATCGCCCATGGCGTAGTTGCGCGCGTGCCCCACATGCAGCTTCCCGGACGGATAGGGAAACATTTCAAGGGCATAGTACTTGGGGCGGGTCGGGTCTACGGATGCGCGGAAGGCCTGGGCGCGCTCCCAGGCGTCCTGCCATCGGGGTTCGACGATCTTAGGCTCGTAACGGCCCATCTACCTTCCTTCAGGGACACGCAGGAAACGAAGTTCGGAGAAACGAGGTGCGGCGGTTCCTTCAAGACGCAGTCATCTCAGAAAGCGAGGCCGTCCGCCATGTCCCGGTCTCCGGCGCCTGGCCGGCGGCCGGGCGCTGCGACGCCCGCCGCGCCTTGCGGCCTCAGCCGCGAAGGTTGGACAGTCGAAGCTCGCGCGCCTTGGTCAGGATCGCGTTCTCGATATCGGTCGAGGTCTGATCCGCCACGGGGGCTGGGGTCCACCCGCCCTGCCCATTGCTGACCTGCTTGAACACAGTGACGCTCAGGCCATCGGCCCGAAGTCGGCTGTCGAGAATGTAGACCGTGGCCTTGAACCGCTCGTTGGGATGGGCGGGGTCCACATACCAGTCCGTATTGACGACGCCGCCAAAAGGATCGGCCGAGGCCAGCGGCATGAAGGCGAGGGTCTGAAGGGTGGCGCGCCACAAAAAGCCGTTGACGCCGATCTCGGCGGTCGGTTGGGCCTTGGGATGACTATGGAACGTCCCGCACCCGCTCAGGGCCAGCGCCGCGAGAAGGGGGCCGGCCAAGGCCGCGCGCCGGGCCATACCGAAGCGATCTTTCGAAACGATCATTCCCACCTTATCCACGCGTCGTACGATCCATTCTTCGTGCGCCGGGGCCTCTCCCCAGCGGGTCCACGCGCGCTCCCGGACGCAGGACGGCGGACCCTTTCCCTGTTCAGCCTCTACAGCATCAGCTTGCCGCGTCCAAACGCCAATCCCGTGGCGCATGCGCCACATTCATGCCAGATTGCGACTCCACCTCGCCCCTCCCCCCGGCCGGGTGTGTTGACCCCTGTCATGTTGCAGCCTTTAAGAAAGTGTAACAGCGAGACCGTAAGGTTTTGCAAGGACGTATGAGGGGCTCCACCGAGCCAAGCCAATGAAGCCGACGGGGCTCATGATTGCGGGGGTTTTGCTCGGCGCGGGTCTGGCTGCCGCGACGGGGACTCGCGCCCAATCGACGCCCCTCCCCCAGGCGACCCCGATCAACATGTCGACCGGCAATCTGGCCACGGGCGATTTCATGACCTCTCCCTCCACGGCGGCGCCGCCGGCGGTGGGACGGACCCTCGAGTGGGATCCTCAAAAGGGGCGTTGGGGCCTGAAGTTCGGGGTTGATGAGCGGGTCGACCGCGCGACGGACTTCAGAGACCTTGCGCCGGGCGTATTCTACAGACTGTCCCCGCGCTTGCACATCGGCGGGGATGTGACCTTGGCGCCGGACACCAGCCTGTCGCCGAACCAGCATTTCGCCACGCCTCAGGCCCCCAATCCCCGGGTGCGGCTGGAGACCACGTTCAAGTTCTGACGCCGGGCTCTCCCTCCGGCCGCGTCGCGGGCGCCGGGTTGGTTCTGGGCGAGAACGCGCCCACCCCCGCCACGCCGACCACGCCAGATCGACGCAGCGCCCGCACGGTCGTCGGATTGACCCCGCCCAGGGCATAGACGGGCATCCGCGCCGTCCGGACCAGAACAGCCAGACGCCGAACGCCGAGGGGTTTGCCTGCGGAAGGGCTCTCACTCGGGAAGATGGCGGAGACCACGAGGGCCCGGACGCCGGCCCCTCGGGCGCGCAGGATCGCCGAGGCGTCGTGGGCCGCGGCGGACACCAGAAAGCGCCGCCCGGCGTCCAGGATCGCGCCTTTTCGTCCGGCCAGACGCTCGGGAAGATGCAGGCCGTCCGCCTGGACGCGTTGCGCCAGGGCGATATCGGCGCCGACAAAGAAGGCTAGGCCGCGCCGCCGGGTCGCTAGACGTAAGCGACGGCCAATCTCCACAGCCTTTGGGTCGCCAAAGGCGCGATAGACCACGGCGCAGCCGCGCGGCAGGGTGCGGCAAAGGGCGAGTGGGTCGGGCGTGCGCAATGGGTCCGTGAAGGCCAGGATGGATGGCCAGGACGTGGCCCGCGCCCCGGGCTTTGCAAAGCCGCTGACCGCCCCTAGCCTCCGCGCCTCGGCGACCAACCGTGTGAGGCCCCGTTCCGTCAATGTCGCAACCCTCTCCCGCTCCGGTCTCCCTGGACTTGGCCTCCCTGGACCTGCCCCCCCTGGACCCGGCCGCCGCCTGGGTCGCCTGCCGCCATCGGATCGTGCGCGCGGCGCGAAAGAGCGGTCGCGACCCAGCCACGGTCCACCTCACGGCCGTATCCAAGACCCAACCCTGGAGCGCCATCGCCCCGGTCCTCGCCGCGGGACAGACCGTGTTCGGCGAAAATCGCGTTCAGGAGGCGCAGGCGCGATGGGGCGAACGGCGCCAGGGGCTCGAATTGCGCCTCATCGGTCCGCTGCAAAGCAACAAGGCGCGCGAGGCGGTGGCCCTGTTCGATGTCATTGAAACCTTGGATCGCCCTCGGCTGGCGGCGGCCCTTGTGCAAGCGATGGAAAAGCTTGGCGTTACGCCCCGCCTCTACGTCCAGGTCAACACCGGCGAGGAGCCCCAGAAGGCGGGCGTCATCCCAAGCGAACTCCCCGCCTTTCTCGCGCTTTGCCGATCCACCTATGGTCTGACGCTCGAGGGCCTGATGTGCATCCCTCCCGCCGACGCGCCGCCGGGTCCGCATTTCGCGCTTCTCGCCAAGCTGGCCCGTCGTCATGGCCTCGACCGGCTCTCCATGGGCATGAGCGGGGACTACGAGATCGCCATAAGGCACGGCGCCACCGATGTCAGGATCGGATCGGCCCTGTTCGGCGCCAGACCGCCCACGCCGGTCGCCGCGGGCTGATCCGCACAGGAAGAGGGCGGAACGGGCGTGAATCCGCGTGACCCGACCGGAATTGCATGTGCATGGTGAGGGCCATGACCTCGCGCAAGACCCTCCTGATCGTCGACGACGACGCGGATTTGCGTGAACTCCTCACCGAACAGCTTGAGACCACGGGTGAGTTTCGCGTCGAGGTCGCCGCCTCGGCCCATGAAGGCGCCGCCGTCGCCGCCCGCGTTCGACCCGACCTTGTCCTTCTCGACGTCGACCTACCCGACGGTGATGGGCGCCAGGTGTGTGCGGCCCTTCGCGCCAGCGGTCTTGGCGCGCCGATCATCATGCTCACCGCCGCCGATGGCGACCAGGACACTATTCTGGGCCTGGAGTCTGGCGCGACCGACTATGTCACCAAGCCATTCCGCTTCAACGTCCTCTTGGCCCGTCTGCGGGCCCATCTCAGAACTCATGAGCAGTCCGAGGCGGCGGTTCTGGTCATCGGACCGTACGAGTTTCGGCCGGCCGACAGGATGTTGCGGGACGCGCGCGGCCGCAAGCTGAGGCTCACCGACAAGGAGGCGAGCATTCTGAAATACCTCTATCGGGCGGGGGAAAAGGCGGTCGGACGCGAGGAGCTGCTGAAGGAGGTGTGGGGCTATAACTCCGCCGTCACCACCCATACGCTGGAGACCCATGTCTATCGTCTGCGTCAGAAGATCGAGCCCGATCCCGCCCATGCGCGCCTGCTCGTCACCGAGGCGGGCGGATATCGGCTGGCCCTATAGCCCACGAGCGAACGCCGGCCGGATGGCCGCGCCCTGAGGGGGGCCCTCCTTCTCGATTCAGACTTTGAGACGCCGTCCGATCGTTCGCGCCCTTGCCATCGGGTCGAGCCGCGCGCCAGGGCTCAGATCGCGAAATCGGCGGTGACCGGGGCATGGTCGCTCGGCCGGTCCCAGGCCCGCACGGCGTCGTGCACCTCCACCACCTCGCCCGCGGCGCGCCACCCGCCCTGGGCCAGGCCCGGCGAGGCCCAGATGTGATCCAGTCTCAGCCCTCGGTTCGAGGCGCGGAAGTCAGCCGCGCGATAGCTCCACCAGGTGAAGACCTTCTCCGGCTCGGGTCGCGCCTGGCGCAGGAGATCGACAAACCCAAGACTCGCCTTCAATCGCGTCATGCGCTCCACCTCCACCGGCGTGTGGCTGACGACGCGGGACATCTGCACGTGGCTCCAGACGTCGTGCGCCCCTGGCGCGATGTTGAGGTCGCCGCAGAGCACCAAGGGGCTCTGCGGGTCGCGACGGGCCATTTCCGCGGTCAGGCGGTCAAAGAAATCCAGCTTGTGCGCGAATTTTGGGTTGTCCCGCGGGTCTGGAACATCACCGCCGGCCGGCGCGTAGAGGTTATGGATTTCGAGTCCGCCGATCCGCGCCGAGACCGTCCTCGCATGGCCCTCGCGGCAGATATCCAGGGGCGGCGTCGCTTCGATTGGCAGGGATGAGGCCAGGGCCACGCCATGCCAGCCCTTCTGCCCGTGAACGGCCAGATGCTTCAGGCCGACGGCCGCAAAGGCGTCCGCCGGGAACTCGTGCGCCTGGCACTTGATCTCCTGCAGGCACAGCACATGCGGTCGCGTCTGATCGACAAACCGTAGGATCTGGTCGAGCCGCAGCCGAACCGAGTTCACGTTCCAGGTGGCCAGGCGAAGCATCATGATCGAGGCCTAAGGCCTATTCCGCCACCCGTGCAATGATCGGTTTTGCGCTTTGGGCGCCCTCATCGCCCGCCCAAGGGGGCTTCGGACATCGCCTGACGCGGATCCGGGGGATCGAAAAAGCTTTTGGGCATGGCCGGGCTCTCCTTGAGCCCGATGAGACTCACCTGGACGCTCTGGCCGCGGGCATCGGTCAGAGTCCACCCGGTCAGGCGCATGGGGCCGCGAGCGAACTCAAGGGTGATCTGGCCATGCCCAGGGTCCTTGGCCGCCCTCACCGTCACGCTGAGCGCGGTCGCGCGGTCCACCACCCTGACGACCTGGACCCGGCGGTCGAGCCGGATGTCGCGAGCCAGGAAAATGCCGAGCGGAGTCACGCCCAGCGGATAGTTGTGGACCGTCTTCAGTCGCCGGTCGATCACCGAGACCAGCCGGCCGTCCGAGGCGATCTGCAGGCCGGATGGGGGGTCGTAGTCGAATCGCGCCCGACCTGGCCTCAGAAGCCAGAACCGTCCTGTGGCTTGCCGCCCATCGGCGCTCGTCTGAACAAAGCGGCCTTCGGCGCTGCGAAGCTGGTCGAGACAGGCGGCCGCCTCGGCCACAGCCGCGCGCTCGCCGGGCGACAGATCCGCGACGGGCGACGCCTCAGGCCCGGGGGCGGGCGCCGGCTGCGCGGCGACAGTCGCCGAACAGGCGAGGCCCGGCGCGGCAAGGCTCAGGGTCAGGCTCAGGGCCAGGCCCAGGATGGAGCCCCGGCCGCGGCGGGGTGCAGCGCTGCGCGGGCTCATGGCGGGGGTGGGGCGAGAATCTCGCGCTTGCCGGCGTGGTTGGCGGGACCCACGATCCCTTCCTGCTCCATCCGCTCCATCAGAGACGCCGCGCGATTATAGCCGATCTGCAGGCGACGCTGGATATAGCTGGTGGAGGCCTTGCCGTCGCGCGTCACCACCGCCACGGCCTGATCATAGAGGCTGTTGGCCGCCTCGCCGTCCAAACCGCCGCCGTCCATGCCGCCGATCTCATCGGCCGCCTCGGTGACGTCCTCCAGATATTGCGGCTCGCCCTGGGTTCTCAGGAAGCGGGCCACCTTTTCGACCTCGCCGTCCGAGACGAACGGGCCGTGCAGGCGGGTGATGCGCCCGCCCCCGGCCATGTACAGCATGTCGCCAAAGCCCAGCAGCTGCTCAGCGCCCTGCTCCTGCATGATGGTTCTGGAGTCGATCTTGGAGGTCACCTGGAAGCTGATACGGGTGGGGAAGTTGGCCTTGATGGTGCCCGTGATCACATCCACGGACGGCCTTTGGGTCGCCATGATCAGATGGATGCCCGCCGCGCGCGCCATCTGAGCCAGACGCTGCACCGCGCCTTCGATGTCTTTGCCCGCCACCATCATCAGATCGGCGACCTCATCGATCACCACCACCAGATAGGGCATGGGTTCGGGTCTCAGCTTCTCCTCTTCGAAGATCGGCCGTCCCTTTTCGTCGAATCCGGTCTGGACGGTACGGACGAAGTGCTCGCCCTTCTCCTTCGCCTCCGTCGCGCGCTCATTATAACCGGCGATGTTGCGCACCCCGATCTTGGACATGCGGCGGTAGCGGTCTTCCATCTCCCGCACAGTCCATTTGAGGGCGACAATCGCCTTCTTCGGGTCGGTGACCACCGGCGCCAGAAGATGCGGAATGCCGTCATAGGCGCTCAGCTCCAGCATCTTGGGGTCGATCATGATGAACCGGCATTTTTCGGGCGGATGCCGGTACAGGATCGAGAGGATCATGGCGTTGACGCCAACCGACTTCCCTGAGCCGGTCGTGCCCGCGATCAGGAGGTGCGGCATACGCGAGAGGTCAGCGATATAGGGCTCTCCGCCGATCGTCTCGCCCAGGGCCAGGGGCAGGACTTGGCCGGCCTTCTCAAACTCGGCGCTCGACAGCAGATCGCGCAGGTACACCGTCTCGCGCTTGGCGTTGGGCAGTTCGATGCCGATGGCGTTGCGGCCGGGCACCACGCTGACGCGGCACGCGGCGACGCTCATCGAGCGGGCGATATCGTCCGAAAGCGCCACGACCCGGGCCGACTTCACCCCCGCCGCCGGGACCAGCTCGTAAAGCGTCACCACTGGCCCAGGGCGGATGTTATCGATCTGACCGCGGACGCCGAACTCGGCCAGGACCTCCTCCAGGAGGCGGGCGTTCTGCCGCAAGGTCGCTTCGTCGAACCCCGCCGCCCGGGCTTCGGGCTTGGCCAGCATGGCCAACTCCGGCAGATGAAATCCCGTGTCCGCGAAGGGCAGGGTGGGCTGCTTTTCGCGCGCTTCCCGGCTGGACTGACGCGGCGCCGCGCGGCGCGTGCGGATCTCGGGCTCCGCCTCCATGGCGTCCTGGGTCGCGTCATCGGGATCCATGTCGTCCTGTGGCGGCGTCGGCTCCGGCCGGGCCGGTCGCAAACGTGGCTTGGGCGCGGCGGCGAGCGGTATCGTCGGAGCCTTCCAGCCCACGCGTCGCCCGCCGAGCAGCCGTAGGGCGAGGGTCGCGCTGATCAGCCCGGTGAGGGCGAGGCACCCCGTGGCGTAGAGCGCAGGGCGGGCGAGGCCGGTTCGGGTGAAGACATCGAGAGCGGCGGCATAAAGCCCATCGCCGATCACGCCGCCGACGCCGCAGGCGAGGGGCCAGATCCGCGGGGCGGGCAGGGCGGCCAGGGCCCCGGCCAGGAACAAGGCCGCCAATATCCCCAGAAGCCCCCGGACCACGGTCCCGCTGACCCGTGCGGGCGCGGCGCCCAGCAGCCGATCCAGACCGGCGGCGATCATCAGGACCGGGATGAGCGCGGACGACAGGCCCAATCCCTGCAGGAAGAGGTCCGCGACCACGGCGCCCGATCCGCCCATCAGGTTGCGCGCGGCCTGGTAGGAGGCGGCGTCCAGGCTCGGATCGCCAGGGTGGAAGGTGATCAGGGCCAGGGCCAGGCCCAGGCCGAGCACGAGGAAGGGCGCGCCGCCCAGGCGCACGAGAAGGCCCGGGGCCAACAGGCCGCGGGCTCCGGACGCCACACGTGCGAACGGACTGACCATTCGCGTCTCCCTGCTGGAGCGCGGCGCGCCGGGCGGAAACCGCTCGGAGATCGCCCGTCCGCTCAAGACCTTCGAAATGAAGCCCGACGGAAGGCCTGCGCGCGCGCGACCGTATCGTGCTCCCTTGGGGCCGATAAATCCTAAGATGAGTCTATCCGTGACGGGAAACCGTTAAGGCCGGGTTGTCTTCCCTCGCCGCGAGAGCCTCGGGATCAGACGATCTTGAAGGCCACTTCGCCGACGCCCTCGATCTCGCCCTGGACCCTGTCGCCGCGGACGAGCGGGCCAACGCCCTCAGGGGTGCCGGTGAAGATCAGATCACCGGGCGCCAAGGTCCAAAGGCGCGAGGCCTGGGCGATGATCTCAGGCACGCTCCAGATCATGTCGCTAAGCGATGCGTCCTGTCGCGTGGCGCCATTGACGCTGAGGGCAATGCGCCCCTGCGGGGCGGCCCCGGCCCCGGCCCAGGGCCTGATGGGCCCCATGGGGGCGGAGGCGTCGAAGCTCTTGGAGGCCTCCCAGGGCTGACCCTTGTCCTTGGCGGCCGACTGCAGGTCGCGGCGCGTCAAATCCACGCCTGCCGCATAGCCGAACACGCAATCAAGGGCGGCGGATGTGTCGATGTCCGCCCCGCCGGCGCCAAGCGCCACCACGAGTTCGATCTCGTGATGCAGGTTGGAGGTGGCCGAGGGATAGGCGATATCGGCGCCATCGGTCCGGACCGCATCCGCAGGCTTGGCGAAAAAGAAGGGGGGCTCGCGGTCGTCTCCGCCCATTTCACGGCGGTGCGCGGCATAGTTCCGACCGACGCAAAGGATGCGACGGACCGGGAAAAGCTCCGCCCGGCCAAGCACCGGAACGACGGACTGGGACGGGGCGGGAATGACAAAGGCGCTCATGACCTCGACTTAGCGGAGGGCGCCCTGTGAAGCCAAGGCCTCCCGCGGCCAGAGGATGGGCTCAGGACGTGGTCTTCAGGGCCCGTGACCGCGCGACCAGCAGGGCGGCGGCGATCTGGTGGACATTGTAGGGCTTCCGCACCACCGGCGCGGCGAATTCCGAGGTCACCCCGCTGGTCTCACCATAGCCTGTGGCGAAGATGAACGGGACGCCGCGCCCGGCCAGGCGCGCGGCGACGGGAGCCACGGACCTGCCGTTCAGATTGGTGTCGAGCACCGCGCCGTCCAGTTCGACTTCGACCATACGCTCGGCTTCGGAGAGGTTCGAGGCCACGCCGACCACCTTTGCGCCGGCGTGAGTCAGCCCGGTCTCAAGCTCCAGCGCCAGCAGCACGGCGTCTTCCACAACCAGAAGCCGCAGTCCTGAAATGTCCGCGGGGCCGTCATCCCCGTAGGACATACCATCGCGGTCGCCCTCGATGCGGGCGGCCCCACGGCCCAACCCCGGCCGCCGGGCCTCGCCAGCCATGGCCGATTGATCCCCCACGAGCCGCGCCATGAGCCCCCGAGGGGTAAAGGCCAGGGACACCTCGCCGCCAAGCTCCCGGCCCGATACCCGCTCCAGAAGGGTGCGGCCAAAGCCTCGATCCGGATTGAGGGCCGGGGGCGGCCCCCCGCTCTCCACCCATTCCAGATCGAATCCGCCTTCCGGAAGCTCCCGCCAACGCAGGTCGACCCGCCCTGAGTCCGCCGACAGGGCCCCATGCTTCAGGGCGTTTTCCGCCAGTTCGTGCAGGGCAAGGCCCAGGGCGTTCGCCGCCTTGGGCGACAGGACGAGGTTCGGCCCGGCCCAGGCCACCCGGCCCTCGGGCAGACGCCCCAGCATGGCCTCGGCGAGGCTGTTCAGGCTCACGCCCCGCCAGTGGCGCGCGGTGAGAAGACTGTGGGTCACGCCCAAGGTATCGATCCGCCCGAGAAAGGCGTCGAGACACACCTCCATCGAGCTGGCGTGGCGCGCCGAAAGGGTGGCCAGGGACTGAATCGCCGCCAACAGGTTCTTCACCCGATGGTCTTGCTCGGCGTCGTCCTCCGCCGGGCCGGGGCCCGGCCCGGTCGGCCAGGGCGCCGGAGCGGATCCGGCGTCGCGCGTCTCCTCTTCGCCGATGTCGCGCAGAACCCCGGCGACGCCGATCAACTGGCCAAACCCGTCTTGTATCGGCGACGCGGTGATCTCCAGCCGCCGCGGCGGCGCGCCGTTGGGGCCAGAAAAACGGATCAGAAGGCTCCGACGTCGCCGGCCCGCCATCACATCGCGGATCATGGCCCGGGCCGCATCCCGGTCTTCAGCTGGGAGACACGCCGCCAGATAGGCGCCGCCGCGCGTCTCAAGAACGCCCTCTGGCAGACCGGTCAATTCCGCGAGGCGCGCGCTGACGTGGATCCGATCGCCCCCCGCATCCCAGATGAATTCCGCCATGCCGGCCGCTCCGAGCGCCGTGCCGACGACATCGGTGAAAAGGGCGGAGGGTGACGCTACGGAACGAGACGCCATGTCCACAGCCTACGACCTTGACGTTCAATGCCAAGAGCGTTGCGACATTCTTCTCGCGATGGCTATCAAGCGTGGCCCTGGCGCCGCTATTTTGCAGCCGTTCTGAACCCTTCGGCCGGCCCGCGCGTTTTCGCGGCCGTCCCCCCCTCAATCGGAGATCCCGCCATGAGTGCAGAAACGTCCGAGGCCTCAGCCGCTGCGGCCGCCGCCGCCGCGTCGGGTCGTGAAGCCATCGCCGACGCCCTCGCCGCCGCCGAAAAGGTCATCGCCGAAGCAGGCCGCCGCGCCGAACAGCATCTCAAGGAGACCGAGAAGGTGCTTCGCGCCAACCTCGAACGCCTCAAGGATCAGGCGAGCCGCTACAGCGAGACGGCGCGGGAGTCGGTGGATGACGCCCAGAAGCTCTTCGTCGAGCGGGTCAACGAGCAACCGGTCACCGCGACGTTCATCGCTCTGGGCGTGGGGTTCGTCCTTGGAGTGTTGTTTTCTGGCAGCCGGCGCTGAAACCACCCGTCAAAGCAACCTCTGCCTCGCGACCCGCCCTGGAGTCAGCCGGCGGCGTCGCCCTGGCGGCCAGGATGAAAGAATAGCGCCTGACCGACCGCAGCCTTAACCGTCTCGGGCTGGAACGGTTTGGTGATCAGGAACGTCGGCTCCGGTCGCTCGCCGGTGAGAAGGCGCTCGGGGAATGCGGTGATGAAGATCACCGGCACGTCGTGCTCGGCCAGGATATCCTTGACCGCGTCGATGCCCGAGGAGCCGTCGGCCAGCTGGATGTCAGCCAGGACCAGGCCAGGGCGAACCTCGCGCGCCAGGGCCAGAGCCTCGCTGCGGGTGGCGGCCACACCGGGCACGCGGTGCCCCAGGTCCAGGACCAGGGCTTCGATGTCGGCGGCGATCACCGCCTCGTCCTCGATGATCAGGACGTCCGTCGCGAGCTCGGCGTCGATTTCCCGCTGCGCCCGGGCGATGAGTTGCTCGATCCGGGACGGCTCGACCGACAGGACCCGTGCGGCGTCCGCGTTGGAGAACCCTTCGAGGGCGGTGAGCAGAAAGGCCTGGCGGGACAGAGGCGCAAGCCTCAAAAGCCGTTCTGCCGGCGCGGTTCCGTCGCGCCGGGGCGCCCCGGACGGTTCGGGCAAACCCGCCGCTTGCAGCACGTTCTGGAACGCGCGGTACAGTCCGAGACGTGGCGGCAGCTCAGCCGGCCACGCGCCCGAATCCGCCGCCAGCCCCTCGAGGGCCGCGCGAACATAGCCATCCCCCAGGGCCTGGTCGCCCAGCAGAGCGCGGGCGTATCTCCTGAGGAAAGGCAGGTGAGGCGCGATGACCTGGATCAGGCTCATGAAGACTCCGTCAGGTCCGGGCCCCCCTCGAAATGGACGGCCCACGGCGACGCTTGCCGCATCCAAACGCCGCAATGGCGCAGGCGGTTCCGCGTCGATGAGCCCTGCAAGGCCACGATTTACCCGGGTCCTGAGCCGCTGCAGGGAACCGGCCGATCATCCGGACGTTAGCCCGACACGCGATTGTTCCGGACACGATCTTGCGCCATGTCGTCCAGGGGTCGTCTAGAGCGAAGTTCGAGCCGAGGGAATTGCGACGGATATGGTTGTTCGCTCTAGAGTCAAAGATTTACGCGTCATCTGTCGGCCCAGACGGTTCCCATCTGGTCGAACGGCGCTCTAGCGGGGATTTGAGGGGCAGATGACCGAGCCCAGGATGCGATCTCCCGATCTGGAGGAAATGAAACTCCGTCAGCAGGCGATCGGCGAGGGCCTTCGCCAGATCTTCGATGACGTGGTCAATGAGCCGGTCCCGGAAGACTTTCTCGATATTCTGCGGCGCGCCGAGGCGCCCCACCGGGATGAGCCGCCGACCGGGGATGTGGGCCCTGCGGATATGGGCGCTGGGGATATGGGCGCTGGGGATGCCGCCGGATGAGTTCGGGCGAGACGCCGGCCGGGCCCGCGCCCGCCGACCGCGACGAGACTTTCAAGCGCGACCTCGTGAAGCTGATCCCTCAGCTCCGCGCCTTCGCACGCACCCTGACCGGAGACCCCACGGCGGCGGACGACCTGGCCCAGGACGCCATGCTCAAGGCCTGGGACGCCCGGGCCAGCTTCCGCATGGGTACGAATATGAAGGCCTGGACCTTCATGATCCTGCGAAATGTCTTCTACTCGGAGAAGCGGCGGTCTTGGCGCCAGACCGCGCTGGATCCTGAAACGGCCGAACGCACCCTGGTGGCGGTGGACGATCCCTCATCCCCGGTCGCTCTGGATGAACTGCGCCAGGCTCTCGCCGCCCTTCCGGCGGAGCAGCGTGAGGCTCTGATCCTGGTGGGCGCTGGGGGATTCGCCTATGAGGAAGCGGCGGAAATCTGCGCCTGTGCGGTGGGAACGGTGAAGAGTCGGGTGAGCCGAGCCAGGCGGGCGCTGCAGGACATCCTGGCCCGGGGAGCCTATGAGCGCGACCGTGCGCCCGCCAGTGCCGCCATGGACGCGATCCTGGCCCAAGCGGAGCGACTGAGCGGCGTCCGCCGATGACCGCGAGCCTGCTCGCCTGGTGGCGGGGCGTTCCGATCCGGCTGCGCCTGGGTCTGGCCCTGGCGCTGGGCCTGGCCCCTATGCTGATCCTCGGCACGGCCCAGTCCCTGGCCAATTACCGCCTGGAGATGAACGAGCGACGCGTCGAACTGGTGGACGCCGCCCAGCGCAGCGCCGCCAGCGTCCGATCCCGCATGCTTGCCGGCCAGGTGCTTCTCGAGACCCTGGCCCCGGGCGAGGCGGGCGTCGACTGCGCCCAGCGCCTGGCGGAGATCCGGGAGCGATTGGTGGGCTTTGTGAACCTGATCCGGTTCGATTCCATCGGCCGCGTGGCCTGCGCCGCCGCCGGAGCGCCGGCGGATCCGGACCGCAAGGACCGCCCCTGGTTCAAGGCGCTCGATTCGGGCGGCCGAAGCGTCACCATTACGGCCGATCCGGGCGCCGTCTATGCCGATACGCCCTCGATCATCGCCAGCTTCCGCGACGAGGACGCCCAGGGTCGCTTCAGCGGGGTTTTGACCGCCGTGCTGTCGCTCGCCAGCCTGAGGCCGGCCCGCCCGGCCGGGGCCCCGGCGCACTCCGAGGTGGCGATTGTCGACGCCCAGGGCCGATATATTTCGAGCACCGACCTCTCGGCCTTTCCGGCGCAACTGGCTCAACAGACGGTGCGCCTTGCGCGCGTCCAGTCTTTGCTATGGCAGGCCCGCAGCCGACGGGGCCAGGGGCGGGTCTTCGCGGCGGCCCCCTTGGTGGGACAGGACGTCTTCGTCGTCATCTCCGCCCCGGACAACGTCTTCTCCTTCGCCCTGACCAATCCGGCTCTGGCCGTCGCCTTTCCGATCGCCGCCCTCGTCCTGGGCCTCGCCGCGGTGTTTGTGGTCGCCGACCGGGGCGTCGTGCGCTGGATCGCCTATCTGCGGCGCTTCGCCACCGTCTACGCCAATGGACGCTACAGCGTGCGGCCGCGCCGCGCCCTGGAGGGCCCGCCGGAAATCCAGGACCTCGCCCGCACCCTTGGCGCCATGGCCGACGTGATCGCCGCCCGTGACCGGGCGCTGAAGGAGAGCCTGCAGCAGAAGGACGCCCTGATGCGGGAGATCCATCACCGGGTGCGCAACAATCTGCAGGTGATCTCCTCCCTGCTGAGCCTGCAACAGCGCGCGCTGAGCGATCCAGGCGCCCAGGCGGCCATGTCCGACACCCGACAGCGGATCACCGCCCTGGCCCTGATCTATCGCGCGCTCTATCAGGGCGCCGACCTTCGCCGCGTCGATCTTCGCCCTTTTATGGACGAACTGATCTCGCATGTGGTGTCAGCCGAGGGCGCGGCCCCCGCGCAGATCAGCCTGGATGTGGACCCCGTCGACCTGGATCCGGATCGACTCGCGCCTCTGGCCCTGTTCGCCGTGGAAGCCATTACCCATGCGCGAAAGCACGGCTATGCCGGACCCGACGGGCGCCTCGACGCCGCCTTCAAGGTCGAGGGCGATCTCGCGCGTCTGACCATTTCCGACGCGCAGGGCAAGGGTCGCGCCGAAGCCGCACGAAACGACGGAATTGGCCAGACCCTGATGAAGGCCTTTGCCCGCCAGATGCGAGGGGGCGTCGATCTCAAGGCCACGGGCGAGGGCCTCGTCATCACCCTCAGCTTCCCCCTGGGCGGCAGCCCCCACGCCGCGCCGCGAACCGCGAAGGCCGCCTGATCAGGGATCGTTCGGGGCCGGCCAGCTCAGATCCAGGATCAGCGCCGCCTCGCCTCGCCTGATGTCGAGCTGCGCCCCGCGGCGCGTCAGGCGTTCGCGCACCCAGGCTGCCGGGGCCCAGCGCGCCGAGGGGCCACCAGGGGGCGCCTCGCCAGCCAGCCCGGCCGCCACGTCGTCACGCCACTGCAGGCGCTCGCCCCGCGCCTCGACGCGGGCTCGCCATGCCTGTCCTTCGGGCGCCGCCTCGAGGCGCACCGCCCCGCCCATCGGCAGGGTATCGCCGGCGATCTGCACCAGGACCAGCAAGGCGCGAGCCAGTCCGGGCGGGGCTTCGACCGACAAGGGCGCCGCTTCAAGCCGGGCGCGGCCGTCGGCGAGAGCTCCATCAGCGAGGCGCAAGAAGGTCTCACCCACCGGATCGACCGACTCGCCAAATACGGCGCGGGCGAAGGCGATCTTGTCGGCCAGCCGGGTGAGGCTTTCCTTCGCCAGGGCCATGGCGTCGGCGTGGAGATCGCTCTGACGCGCATCGGCGAGAAGGTCGAGCGCGGTCGCAAGCCCCGAGGTTGGACCCGCGACGTCGTGCAGGACCCGGGCGATCAGCCGCGCGCCGGGATCGGGCGGGTTCAAGGCGTTGGACGTCATGGTGGACCGAGATTCATCTGATTTGCCCCGGCGAAAAAGATGGGACGCCCGCACACGCGACTCGATGCCTTGGCGGTTTCCACGGCGCGGTTCACCCCCTAAGGAGGCGCAGATGACACATCCCGCCGCGCCCGCCGCCCCTCCCGCTCCCGACGCGTCCTGCGGCGCCATGCTCGCCGACATCGCAGAGGAAGCCGGACGGCGGATCCTCCCCCTCTGGCGTGCCGACCTGAGGGTCGAATCGAAAGCCGACTCGAGCCCGGTGACCGAGGCCGACCGCCTCGCCGAGACCCTGATCCTGGAGCGGCTGGCGGCGTCCTTTCCCGAGATCCCGGTGGTGTCGGAGGAGTACGCCAGCGCTCACGGCGCCCCCGAGCGGATCGGCGCGCGCTTCTTCCTGGTGGATCCGCTGGACGGCACCAAGGCCTTCATCCGTCAGGATCCCAACTTCACGGTGAACATCGCTCTGGTGGTCGATGGGGCCCCCGTCGCCGGCGCGGTGGTGGCGCCGGCCTCGGGCGAATCCTGGTTCACCGTGCAGGGCGGCGCAGCCAAGCGCCGTGTCGGCGAGACCCTCTCCGCCCCCGTCCGCGTCCGGCCCGCTGGCGGCGACCCGCTCACCCTGATCAGCCATACGATGAAGCCAGAGACCCTTGAGGCGCTGAAGGCGCAGTACGGCTTTACCCGGACCCTGGCGCTGGACTCCTCGATCAAGCTCTGCCGGATCGCCGAGGGCAAGGCCGACCTCTATCCGCGCCATGGTCCGACCATGGAGTGGGACATCGCCGCCGCCCAGGCCGTGCTGGAGGCGGCGGGCGGGACCGTTCTGACCCTCGACGGCGCGCCCCTGCGATATGGCAAGGCCGACCAGGGATTTCGCAATCCCGGCTTCGTCGCCCGAGGCCGTTCCTAAAGCGCCTCCAGCCCCCCCCGGGCGATCAGACGCCGAGCGATAATGATGCGCTGCATTTCGTTGGTGCCCTCGCCGATCATCATCAGGGGCGCATCGCGATAAAGCCGCTCGATGGGATACTCTTTGGAATAGCCATTCGCGCCGAAGATACGCATGGCCTCCGTGGCGACCTCGAAGGCCGTCTCGGTGGCGAACCACTTGGCCATCCCCGCCTCCATGTCCACCCGCCCGCCCCGGTCATAGGCGGCGGCGGCGTCGGCGACGAGCAATTCAGAAGCCCGGGTCTTCGCCGCCATTTCGCCCAGCTTGAGCTGGATCGCCTGGTGCTCGGAGATGGGCTTGCCCATGGTTTGTCGGGTCTGGGCGTAAGCGACGGCCTCGTTGAGCGCCCGCCGCGCCACCCCGACTCCGCGCGCGGCGACATTGACCCGGCCGATCTCCAGCCCGCCGGTGGCCATCAGGAAGCCCTTGCCCTCCTCGCCGCCGACGAGGCTCAAGGCCGCATCGCAGGCATAGTCGCTAAAGCCGATCTCGCCTGTGTCGATGCCGCGATAGCCAAGCTTGGGCAGCTTGCGCCCGCGATGGATGCCCGGAAGGTCCGCCCCGCTCGCCTTGTCCCGCGTGGGGGTGATCAGCATCGACATGCCCTTGTGGCGCGGCTGGGCGTCCGGGTCGGTCTTGACCAGAAGCGCCAGGACATCACCCTCGATGACATTGGTGATCCATAGCTTCGAGCCGTTGACCACATAGCGGTCGCCCTCGCGCCGGGCGGTGGTATGGATCCCCTGAAGGTCGGTGCCAGCCGAAGGTTCGGTCAGGCCGAGCCCGCCGCGAAGCTCGCCGGCGGCGAATCTCGGCAGCCAATGGCTCTTCTGCGCCTCGGTGCCGAACTTCTGCACGATCAAGGCCATCATCAGGTGGCTGTTGAAGAAGCCCGTCAGGCTCATCCACTCTTCGGAAATCCGGGCGACGATCTTGACGTAGGTCGAGGCGGAGAGGCCGAGGCCGCCATATTCCGGGTCGATCAGCGCGCCGTAGAGCCCCATCTCGCACATGTCGGCGACCAGGTCGTGCGGATAGGCGTCGGCCTGTTCGTACTGCGCCGCCACGGGCGCGACCTTTTTGGTCAGCCAGCGATCAATGGAGTCGAGCAGGGCCCGCTCGTCGGCTTCGCTCAGGCTCGTGTGGACGTTCATCAAGGCTCTCCGAAGGCGATGCGCGAAAGCGGGACCCCGCTCAATAGGTTCCCAGCCGATCTTCGACCGACTGACCGCGTGCGGGGATCAGCATGTCGCGTTTGAAGCTGCAGACGGTCTGGCCCGACTGATTCTTGCCGAGGGTGCGGATGGTGACGATCCCCTGACCTGGGCGGCTCCTGGACTCGCGCTTGGCCAGAACCTCGCTCTCGCCATAGAGGGTGTCGCCGGCGAACACCGGGGCGGTAAACCGCACCTCGTCCATGCCGAGATTGGCGATGGCCTTCTGCGAGCAGTCGGTCACGCTCATCCCGATCAGCAGGGCAAGCGTGTAGGTGCTGACCACCAGATTGCGCCCAAACTCGCTGCCCTTGGCGTATTCGGCGTCGAAATGCAGAGGGTGGGTGTTCAGGGTGAGCAGGGTGAAGAGGTGGTTGTCCGCCTCCAGCACGGTCTTGCCTGGCCGATGCTCATAGACATCGCCAACCTGGAAATCCTCGAAATAGCGGCCGAAGCTCTCGCGATAGCGTTGTGGCCCGACCTCTTTCCAGTTCTGCGTCATGCGGCCTCGTCGCGGCAGCGCCCCACCCGACGGGGCCCCGCCTTTTAGGCCGCCCCAGCGAGCCCCTGCAACGGCGCCGGCTTTGCCAAGCGCGAAGGGCCGGGCCATAAGGAGCGCCCCGGGTCTTTGCCGGGTGCAGGAGGAGCCCTGAATGCCGCTCGACGCCGGTACGCAAGCCGTCGCCTTCCGCTGGGACGACCCGCTCGACCTGGCCTCGCGCCTGACCGAGGAGGAGCGTCTCGTCTGGGACGCCGCCCGCGACTATGCCCGGGGCGAACTTCTGCCCCGCGCCGTCAGCGCCTTCGCCGAAGAACGCTTTGATCGCGAGATCATGACCGAGATGGGGGCTCTGGGCTTTCTCGGGCCCACCCTTCCCGAGACCTATGGCGGCGCCGGGGTCAGCCACGTGGCCTATGGCCTGATCGCGCGGGAGATCGAGGCGGTCGACAGCGGCTATCGCTCGGCGATGAGCGTGCAGTCCTCGCTGGTCATGTATCCGATCCATGCCTTCGGCTCAGAGACGCAGCGTCGCCGCTGGCTGCCTGGCATGGCCCGGGGCGAGATTATCGGCTGTTTCGGCCTGACCGAGTCGGATGGCGGTTCGGACCCGGCGTCCATGCGCACCGTGGCCCGGCCCGCGCCCGGAGGGTTCATTCTCAACGGCGCGAAGATGTGGATCACCAACGCGCCGATCGCCGATGTGGCCTTGGTCTGGGCCAAGCTCGATGGCGTCATCCGGGGCTTTCTGGTGGAGCGCGGGGCCAAGGGGTTTGAGACCCCCAGGATCGGCGGCAAGCTCTCCCTGCGCACCTCGGTCACCGGCGAGATCTCCCTGATGGACGTTTTCGTCCCGGAAGACGCGCTGCTTCCCGATGTGAAGGGGCTGCGCGGCCCGTTCTCCTGTCTTAACAAGGCGCGCTACGGCATCGCCTGGGGGGCCATGGGGGCGGCGGAGTTTTGCTATCACGCCGCGCGCGACTATGTCGGGTCTCGCATGCTGTTCGGCCGGCCTCTGAGCGCGCGACAGTTGGTTCAGAAGAAGCTGGCCGACATGTCCACCGATATCGCCCTCGGTTTCGAAGGGGCTCTGGCGCTTGGTCGGCGGATTGATCGCGGCGACTGGGTCCCCGAGGCCATCAGCCTGATGAAGCGAAACAATTGCGGCAAGGCCCTGGATATCGCCCGGGTCGCCCGCGACATGCACGGGGGCAACGGCATCTCCGGCGAATACCATGTCATGCGTCATGCGGCGAACCTGGAGACGGTCAATACCTACGAGGGCGCGCATGATGTCCACGCCCTGATTTTGGGCCGCGCCATCACCGGCGAAAACGCATTCTGACCTTCGCCCCATGACGTCCTTGCAAGGCGCGGCGCCGGCTGCGGAGACCGCAAACCCGTCCCTTGTCACGGTGGTCGCCGCCTCGTCCCTCGGGGCCATTTTCGAGTGGTACGATTTCTTCGTCTTCGGGGTTCTCGCCCCGGTGATCGCCAAGGTGTTCTTCAGCGGCCTGGACTCTACGGCCGGACTTCTGGCCGCGCTCGGCCTGTTCGGCGCCGGCTTCTTCTTTCGGCCCATGGGGGCGCTGATCTTCGGCCGTCTTGGCGACCGGCTGGGGCGAAAGGGCGCCTTCCTGACCACCGTCACCATGATGGGGGGCGCGACCATCGCCATCGGCCTCCTGCCCACCTGGCGCCAGGCCGGCGCCATCGCGCCTATGCTGCTGATCCTGATGCGAATCCTGCAGGGTCTGGCGCTGGGCGGCCAGTGGGGCGGCGCGGCCGTCTATGTCGCGGAACACGCTCCAGCGAACCGGCGAGGCGCCGCCACGGGTTGGATCGCGGTAGCGGCGGCGCCGGGTCTGGTGGCGGCGCTCGGCCTGATCCTGATCCTGCGCGCCTTGATGGGCGAGGCCCGCTTCGCCTCGGATGGATGGATCGCCGGCTGGCGCATCCCGTTCCTGGTCTCCTCCCTGCTTCTGGGAATTTCGGTATGGATGCGCCTGAGGCTGACCGAAAGCCCGGCCTTCCAAGCCATGGAGGCCTCCGGCGGCGCGTCCAAGGCGCCGTTGAGAGACGCGTTCGGACGCTGGTCCAATCTGAAGCTCGTCCTCATTGCCCTTGTCGCGGTGATGAGCGCCCAGGGCGCGGTGTGGTACACGGTCTTCTTCTACGCCGAGCAGGTGTTTCTGGAGCGCTTCATGAAGCTCTCGCCCCAGACCGGCGCGGCCCTCCTCCTGATCGCCACCGCGGCCAGCGGCCCGCTCTATATCTTCTTCGCCGGACTGTCGGACCGGGTCGGCCGCAAATGGGTGATCTGGTCGGGCATGGCCCTGGCCCTGGCGACGTTTCCGCCGGGCTTCCACCTTCTGGCGCGGTTCGCCAATCCGGCCCTGGTCGAGGCCCAGGCGCGCACCCCAATCCAGGTGGTCGCCGACCCGGCGCGCTGCGCGGTTCAGTTCGATCTCGTGGGCAAGGCAAGGTTCGTCGGGTCCTGCGACATCGCCAAATCGGCTCTGGCCAATGCCGGGGTCTCGTATGCGAATCTGGCCCGCCCCGGGCCGGGCGTCGCCATCGTTCAGGTCGGGGACCAGGCGGTGCCGGCCTTTGAGGGCGCTGGCCTTGGGGCGCCCGCCCTTGCCGCCGCGCGCGCAGGGTTCGAGGCCCGGCTCCATGCCGCCCTCGCCCGGGCGGGGTACCCGGCCAAGGCGGATCCGGCGCGGGTCAACTTTCCGGGCCTTCTGGCGGTGATGCTGGTCTTCGTGGTGGCGGCCACGGCTCTGTATTCTCCAATCGCCGCCACGCTGGTGGAGCTGTTCCCGACCCGCATCCGCTACACCGCCCTGTCGCTGCCATACCATGTCGGGACAGGTTGGGTTGGCGGCTTCGTGCCGGTCAGCGCCTTCGCCATCGTCACGGCCACGGGCAGTCTCTATGCCGGCCTCTGGTATCCGGCGATCTTCACGGGATTGAGCGTTCTCACCCTTCCCTTCCTCCTGCCCGAGACCCGCGGACGATCGCTCGACGGGTAGGGGTGGGGCCTCAGGGCTGTTCGATCGCTGGCGCGGGGCGGATCAGATCAACCCGTGCGCCGCGTTCGCGCAGGGCGCCCGCATGGGCCTCAGGTTCCTTGGCCGCCGCCACGGTCACAATCAGACCGTCCTGCGTGGCCTGAACCAGCTCGCCGGCCTGACTCAGACCGCCGCGCGCCGCATCGCGGCGAGCAAATCGGGTCACGGCCGCCTCACCTCCCTCGTCCGCCGCCACGAGGTCCGCCGCGCTCAGAGCCTGAACGGCGCGCAAGGACAGGCGTTCAAGGTCCGACGGGACTTCGACCAGGGCGATTCGCCCCGCCGCCGCCGCGACTTCCCGGGCCAGCGCGGCGTCGAGCGCGCGGCTGGCCGCGTCGACATCGCCAAGGTCCGCGGCCCGCGCGGCCTCGCCGGTCAGCATCTCGCGGAAGAAGGCGCGGCGCCGGGCCATGTCCGGAAAGGCGTTCACGATCGCTTCGCGCCGCGCGCCGAAGAGGTCGGCCAGCGGCCCGAGCCCTGGGGGCAGCAGGGCCTCCAGCCGCGCGCGCAGCCAGGAGGCCATGACCGGCGCGGCGCCGCTGGTGCCGATTCCGATCACCAGGCGGCCGCGATCAATCACGCTGGGGCTCGTGAAGTCACAGAGGTCAGGTTGATCGACCACGTTCAACGGCGCCCCACCCGACGGACAGGCGGCGCGCGCGGCGGCGGCGGCGGCTCTCGCCCAGGCCGAATCGAACGAGGCGACGAAGATCAGATGGGCGCCCTGATAGGCCGACGGGTCCAGGCCCTCGTCGCGCCCCAATCGGCGCACCCGCGCGGGAGAGCCCTCGAAAAGTCTGGCCTTGGCGTGCGCCGGCTCGCCATCTCCGGCGATGACCACCAAACGATTCCTCAGGGGGAAAAAGGCGGGGAAGGCGTCCATGTCAGGGCGTTAACCTTCACTCAAGCTCCTCGATACCCCTTCTTTACACCTGTCGGCCATGTTTCGCCCGGCCGCCGCATCGCCGGTGGAGACAGGAAGGCGGCGGATCGCATGCATCCCCTTTTGGCGAAACTCGGTCTGGGCGTGGCCCAGTTCGGCCTCGATGGAAGGTCGCGCGGGGCGGCGCGTCCGCCCGAGATTGAGGTGCGCGATATGCTGGCCCTGGCCGAACGCTCGGGCCTGTCGGTGCTCGACGCCGGCGCCGCCTCGGCCCATGGCGAGGCCGTGATTGGCGCGGTCATGCCCCGGCCCTGGGGTCTGCGCGTGACCGTGCGCGCCGCGCGCGGCGACAAGGGCCCCGATCATGTGGAGGCCGAGGCGCGCGCCTCTCTGGCTCGCCTGGGCGTCCAGAAAGCCGACGCCATCATGGTCCAGGCCGCGGGCGACCTGTTCTCGCCATTTGGGGCTGAGATGTGGACGCGCCTGCTTCGCCTGCGCGATGAGGGCCTGTTCGACCGCGTGGGGATCTCGGCCTACGCCTCCGATGATCCGCCTGGCCTGGCCCGGCGCTTTCACCCCGATCTGATCCAGGCGCCTGCCAGCCTCCTCGACCAGAGGCTTCTGGTGGATGGCAGCCTCAAGGCCGTGCGCGACCTCGGCGTCGAGGTGCATCTGCGCGCGATCTTCCTCAATGGCCCCCTGTTCCGCCCGGCGGACCGGGCTCCGGCGCACCTGAAGGCGGCGGCCATCCGCCTGTCCCGCGCCCGCCGCCTGATCGCCGAGGGCCGCAGTGATCCGCTACAGGCGGCTCTCGGCTTCGCCCTTTCGCGACATGAAGCCGACGTGGTCATCGCTGGCGCGTCCTCGGCGGCGGAGCTTTCGGCCATCATCGCCGCGGCCTCCAACCCTCCCCCCGATCTCGACTGGGACGACATGGCGCTGGAGGAGCCGGATCTGTTCGACCCGACCCCTCACCGCTGGGCGGCCGCCTAACCCCCCGGCCTGGCGGCGTCGAAGCTCCATGTCACGCCACCAAAGGCGCCGATCCCTGGGCGCTCGAACCCGATCGGGTCCTGATAGTGGCGATTCAAGAGGTTATCGATCCTGGCGAACAGGCTGATCCGGTCATCCAGCCTGTAGGTCGCCGCCAGATCGACCGTGGCGTAGGGGCTGGCCCACAGGCGTGGAACGCTGAAATCGCGGCTCGCATCAACCCAGCCGCCCTTATATTCCAGTGTCGCTGACAGCTTGAGGCGGGAGGTCGCCGACCAGGCGCCGGTCAGGCTGGCCACGTCCTTGGGCCGTCTCAGAAGCTCCAGCCCCGTCGTATCGTCCTGGGTGAACGTGTAGGTGTAGTCCGCCCGCACGCTCAGACGCGAGGTCGGGTTGAGCGTGATGAAGGTTTCAGCGCCATAGGTCGTGGCCCGGCCGATATTGGCGTAGGACGTCCCGTCGGCATTGGTGTCGATCAGGTCCTTGATGACATTGTGAAACCAGGTTGCCCCGACGCGCAGGACCGGTCCGAACAGAGGCTGCTCAAAGCCGATATCATAGCCCTGACTGCGTTCGGGCTTGAGGTTGGGATTGGCGAAGAAATCGAAGCTGGGAAAGCTGACATAAAGGTCCGACAGGGTCGGGGCCTTGAAGCCGGTCCCATAACTCGCCTTCAACTCCGTGCCGGTCGCCGCGATCGTATAGACGGGTGCGATGCGCCAGGTGGCCGCAGATCCGAACCGCTGATCGTGATCCTCGCGCACGCTGGCCGAGAGATCGAAGCCGCGCAGCGGCGTCAGATCCGCCTCCAGATAGGCGGCCTCGCGGGTGTCGCTGGCGTTGATCGGGCTGTCATTCAGGCGGTCGAGGTCCGCGTCCGCCCCACCGACCAGGGTGACGGCGGGCGATAGCTTCAGGGTTCCCTGCCAATCGCCCTTGATCCGGTCGCCGTTGTCGATGGTCGGCGGCGGGGCGCCAAAGCCATCGTTCGGTGAGAGGATCGTGGTGCGATAGAGGGTGTAACCAAGGCCAAACACATCCTCCAGCCGGCCATCCAGGCTGCTCAGTCGCGCCTCCGCGCGGGTGAAAAGCTGGCGGGTGAGCTGGTCGGAGGGGTTGGGGTCGGGAATGGCCGGAAATACGCTGTAGTCTTCGCCGGTATAGTGCAGGTCGGCGTCGACGAAGCGAGCGACGAGACCCAGGCTGAGATCCGGGGTCGCCTGATAGTCGAGCTTGGTCCCGGCAGTGAAGTTCTCGTCGCGATCCTTGTTGAGCGCCTCCCCGGGGGCGAGCAGGCCCGCGGGCGTCACCGGCGTGGCGCCGGAATAGTCATTGGCGACCTCGAGGCTGTAGTCGAAGCGCGAGTCTCCGCCCGACAGCCTCGCATTGGCGTTCACCGTGTCGAAGCTGCCGCCCTCGACGGTGGCCTCGATATGGGCCGGGCCGCTGCCCCGCTCGGTGATGATGTTGATCACCCCACCCACCGCGTCTGAGCCATAGAGGCTTGAGGCGGGGCCGCGCAGGACCTCGACGCGCGCGATCCCGGTAGTCAGGACCTGGCCGAAATCGAACGCGCCGACGCTGGGATCGTCCACATCGACGCCATCGAGGACGACCTTGGTGTGATCCGAATCCGCGCCTCGGATGAAGACCGAGGTAAGCCCCCCCGGCCCGCCGGTCTGGACGACGGCCAGCCCTGGCGTGGCGCGCAGCGCCGAGGGCAGGTCGCGCCACTGAAAGGTCTTGAGGTCGCTCGCCGTGATTAGGCTGATCGAACTCGCCACATCGGTGAGGGGGGTGGCGACCCGGGTCGCCGTGATGACGACGGGGGTGACATCGGTGGGCTGCGGCGCCTGACTGATGTCCTGGGCCAGAAGTGGCGTTGCGGCGCAAACCGCGCCGAACAGGAACGCCCCGCCGGCGGCGGGGTTGAGGAGGGCGGACATGAAAGAACCTCGCGGTTGGACGTGACACGTCACCGCGAATGAGACGCCTCCCCGCCGCGCCGGCGCCCATCTGGGTCGCCCGCCCGCCAGCTTGGTCGTCCGCCTCGGCTCACCCCGTCCGACGCGTTCGCGCGTGACCACGGCGTGTGGCAGGTCTCCTGGCTCACGGGTCACTGCCTTCGACCGGCCTTCCCAGCCCGCGAGGGACCAGTGGCGCGCAAGGGTCTTCAGGCTCGCCGCTCACAGTTGCGGGGGCAGCCGCGGGTTTGATGGGGCCCAAAAGTCGAGGCCCGTTTCGCACCGCGTTCCCTATTAATCCCTTTCGGGAGCCACGCCGCGAGGTGCGCCCCAAACGCGCCTCAAGTCAAGCTTGCAGCGGCAAGGGACTTCAGCGC
Source organism: Caulobacteraceae bacterium (assembly GCA_027452265.1). Classification (GTDB taxonomy): domain Bacteria; phylum Pseudomonadota; class Alphaproteobacteria; order Caulobacterales; family Caulobacteraceae; genus Acaudatibacter. The sequence goes on from DAIDGR010000017.1 coordinate 28,950, forward strand.
CGCGCCGCTCAACCGCCGGGTGATCCAGGCCGAGGCCTCGATCGCGCCCAGGCGATCATAGAAGTCGCGGGCCGGGGTGTTCCAGTCCAGGACCGCCCAGTCCATCCGCGCGAGTCCCTCGGCTTCGCAGCGTCGGGCCAGATGAGCCATAAGGGCCAGACCCACCCCACGCCCCCGCGCCTCCGGCCGTACGAACAGGTCCTCCAGATAGATGCCGTGCCGGCCCTCGAAGGTGGAGAGATTGTAGAACCAGAACGCGAACCCCACCGGTACGCCGTCCAGTTCGGCAATGTCGCAAAAGGCGCGAGCGTGATCGGTGAAGAGCATGGCCTCGATGGCCGGAAGGTCGGCCTTCACCTCGTGCTCCAGCCGCTCATAGGCCGCCAGTTCCCGGATCAGGGCGAGCACGAGAGGCCCTTCGTCGCGCCGGGCGGGGCGGATGGTGAGGGACATGGGCTTAGCTCCAGGGATAAGGCCCAGAGGGCCAGTCGATCTTGACCCCCAGGGTCCACGCGAGGCATGGGGAAACGCAAGAGCCTCGAAGCCGGGGCGAACGAGGGAGACGTTCCATGCGGGCGATTCGCGCGGGGCTCGTAGCGGTCCTGATGTTGGCCTTTCTGGCGCCTGTGGCCGCCTGGGCCAAGGCGGCGGCGCCGCCGCCGATTTCCAAGGAGGCGCGAGCTAAGGGCATGGCCGACGCGCCGGCCCTGATCACGGCGTCCGGGACGGACTGCCAGCTCGCCGACGCCCGTCTGGTCGGCGAGGGGACGGACCCCAAGACCAAGATCAAGCAGACCGCCTATGAGGTGGCGTGCACCGGCGGCGAAGGCTTCCTGCTGGTCAAGAAGGGCGACGCGGTCAACGCCTTCCCCTGCATTCAGGCGGATATGCCCCAGGCGGACGGCAAACCCAGCACCTCGCGCTGCGAATTGCCCGGGAACGCCGATCCCAATGCCGGCCTAGCGCCCTATATCGCCAAGGCCAACCTGACCTGCGCGCCGGACAAGGTGCGCGCCATCGGCCAGTCCGCCACCAACACCTTCTTCGAGCTGTCCTGCCCGAACAATCCTGGCGGCTTCATCATGGTCACCTCCTCGCCCATGCGCCCGGACAAGCCGGTTCAGGTCAATCCCTGCATCATGGTGCCGGAGACCTCGAACCTCGCCTGCACCCTGACGCCGCGCGCGGCTCAGCTTGCCGTGGTCGACCGGCTGAACAGCCTGGCCAACAAGAACTGCACCATCAAGGACGGGGGCCGCGGGTTCCTGGGCGAAGCCCAGAGCGGCAAGACCTATTATGAGGCGGCCTGCTCCGACGGAAAGGGCTTCATCCTGGTCGAGGCGCCCAACGGGTCGCTGGCCGAGGCCATCCCCTGCGCCGATGCCGACATGATCCTGGGCGGCTGCAAGCTGACCGACACGCGTCAGGCCAAGACCGAACAGGCGGCGCTCTACACCGATCTCTCGAAGAAGGCGGGCTTTGACTGCGCCGTGTCCGGATATGCGCCCCTGCCTGGCAAGGCGGGTCTCGCCAATACCGAGGTGGTCGAGCTGGCCTGCTCCAACCGGCCGGATGGCGGAATCGGCTTTTTCGGAGCCACGGCCTCGGACCCGTCGACGGTCTATGACTGCGCGCGGTCGGAGCTTGTGGGCTATCGTTGCAGCCTGACCAAGCCCTCGGCGGCCTATGCCGCCCTGACGGCCGATCTCAAGGCCCTGGGCCGCGACAGCTGCACGGTCTCGGAGTCGCGCGTCGTCGGACTCAACGCCCAGGAAAAGACCGGGTTTGTCGAGGTCGGCTGTTCGGACGGATTGCAGGGCTACATGCTGAAATACAGCGTCGACCCGCCGCTTCCGATGAAGCCTCAGGCCGCGATCATCTGCGTTCAGGCCAGCGGCATCAGCGGCGGCTGCCAGCTTCCCGGCAACAAGCCCAAGGCAAGCTGACCCCGCTCAGCCAAGCGGCCCATTCACGTTATGGAGGGGCGGGCGCCGCAAGGCGCCCGCCCTGTTCTCATGCCGTGGCGTTATCGAGGCGCAGGACAGCGGGGTCGTCAGGGTCGGCGAACAGCCGCGCCACCTCGGCCGCCCGTCGGGACCGGGCCAGGGCTTGGTTGATATACCCCTTGTCGGTGATCTCACCGGACGGGGCATGGGGCGGATCGCTCAGAATCAAGGCCCGTTGCACGCGCCCCGCGCCGCCTCGTCCCGCCCTGTTGAGCCGTTCGAGGCCTGACGCGATGGCCTGGCGTACGGCGGGCGCTTCGGCGAGATTTTCAGGCGAACCGCGGCTGGGCGCCGAGGCCTCGACCAGGTCGCGGCAGAAGGGTGCGTTGAGGAAGATCAGCAGGCCAACGCCGCTTTCGCCCTCGCCGCAGACCACCGCGTCCGCCGCCGCGCCGCCGATGCTGGAAAGGGCGTCGACACGCAGGGCCCCGACATTGACGAATGTTCCGTTGGCGAGCTTGAAGTTCTCCGACAATCGGCCATCGAACCGAAGGCCAAGCTCCGGGCGGCCCGGGTCCACTGGCGTCGCCGCGTCGCCAAGCCGATAGAACCCCTCCTCATCGAAGGCGGCGGCCGTGGCTTCGGGATTGCGGTAATAGCCCGCGCAGAGCTGCGGTCCCTTCACGCGGAACTCCAGCCGTCCCTGGGCGGGCGTGAGCTTGACCGTGGTTCCTGGCACCGGAAGACCCATCAGGCCCATGGTCAGGTTCGGCCAGTGGACATTGGTTGCCGTGGGGCCGGTCTCGGTGGCGCCGTAGCCGCTGGCGAAACTGATGCCCTCGCCGCAGGTCGCCCTGGCCACGGCCTGGATCCGATCACAGGTGCTCTGGGACAGGGCCGCGCCGCCATATTGCAGCACCCGCACCCGGCTGAAGAACCGCCGCCCGAGGGTCGGATTGCGCTCCAGCTCGCCGGCCAGAAGGTCCCAGCCGGCGGGAACCATGTTGTGATAGGTCGGCGCGATCTCTTCGAGATTCCGCACCGTCTCCAGATGGCGCCCGGCCACCGGCTGGCCGGCGTCGATATAAAGCGTCCCGCCGCGATGGGTGACCATCTGCAGGATGGCGTTCGCCCCCAGGCTGTGGCTCCAGGGCGCCTGATTGACCACAACGGGCGGCTCGGGATCGTCATAACAAGCGGCCACCTGAGCGGCTGTGATGGCCACGGCGACCTGACGGCAGATCACCGCCTTGGGCTGGCCGGTGGACCCGGAGGTCAGGAGCAGCTTGGCGATATCCTCGGGTCTTGCGCGGACGGGGGTTGGGGGCGCGCGCAGCAGGGCCTCAAGCGTCACATGGCCCGGGCCAGGATGGCCCAGCGCGATCACGGGAAGGCCCGCCAGGATCTCGGAGTCGAGCGCCGTGGCGAAGGCAGGGGCGTCGTCCACCAGCACCGCGCCGGGGCGGATCAGGTCCACCGCGTGCGCCAGGCGAGACAGGATGGCCCCGGCCAGGCCGTATTGCGGAGAGATCGCCGCCACGGGGATCGCCTGGCTCATCGCGGCATAGGCGATCAGGGCGTGGTCGATCCCGTTGCGCGCGAGCACCAGGAGCGGCGTCTCACGGGTCAGGCCCAGACCCGCCAGGCCACCCGCCAGGGCGGCGATACGCCCGGCCCCCTCGGCATAGGTCAGGATCCGCCAGCCCGCACCGGACCGCTCGGCCAGCCAGGGGGCCTTTGGGGTGCGCGCGCTCCAGCGGGCCACGGCGTCGAGCGGCGTCGCCAGTCCGGCCTCCACGGCCCCGGGATGGGTCAGCAGGATTTCGTTTCCGTCGCGCCGTTCGACGCGCAGGCGGCGAGGCGCGTAGCGCGGATCGCGAAGGCCGAGCGCGGCCGGATCCGGCGCCAGGCGGATTTCACTCATGCCGCCAGGGTCTCCAGGAAGCGGACGGGCGCGCCGCCATGCGGCGCGATGATCTCATCATCGCGCATCACCACCTCGCCGCGAATGATCGTCGCCACGGGCCAGCCCTGGGTCTCGAAGCCATCGAAGGGCGTCCAGCCCGCGCGCGAGGCCATGTCCGCGTGACGCAGGGTGCGCCGCGCCTTGAGGTCGACCAGGGTCAGGTCGCCATCGAAGCCCTCGGCCATGCGGCCTTTATCGGCCAGGCCAAAGATGCGCTGCGGACCGTGGCTGGTCAGATCCACCAGCCGCTCCAGGGTCAGTCGCCCGGCGGCCACGTGGGTCAGCATAATCGCCGCCAGGGTCTGAACCCCGGGCATTCCCGATGGCGAGGCCGGATAGGGGCGATCCTTTTCCTCCCGGGTGTGTGGCGCATGGTCCGACCCCATGACGTCGGCGAGCCCGGTCTCGATGGCGCTCCAAAGGGCCGCCTGATGATGGGCGTCCCGAATCGGCGGGTTCATTTGGGCGAAGCCCTTGAGGCGCTCATAGGCCTCCGGCGCGGTCAGGGTCAGGTGTTGCGGGGTCAGCTCGACGCTGGCCACGTCCTTGTGATCGGCCAGGAAGGCGATTTCTTCGGCGGTGGTGACGTGCAGCACATGGATGCGCTTGCCGAGCGCCTTGGCCAGGGCGACCAGTCGGCGGGTGGAGCGGATGGCCGACTCCGCGTCGCGCACCTCGGGGTGACTGGACCAGTCGCCGGTCCTGGCCAGCGGCCGGCGCTCGGCCAGACGGAACTCGTCCTCGGAGTGGAAGGCGGCGCGGCGGGTGATGTGGCGCAGGATCGCCCCCACCCCCTCATCGTCGGGCACCAGCAGCGAGCCGGTCGAGGCGCCCATGAACACCTTGACCCCGCAGCAACCGGGCAGGCGCTCCATCTCGCCAAGATATGGGGCGTTGTCGTGCGTGCCCCCGACATAGAAGGCGTGGTCGCAGTGCATCCGGCCCTTGGCCCGGGCGAGCTTGTCGGCCAGGGCGTCGGGATTGGTCGTCGCCGGCTCGGTATTGGGCATTTCGAATACGGCGGTGATCCCGCCCAGAACCGCGCCGCGAGATCCACTCTCCAGATCTTCCTTCCATTCGAGGCCCGGTTCGCGGAAATGCACCTGGCTGTCGATCATGCCAGGCAGAACGGCGAGGCCCGTGGCGTCGAACACCCGGCCAGCCGAGGCCTGGCCGAGGTCGCCCACATCGACGATCTTGCCGTCCTTGATCCCCACATCGCCCAACCCTCGGCCGGCATGGTTCACCAATTCGCCGCCGCGGACGATCAGGTCATAGGTCTGGGGCATGGACGGAGCCTTGTTGCGAAGAGGACGGGGTGGACGTGGCGGCGGACCTGCCCGGAGGCGCGGTCATCTCCAGAAGCGTGCGCGCCGCCGTGAGCGCCGCCTCCGGCTTGAGTTCGATGATATGGCGGATGGCGAGGTTCAGCTTGGGGTCGATGCGCTTGAATTCGGCGAAGCCACGGGCGCCGCGGATGACCTGGGTCTTGGCGCCCCACGGGGCATAGAGGCTTTCGTCCGAGGGGCCAAACAGCGCCAGGCAGGGCGCGCCGGCCGCGGCGGCCATGTGCGTCAGACCCGTGTCGCCGCCGATGAACAGGCGCACCCGCTTGAGCGCGGCGTAAAGAACCAGCAGGTCCTCGCGGCCCACCAGGTCGATCACCCGGGCCTTGGGCGCCGCGCTCAGAACCGGCCCCGCCTCGCGTCGGTCCTCGGGCCCGCCCAGAACCATCAGGCGCCCTCCGGCCAGGGCCCCGCCGCGACCGAGTAGCTCGCGCGCCACCCGGGCATAGCGCTCCGCCGGCCAGGCCTTGCCGACCCAGTTGGCGCAGGGTGCGATGGCCAGGATCGGACCCCGGCCCTTGGTCAGGGCCTTGGCCCGGGACTCGATCTCGTCATTGGTGGCGAGGAACGGCGCCGGGGGGGGCTGCATGGCGCCCAGAAGGCGGCCGGCTTCGCGCACCTTGTGCACCGGCGCCGCGGTCTTGCGGTGCGCCAGGCGGCGGCGATGGTTGAAGACCGCGGTGATCGGGGCGCCTCGCAGATCGACGATCAGGCCCCAGCGGCGCAGGCCAAGCCGCCAGAAGAGTCGGAGCCAATGCAGGCCCAAGCGTTGCTTCTCCAGCACGATCAGGTCCTCCAGCCCCGGGGTCTGGGCGAACAGGGGCGCGGTGAGGGCCGAGGCGACGATCGTGAAGCGCGCCCCGGGGTGGCGCTCGGCCAGGGCCGGGATCAGGCCGGACGACAGCACCGCATCCCCCAGGCGGCTATGGGTGATGAAGAGGATCGGAAAGCGCGCGGACGCCATGGATCGCCTTATAGACCACCCACCCTCGCGCTCCACCCCACGCCCTTGGCCTAAGCCGTTGGCCCAAGCCCTTGGCCCAAGGGCTTCATCCGACGCTTTGCCCTGGCGGCGTGGGCCGCGACTCCCTAGCTTGGCGTCATGGCCAAGCCCCTGATCTGCGCCCGGCTGGACGACCGGGCGGTCCTCGCCATCTCCGGTCCCGACTGGCGCGACTTCCTCCAGGGCCTTCTGACCCAGGATGTCGCCCAGCTGACGCCCGGCGAAATCCGCTTCGGCGCCCTGCTCACGCCACAGGGCCGGCTGCTGCACGACCTGTTCCTGGTCGGACGCGATGAGGGCTGCCTGCTCGATGTCCAGGCCGGGCAACGCGAGGCGATCGCCGACCGCCTGGGCCTTTATCGCTTGCGCGCCAAGGTGGATCTGGCGCTTAGCGATCTGAAGGTCGCGGCCCTTTGGGGTGAGCCCGGCGCCGACGCGGGTCTGGACGGCTTTTCGCCCGATCCTCGCCTGCCGGAATTGGGCTGGCGCGGCTATGGCGCGGCGCCGCCGTCGGGCGCTGCGATCGCCGATGCCGCCGCCTACCGGCGCCACGCCATGGGGCTGGGAATTCCCGGCCCCGCCGATTGGGGACAGGATGAGACCTACCCCATCGAGGCCAATTTCGACCTCCTGCAGGGCATCGACTTCAAGAAGGGCTGCTTTGTCGGCCAGGAGACCACCTCGCGCATGAAGCGCCGGGGGACGGTGCGAAGCCGCATGATCCCGGTGCGTCTGCAAGGCGCCGCGCCGGAGGCCGGGGCCGAGCTCCTGGCGGGAACCCTGCGCGCCGGTGAGTTGCGCTCGGTCGAAGGTGAGCTGGGCCTGGCTCTGGTGCGGCTTGATCGGCTGGAGGCCGGGCCGCTCAACCATGCCGGCGGCGCCTGGGAGCCGATCTGGCCGCCCTGGCTTGAGGCGGCGCGCGCCTCAGAGCCCTGATTCGGGCCCCGATCCGGCCCACCGCGCGCAGGGCCAGGGCTGGTCCCGGGCCCCGCCTTCGTCGAACAGCTGGGCCAGAACATAGGCCATGACCTTGTCGCCGTGGAACAGGTCCCAGGTTTTGCGCCAGCCGCGCTCGGCCAGGGCCCGCGCCCGCGCGTCATCGGCGATCAGGCGCGCCAGGGCGACCGAGAGGTCGGCGAGCTCGGAATAGAAAACCGCCTCGCTGGCGTCATAGTAGCGGTCGAAGCCGCCCCGCCGGTCGATCAGAACCGAGAGGCCCTGGCCGAACATGTGCGCCATGCGGTCGGAGGCGTAGAGGGGCTGGTCGCCGCGCCGCGACAGGGCCCAGCCGATGCGGGCGCTGAGGAGGGCGTCGAAATAGGCCGCGCCGCGCGCCTGCGGCTGATCCCCCACCCCCGGCGCCAGAAGCCTCAGACCCGGGGTCTCCGACTTCAGAAGGGCCGTGGCCAGGCTGGGGCTCAGCTCCCGGGAGCCCACCGCGCGCGGCGCCTCGTCGCTGGCGGGAAAGACGAGATCAAAGGCCGGGGCGGGGTTGTCGAAGGCGCGACCGGTTTCGACGCTCGGGTCCACCGGATTGGGCAGGAACGCGGCGAAGGCGCGGGGCCCGGCAAAGCGCGCCAGGGCCGGATCGGCGGTGGTGACGAAGAGCGCGTCCACATGGCCTTTCCGCAGAGCCATCCGCGCCTGGGTCTTGGGCGTCCAGACCGGGTCGATCTGAATGTCGGCCAGGATCACCCCCGGAGCGAGCCGGCGAGCCTCCGCCAGGGCCGCATTGGACAGGTCGTCGGCGAAATGCAGCCAGATCAGGTCAGGCCGGAGCTCGTCGACCGCTTGCAGGAATCGCCGGTCCGCCGCGCCGCGCCCCAGGGCGCGAACGCCAAATGGCGCGGATGAGCGCGCCACGGCCCGATCCGAATATTCCACCACCAGATGGCCCGCGCGGATGGCGGCCAGGCTGAACTTGCGGCGAATGTCGAACAAAGAGAGGTTGGCGGTATGGCGCTCGGCCCCCGTCATCCAGTTGAAGTCTCCGACATTGAGGATTTTCACGGCTGGGTCTTCGTTCGGGCCTGAGAGCGGAGTCGAAAGATGGACTCGCCGGAGGTCGCGCGGCGAGGCGAGAGGAGGGGGCCAGGATGGGCGTTCGACTGTTCGAGGGCGAGCCGACCCGGTGCGCCTGGGCCAATCCCGCGGACCCCCTCTACCTTGCCTATCATGACGAGGAATGGGGCGTCCCGGAATATGACAGCCGCGCCTTGTGGGAGAAGCTGGTGCTCGACGGCTTCCAGGCGGGCCTCGCCTGGATCACCATCCTGCGCAAACGCGAGGCCTTCCGCGCCGCCTTCGCGGGCTTTGACCCTGAGATCGTCGCCCGATTCGGTGAGGCCGATCGCGCGCGTCTGATGGCCGACGCCGGCATTGTCCGCTCCGGCGCCAAGATCGACGCCGCCATCCGCGGCGCCCAGATCTTTCTCGACATGCGCGAGGCGGGCGAGGATTTTTCAGCGTGGATGTGGGACCTCGCCGGCGGCGCCCCCTTACAGAACCGCTGGACCGACACCCGCCAGGTTCCCGCCCAGACGCCCAAGGCGGTGGAGATGGCCAAGGCGCTCAAGGCGCGGGGATTCAAGTTCTGTGGCCCGGTGATCGTCTATGCCTTCATGCAGGCGGTGGGCATGGTCAACGACCACGTGGTCACCTGTCCCTGTCACGCCAAGGTCGCCGCGCTTGCCCGGAGCTAGGCCCCTCCGGCGCCCCGGTCCGGACCTCAGTCTGGAGGCGGCCTGCCCGGCGCCGGTCTGCGGCGTCGACGAGGCCGGACGCGGGCCCTGGGCCGGCCCGGTCTGCGCCGCGGCGGTCATTCTGGAGGCGCCGATCCCGGGGGTGGACGACTCCAAAGCCCTCAAGGCCGACCGGCGCGAGGCGCTCGAAGTCGAGATCAAGGCCTGCGCGCGCGCCTGGGCCGTCGCCTTCGCCAGCGTCGAGGAGATCGCCACGCTCAATATTCTGCGGGCGACCGAGCTGGCCATGTCGCGCGCCGTCTCCGCCCTTGACCCTGCCCCCGCCTTTGCCCTGGTCGACGGCTCCTATCGGTTCGCCCTGGCCTGCCCTGTCCGCCCGGTGGTCAAGGGCGACGCTTTGAGCGCCTCCATCGCCGCCGCCTCGATCCTTGCCAAGACCGCGCGCGACCGGGTGATGATCGAGCTCGACGCCCTCCATCCGGGCTATGGGTTCGCCCAGCACAAGGGCTATGGGGTGGTGGCTCACGCCGAGGCCTTGAGCCGGCTGGGCCCGTGCCCGGTCCACCGCATGGGCTTTGCGCCGCTCAAGCGGTGGGCGGAGCGGTCGCGTTAGCCGGCCTTGCGTCGCGTCAGTGCGCCTCGTCCCAGTTGGCGGCCGCCCGGGCCTCGACGACCAGGGGGACGGAGATCTCGACGGCGGGCAGGGCGGCGCGGGACATGACCTGGCGGGCGAGTTCGCAAACCGCCTCGGCCTCGGCCTCCGGCGCCTCGAAGACCAGCTCGTCGTGGACCTGCAGCAGCATGCGCGCCGAGAGGCCGGCCTCGGCCAGGGCGCCGGGCATGCGGATCATGGCGCGCCGCATGATGTCGGCGGCGGCCCCCTGGATCGGGGCGTTGATCGCGGCGCGCTCGGCGAACTGGCGCTCGCCCACCGACTTGGAGCGGATCATGGGAATGTGGATCCGGCGGCCGAACAGGCTTGTGACAAAGCCCTGCTCGCGCACCAGGGCCCGGGCCTGATCCATGTAGGCGCGGATGCCCGGGAAACGCTCGAAATAGGTCTTGATATAGGCCCCGGCTTCGTCCTGCGGGATGCCGAGCTGGTTGGCCAGTCCAAAGGCCGAGATGCCGTAGATGATGCCGAAATTGATCGCCTTGGCGCGCCGCCGCGTTTCCGACGGCATGCCCTCAACCGGCACACCGAACATTTCCGAAGCGGTCATGGCGTGAATGTCGAGCCCGTCACGGAAGGCGGTCTTGAGCTGGGCGATGTCGCCGATATGGGCCAGGAGGCGCAGTTCGATCTGGCTGTAGTCGGCGCTGATCAGCACCGAACCCGGGCGGGCGACGAAGGCGGCGCGGATCTTTCGGCCCTCCTCGGTGCGCACCGGGATGTTCTGCAGGTTGGGATCAGATGAGGACAGGCGGCCGGTGGTGGTGGACGCCAGGGCGTAGGAGGTGTGCACCCGGTGGGTCTGTGGGTCCGCCGCCTGGGCCAGGGCGTCCGTATAGGTTCCCTTCAGCTTGGCCAGCTGACGCCAGTCGAGAAGGACGCGCGGCAGCGCGTGGCCGGCGGCGGCCAGGTCTTCCAGAACCGCGGCGTCGGTGCTGCGCGCCCCGGTGGCCGTCATCTTTCCGCCGTCGAGACCCAGCTCGCCGAACAGCACCTCGCCAATCTGCTTGGGACTGCCGAGATTGAACGGCCGGCCCGCCAGAGCGTGCGCTTGGGTCTCGAACTCGGCCATGCGCATGGCGAAGTCCTGAGACAGCCGCCGCAGGCGGTCCGGATCGATGCGCACCCCGTCGCACTCCATGGCGGCCAGGACCCCGGGCATGGGGCGCTCTAGGGTTTCATAGACGTTGAGAAGCCCTTCGCGCGGCAGCCTTGGCCGCAATAGCGCGTGCAGGCGCAGGGTGACGTCGGCGTCCTCGGCGGCGTAGCGCGTGGCCGCCTTCAGCTCCACATGTTTGAAGCTCTTCTGCGCCTTGCCCGTCCCGGCCACGGTCTTGAAGCTGATGGGGTCGTGGCCCAGCCAGAGGCGGGACAGCTCGTCCATCCCGTGATTGTGCAGCCCGCCTTCGAGCACATAGGAGATCAGCATGGTGTCGTCGATCGGGGCGACCGCGACGCCATACCGCGACAGGACGGCGATATCGTACTTCGCGTTCTGGCCGATCTTGAGGACGGCGGGCGACTCCAACAGGGGCTTCAACCGCGCGATCGCCTCGGCCAGGGGAATCTGATCCAGATCGGCGACCGCCTCGAGGTCGAGACCCGGCTCCGGCTCGTGGCCGAGCGGGATGTAGCAGGCCTCGCCTGGGGCCACGGCCAAAGACACGCCGCAAAGGCCCGCATGGGAGGAGGACAGGGCGTCGGTCTCGGTATCGAACGCCACCTGACCTGCCGCGAAGGCGCGGGCGATCCAGGCGTCCAGGGTCTCAAGGTCGCGGACGCAGACATAGGCGTCATGGTTGATGGGCGCGCGCAGGGCCGGATCGACGCCGGAAATGTCCGACGCGGGGGGCGGGGGTCCGCTTGCCCTCGAGGCGGGCTCGGACGTGGCGCGAGAGGGGCCGGCGCCATCGCCGACGCGCCGCGCCAAGGTGCGAAACTCCATCGTCTCCAGGAAGCCCGCCAGGACCGCCGGGTCGGGCGGGCCCACGCGCAGGGCCTCCAGGGGCTCGGGAAGGGGCGTGGTGCGGTCGAGCGTCACCAGGCGCCGCGAGAGACGGATTTGATCGGCGAAGTCCAGGAGGATGGCGCGGCGCTTCTCCTGTTTGATCTCCCGCGCACGCTCCAGGACCGTATCGAGGTCGCCATACTCGGCGATCAGCGCCGCCGCCGTCTTGACCCCGATGCCGGGGGCGCCGGGGATATTGTCCACCGGATCGCCGCACAGCGCCTGGACGTCGATCACCTTGTCCGGCGGCACCCCGAACTTCTCGACCACCTGCTCTGGCCCGATGCGCACATTCTTCATGGCGTCGAACATCACCACGCCGCCGCCGATGAGCTGCATCAGGTCCTTGTCGGAGGAGACGATGGTCACCTGACCGCCCTGGAGGCGCACGGTCTCGGCATAGGCGGCGATGATGTCGTCGGCCTCGTAGCCGGCCAGCTCCAGGCTCGCCACGCCAAAGGCCCGGGTGGCGTCGCGCACGAGGGGGAACTGAGGCACGAGGTCGGGCGGCGCCGGCGGCCGATGGGCCTTGTAGTCGGGGTAGATGTGGTTGCGGAAGGTGGCTTCGGAGTGGTCGAACACCACGCCCAGATGGGTCGGCGCGTCCGGCCCGGTCTTCATCTCAACCAGCAGCTTCCAGAGCATGTTGCAGAAGCCCTGGACCGCGCCCACCGGAAGGCCGTCCGACTTGCGGGTCAGCGGCGGCAGGGCGTGGAAGGCGCGGAAAATGAAGCCCGATCCGTCCACCAGATAGAGGCGCACGGCCTGGGGGTCCGCGGCGGCGTCGAGCGTGTCGGTCATGCTTGTCAGAATAGGCCGCCTTGCCGCTCAGGTCACCCGGGCGCCCGGCCGGCGCGTCTCCAGACCGCCTTGACGCGCAGCGCCCGACGCGGGACCCCTTGTCGCGGTCTCGGAGATGTGGGCGGGAGGCGGGGGCGTGATGAGTCTGATGCTGGCGGCGTTGTTGCAGACGGCGGCCGCGCCGTCGCCGTCGGAGACGCCCGCGCGGCTTCTCGCCCCTCCGACTCAGGCGCAGGTCATGGCGGCCTGGCCGCAGCGCGCCCTGGTCGAGCACCGCTCGGGAAAGGCCGTGCTCAAGTGTCGCATTACCGAGGCCGGGACAGCCGAGGACTGTGGGGTGGTCTCGGAGGCCCCCAAGGGGTACGGTTTCGGGGCCGCCGCCATTAGCGTGGCTAAGGTGTTGAAATTCCAACCCGCGCAGGGTCCGGAAGGGCCCCACGATTCCTTGCTGGACGTCCCTGTGGCGTTTGGGGCCCCCGACCCCGACCCGGGACTACCGCGATGGGTCGAACGGCCCTCGGGCGATGACGTTGTGCAGGTCTATCCGGAGGCGGCGATACGCGCCGGCGTTTCGGGACGCGTTGTCATGAAATGCGCCGTCGACCAAACGGGCGCTCTGCGAGACTGCGCGATCGTCTCGGAAAGCCCGGCCGGGTACGGCTTTGGCGCCGCTGCGCTGGAGCTGGCGCAGAAGTTCGCCATGACCCCGATGCCGGATGCAGGGCCGGGACGGGCGACCATTACCATTCCCATTCAATTCGAGGCCGACCCCGTGGGCGTGAACACCACCTATGCCATTCGCAGGCCCATCTGGGTCGAGGCCCCGACTTTTGCGGACGTGGATGCGGCGCGGCCCAAGACGCCATCGGCCGCATCGGCTGACGGGCGTGTCCTGTTGCGTTGCTTCCTTCATCCGGCCAATGAGATCGGCGGCTGTCGAATCCTCCAGGAGGCCCCGCCTCGCGCCGGCTTTGGCGCGGCGGCCCTGCGGCTCGTCTCGCGATTCCGGCTCGCCCCGCTCGATCCCTCGACAATCCATGGCGTCTCGGCCGTGGTGGATCTCGATATCCGCTTTCCGGATCCGGCCAGCCCGGCCTGGATCCATCGCCAGATCGGCCAACCGCTCTGGGTGGCGGCGCCCAGCCAGCAAGACGCCATCGCCCTATTTCCCGCGAAGGCGCGGGCCAAGGGAATTCGCGAGGGAACCGGGGTCGCCGATTGCGTCGTCGCCCCGGGCGGGGGGCTCAGTGACTGTCGGCCCCTGCGCGCCACCCCCCCAGACCTGGGATTCGCCGAGGCGGCTGTCGAGGTGGTGAGCGGGATGCGCATGTCCGCCTGGAGCGCGTTGGACACGCCGGTCGACGGCGCCCGCCTCGAGGTTCCGGTGCGATTTGTCTTGCCAGACGAAACGCCCAAGCCCGCCGGTCAAGGCGCCGCCCCGTCCGGTCCCTGAGCCAGCTCGGCCCTAGTCGCGAGGATCCCCGCCGCGGCGCGCCTCTCGGAAGGCGTGGCCTTCCCCGGGGCCTCTGCCGTGGAATTCCCGGGCCCCGTCGCGTCGGACGTGGTCGAAATGGCGGCCCTCGTCGCGCCGCCAGCCATAGTCCGCGCTGTGATACCAGAAGGCGCCGTCGCTGCCCCAGCAGCCGTCGTCCACCGGTCCGTAGAAGCCGTCATAATAGCCGCCGCAGTCGGCCATCGCGACCGGGCCGCCGAAATCGCCTCCCACATAGCCGCCGGCGCATCCGCTGAGGGCGATGGAAAGGGCCATGGTCGCCAGGCTCGCCGCCAGAATCTTCATCTCAGGACCTCCCATGGGATTGGCGCCTGGGAGAGATAACGCGGGGCGCGTCCAAAGGGATGCGCGGCGCCGCGGGGTCAGTGCCCTGGGGAGGTCTCATAAACGCCGGGCGCGTGGGACTCGGCGGCGGCGGGAGCCGAGGCGGAGCCCGCCAGGACGAAGCGACGGTCGCAATAGCCGCACTCGACCTCGTCCGCCTCGCCCATCTCCAGCCAGACGCGGGGATGGCCCAGGGCGCCGCCCACCCCATCACAGGCGATCCGGCGCGAATGCACCACCACCACTTCCGGCGCCTCTTGGGCTGGCGCATCGGGCGAGCGGGGTTGGGCCATGGGCGGGGTGGTCCTTCAAAAGGTGCGACAGGCTGGCGCGCGGCGAGTCCTTGGCGGCTCACGGGCGCGGCCCTAGATAGGCGTGGGGCGGATCGAGCGTCAATCGGGCGCCCCTCGACCCCATTGGAGACGCCGCATGGACCTTCCGGACAACGCCATCTCCGCGCGCGGTCTCGTCAAGACCTATCCCGCCACCCGGACCATGCCGGCCATGCAGGCCCTCAAGGGCGTCGACCTGACCATTCCGCGCGGGGCGATCTTTGGGCTCCTGGGGCCGAACGGGGCGGGCAAGTCGACCTTCATCAACATTCTCGCCGGCCTGACCAAAAAGACCGCGGGCCGGGTGGAGATCTGGGGGCGCGATATTGATACGCGGGCCCGCGACGCCCGGGCCGCCATCGGCGTGGTGCCCCAGGAGATCGCCGCCGACGTCTTTTTCACCCCGCGCGAGTCGCTCGATGTCCAGGCCGGCCTCTATGGGGTGCCCAAGGCCCAGCGGCGGACCGACGAACTTCTGGCGGCGCTCGGCCTCAGCGACAAGGCCGACGCCTATGTCCGGCAGCTATCGGGCGGCATGAAGCGGCGTCTGATGGTGGCCAAGGCCATGGTCCACAACCCCCCGGTCCTGGTCCTGGATGAGCCGACCGCCGGGGTCGATGTGGAGCTGCGCCGTCAGCTCTGGGCCTATGTGGAGAGCCTCAACCGGCAGGGCGTCACCATTGTCCTGACCACCCATTATCTGGAGGAGGCGGAGGCCCTGTGCGACACCATCGCCATCGTCAATCGCGGGCAGGTCGTCGCGTGTGAACCGACCGCTCAGCTGCTCAAGCGGCTGGACACCCGCACCGTGGTGGTGACGCCGGACACGGCCCTGGCCGCGGCGCCGCGTATCGGCGAGTTCGAGACCCGCCTGCGGCCCAATGGCGATCTCGCCGTGGCCTTCAAAAGCGCCGGCGCCGGGGTTGAACAGGTTCTCGCCCAAATCCGCGCCGCCGGCGTGACCATCCGCGACCTGCGCACCGAGGACCCGGACCTGGAGGACGTGTTCGTCGCCCTGACCTCGGATTCCCCGCGCCCCGAGGCCGCCTGATCGTTCATCGCCCGCCCGTCTGGTGGGACGGCGCTCTAAAAAGCAGCCGAGCCGATCTCCCCGCCCGCTCCCAGCCAGGCGCGCTTCATGCCTCGGCTGTTGAACGGCATGGCGATCTCGCCGGCGGCGGAGAGGGCGATGAGGCCACCTTCGCCCGCGAGGGCCCCCACCTCGGCCAGGGTCGCCGTCGTCGCGGCCTCGAGAGACTGACCGCCAAAGCGCATGCGAAAGGCGATCTGCGCCCCGACCGCGGCGCGGATGAACATCTCGCCCTCGCCGGTGCAAGATATGGCGGCGGTGTCGTCCGCCCACATGCCGGCGCCGGGGATCGGGGTGTCGCCGACCCGGCCGGGAAGCTTTCCAAACACGCCCCCGGTGGAGGTTCCCGCCGCCAGCGCCCCGCTCTCATCGAGCGCCACGCAGCCCACCGTTCCGGTCTGGGACGACGCACCGCCCTCGCCGCGGGGTGCGGCCGGAGTGAACCAGGTCGCGGGATCGGCAATCGTCTCCAGGCCTTCGTCGGCGGCGAAGGCGGCGGCTCCCTCGCCGGCCAGAAGCACGTGGCGGGTCCGCTCCATCACGGCCCGGGCGGCCTGAATGGGTGAGGCGAAGCCCCGCAGGGCCGCCACCGCCCCAACCCGCCGGGTCGGGCCGTGCATCAGGCTGGCGTCGAGTTCATAGACCCCGGCGCGGTTGGGCGAGGCGCCCCGTCCGGCCACATAGAGCCCTGAGTCCTCAAGGGCGGCGATCGTCTCCACGACCACATCCAGAGCCGGCGCGCCGCCGTTCAGCCGGTCGCGGCCGGCCTCCACGAGGCCCCGCATATGGGCGATCTGGCGCGAATAGTCGCGATCAGGGAGAGCGCCGGCTCCGCCATGCAGAACCAGACGCACGCGGTTCGAGGCCATCACGACGTCTCCAAACAGATCCGGAAATACCGGGCTTCGCGGCCTTCCGCGCGCCGGCGCCTTCCGATAGCCTCCCCGCGCCCGAAAACAAGCGGGCAAGAGCACGATGCGCTTTCGCGGACCGGGCGAAGCGTTGAATCGGGCTCTCTCTTCAAATTCCTGAGCGTGCGGCGACCCCCCTTATGGGTTCGGCCGCAAGGCAAGGCGCTCAAGGCGAGGAAACGCGAGGACGAGATGAAGGCGCTCCTGAGCAAGGCCGTCGGCGGACCCGAAACCCTGGTTCTGGAGGACGTTCCAAGCCCGACGCCCGGGCCCGGCCAGGCGGTGATCCAGGTGAAGGCCTGTGGGGTGAACTATCCCGACGTGCTGATCATCGAGGACAAGTATCAGTTCCGCCCGCCCCGGCCCTTCTCGCCGGGGGGTGAGATGTCGGGTGTGGTCAAGGCTGTGGGCGAGGGCGTCACCGCGGTCAAACCCGGCGACCGGGTCCTGGCCAACAACACCGCCGGCGGAATGGCCGAGGAGGTCGCGGTGGACGCCGGGCGTCTGATCCCGATTCCCGACGCCATGCCGTTCGACGAGGCGGCGGCCTTTATCATGACCTACGGCACCTCCTATTACGCCCTCAAGGACCGGGGCCATCTGAAGCCCGGCCAGTCCCTGCTGGTCCTGGGCGCGGCGGGCGGGGTGGGCCTCGCGGCCGTGGAGTTGGGCGTGGCCATGGGCGCGCGGGTGATCGCCGCGGCCTCGTCCGAAGACAAGGTGGCCCTGGCCAAGGCGCACGGCGCCGCCGAGGGCGTGGTCTATCCGTCCGGTCCGTTCGATCGCGAGGGCCAGAAGGCCCTGGCCGACCTCTTCAAGGGCGCCTGCGGCGCGGGCGGGGCCGACCTCGTCTATGACGGGGTGGGCGGCGACTATGCCGAAGCCGCCCTGCGGGCCATGGCCTGGGAGGGCCGCTTCCTGGTGGTCGGCTTCCCGGCCGGGATTCCGCGCATCCCGCTGAACCTGACCCTGCTCAAGGGCTGCGACATCGTCGGGGTGTTCTGGGGCGCCGCGGTGGCGCGCGACCCTGCCGCGCACCGACGCAATGTCGGCGAACTGATGCAGCTCTACAGGGACGGTAAAATCCGTCCTCACGTCTCCGAACGCTTCTCCCTGGCCGACGGCGCCAAGGCCATCGCTCACCTCGCCAGCCGCAACGCCATGGGCAAGGTCGTGGTGGTGATGGACTAGGTCCCGGAGGCAGGGAACACGCAGGACCGATTGGAGGGAAGGACGGGCCCATGGCCAACAGACTGGACGGCAAGGTGGCGGTGATCACCGGGGGATGCTCAGGCATCGGCCTTGGAACGGTGGAGCTGTTCGTCGCGGAAGGGGCCAAGGTGGTGGCCGCCGATCTGCAACAGGAGAAGGGCGCCCGCCTTGAGGAGCGTTTCGCCGGGTCTGTGCGCTTCGCGCATTGCGACGTGACCCAGGAGGCGGACATCGCCGCCGCCTGCCGGCTTGCCGCCGAGGCCTTTGGCGGCCTGGACATCCTGTTCAACAACGCCGGCCATGCGGGTCTGCCGGGGGGCGTCGAAGGGATCGACGGGGAGGGCTGGGACAAGACCTTCGCGGTCCTGGTGCGGGGCCCGGCGCTCGGCATGAAGCATGCCCTGCCCCTGATGAAAGCGCGCGGCGGCGGCTCAGTCATCAATACCGCCTCGATCGCCGGTCTTCAGGCGGGCTGGGGGCCCCTGGCCTATTCGGCGGCCAAGGCGGCGGTGGTGCATATGAGCCGGTGCGCGGCGGCTGAGCTGTCGCCCCAACGCATCCGCGTCAACGCCATCTGTCCCGGCCTTATCGCCACCTCGATCTTCGGCGCGGCGCTGGGCCTGCCCCGGGAGGCAGCCGACCAGATGGCGGCCATGGTGGCGCAGAACGCGGCCATCGCCCAGCCGATCCCCAAGGCAGGCTTGCCGCAGGACATAGCCGCAGCGGCCCTCTATCTCGCCAGCGACGAGTCGGCCTTCGTCACCGGCACGCACATCGTCGTCGATGGCGGAATCACGATCGGCTCGCGCCACGCCTGGGATCCGACGGCCGGCTCGCCCTTCGCGGCCATATTCGGCGCCACGGCCGAAGAGATGAGCGCCATGGCCAGCTCACGCGCGGGTTGAGCGACGCAGCCGGAGTTCACCTCCGCCTCCGTCCAGGCGTATAGAACGGCCCATGGCGGTCGCCGCGCGCATCGATCCCAAGGCCTATTTCGCCCCGGACGACTGGGCGCGTCTGACCGCGCGTTCGTCTTGGAAGGGTCTGGCCCTGATCGGCCATTGCTGGGCGGTGATTGGCGCGGCCACCGTGATCGGCCTCATCTGGCCCCTGACCCTGCCCCTGATGATCGTCGTCATCGGCGCGCGCCAGCTCGGTCTCGCCATCCTGCTGCATGACGCCGCCCACGGGGCCCTGCACCCCAATCCGGCGATCAATGACGCGGCGGCCGAGTGGCTCTGCGGCGGCGGCGTCGCCAGCTATCGCAAATACCACCTGCAGCACCACAAGTTCGCGCAGCAGGCCGAAGACCCGGATCTTGTCCTCTCCGCGCCGTTTCCGATCAGCCGCGGGTCGTTCCGCCGCAAGGTGGTGCGCGACCTGACCGGTCAGACCTGGTTCAAGCAGCGCTTTGGCCGTCTCGTCGCCCGCCTCAAGGCGCGCCGGCCGGACGAGGCCGTGACGCCGATCCTGATCGAGGAGGCGGGACGGCAGCGTCGCTGGCTGATCGTCAATGGCGTGGCCATTCTGGCCTTCACGGCCGCCGGCTACCCCTGGGGCTGGTTCGCCCTGTGGCTCGTCCCGCGCGCCACCTGGTTCCAGCTTGTGACGCGGATCCGCAACATCGCCGAGCACGCCCTGGTGGCCAAGGACGAGCCCGACCCCCTGCGTCACGCCCGCACCACCCGCGCCAGCCTCCTCGAACGGGCCCTGATCGCGCCCTACTATGTGAACTATCACTGCGAGCATCACATGGTGATGCACGTGCCCTGCTGGAGCCTGCCCCGCGCCCACCGCCTCCTGACCCGCGACGGGGTCCTGGCGCGGATGGAGACCGCGCCCGGCTATCTGCATGTGCTGCGGGCGGTGACCCAGACTCCCGCGCCCTAGCCGGGGACCCCGTATGACCTTTGACGAGGTCCGCGCCGTCATTTTCTCCCTCCCCGGCGTGGAGGAGGGGAGGTCCTATGGATTTGCGTCCTTCAAGGTGAACGGCAAGTTCCTGACCCGACTCAGAGACGAGGACGAAAGCCTCGTCTTGCTGGAGGTGAACTTCGACGAGCGCGAACTCCTGATCGAGGCCGAGCCCGCGACCTTCCACATCACGGATCACTATCGGAGCCATCCCTCGGTCCTGGCGCGGATCGGCCCCCTGGACCCGGCCCGGCTACGTGGCTATCTCGAACGCCGCTGGCGTCGCATCGCGCCCCGGGCCCTGGTCAAGGCGCATGACGCAGGCGCCGGGACGAACCGTCCCGACGGCTCCGGGAGGGGCGGAGAGACCTCTTGACTTGAGCGCCCGGGTCAGGAGCTTTCTAGCCCTGGTGGCCGAGCCCAGCAGGAGCGTTCATGACCGTCTCGTCGGATCCCGCATCTCACCCGACCCCGTCTCCCCAGACCTCTCCATGGGCCGCTCCGCCGCCGGCGCCGTCAGCGGCATACAAGCCCGCGGCCATCGCCTTGCATTGGTTGATTGCCGCCCTGATCGCCGCCCAGCTCGGCCTTGGCTGGTACATGAACGAGGTCCTGCCCGACCATTCCGCGGCCCAGGAGCAGATCGAGACCCTGCACATCTCTCTGGGCCTGACCCTGATGCTGGTGGTGGCCGTGCGCATCCTTTGGCGTCTGGCCAACCGGCCGCCGGCCCTGCCCGAGGATCTCAGCGCCTGGGAGAGGCGCCTGGCCCTGCTCGTCCATGTGGCGCTCTATGTCCTGATGGTGGGGATTCCGCTCAGCGGCTGGGTGCTGGTATCGGGTCGCGGCCACCCGATCGGATTCTGGGGCTTCGCCTGGCCGGCCATTCCAGGCGTCGGGGTCCTGCCTCGGCCTGAGCTGCACCAGATCAAGCACCTTCACGTCTTCATCCTGATCTGGGCCCTGGTGGTGACCTGGGCCCTGCATGTCGCCGGCGCCTTCAAGCACCAGTTCGATGGCCACCCCGTGCTCTGGCGCATGGTCCCGTTCCTCAAGCGCCCCGCCGGCAAGCCGGACTGACCGCCTGGCCGGCCGCCGCCGCGCATCACGGCAAGACGATATTGAACCAGAAGTCGAAGCGATCGAGGCAGGCGAGGAGCTGGGCGAGGCCTTCCACACCCGGCCCGGCCACCCGACCGGAGGCGGTGGCGGCGGCCATGTCCAGGGCGCCTGAGACCAGCGCAATGAGGTCGGCGCGGCTGAGGCGCACCTCGGGGCCCGCAAGCTCGGTTTCGTGAGGGAGTTCGCCCGGAGAGATCGCGGCGTGGCGCAGAACCGCGTTCTCCACCCGCAGCGCGAAACGCGCCGCCACGTCCGTGAAGGCAAGGGTCAGGGCGAGGTCCAGCGTGTCGGCCCGCGCCGCGTCCAGGCGGACCGAGAGCGAGTCGAGCAGCTCGTCCGCCGGGAGGTCGCGTAGCTGTCCCAGGGCCCCCTGGCGCGGTTCCTCCGCGGCCGGTCGGGGGTTTCTCAGCTCCATGGCCCCCGTGAGATAAAAGTCGCGCCAGGGCCCGGACTCCGCCTGATAGCCAAGCTGTTCCAGGGCGTCGGCCTGGAGCTCGCGCGCGGCGACGTTGTCGGGATCGGCGAACACCAGATGGTTTACGACCTCGGCGACCCAGCGATAGTCGCCCGCCTCGAAGGCGACCCGCGCCTTGGCCAAAAGCGCCTCCGCCCCGCCGGCCAGATCCACGTAGCGACGCCCCGCCGCCTCGGGGGGATGGGGGTTCAAATGGGCCGGATTGCCGTCGAACCAGCCCAGATAGCGTTGGTAGACCGCCTTGGCGTTGTGGCTGAGCGTTCCGTAATAGCCGCGGGTATGCCACTCGGCGCGGAGGCGGCTCGGCAGCTCGAGACGCTCGGCGATCTCGCTGGCCACCAGGCCGTGATTGGCCAGCCGCAGGGTCTGGTCGTGGATGAACTTGTAGAGGTCGCGCTGCTGACGCAGGAAGAGGTCGGCCTCGTCGCCGCCCCAGCGCGGCCAGTGATGGCTGGCGAACACCACGTCGGTCTCGCCGCCGAACAGACGCCGCGCCTCGTCGATATAGTGGCTCCACGCCTTGGCGTCCCGAACCTGCGCCCCGCGCGGCGTATAGATGTTGTGAAGCTGGCAGGAGCAGTTCTCCGCCATGCACAGGGCCCGGTGACGCGGAAAGAAGAAGTTCATCTCCGCCGGGGCCTCGGTGTCAGGCGTCACCTGGAAGACGATTTCGACCCCATCCAGGGTGAGGCGCTCACCGGTGCGGCCGATGCTGCGGGTTGGCGGGACGAGGCTGACCTGGCCGAGGGACACGCTCTTGCCCAGGCCGCAATCCACGTGCCCTTCGGGGCCGCGCGGGAGAAGCGAGCCATACATGTAGGTGGCGCGACGGCCCATGGCGTTTCCCGCCAGGACATTCTCGCTGACCGCCGCCTTCAGGAAGCCTTCGGGCGCGACGATCTCCAGTCCGGCGGCGATATCGGCGTCGCTCAGCACCCCACGCACGCCGCCATAATGGTCCACGTGGCTGTGCGTATAGATGACCCCGGTGACCGGCTTGTCGCCGCGATGGGCGCGCATCAAGGCCAGCGCCGCGGCCGCCGGCTCCGCCGAAATCAGGGGGTCGATCACCAGATAGCCGCGCTCGCCCTCGACGAAGGTGATGTTGGAGAGATCAAATCCCCGCACCTGATAGATCCCTGGCGTCACCTCGAAGAGACCGTGCCGGGCGTTGAGGCGCGCCTGACGCCAGAGGCCGGGATGGACCGTGTCGGGCGCCTTCGCCGCATCCAGAAACCCATAGGGAGCCATCGACCAGGCGCCGGGAATCGTGGCGTCGGCAATCGTGCCCATGAACCCACGATCAACCCGCGCGGCGTCCTGGCCGTCTTCCTTGGGCAGGAGGGCGGTCTGATTCGCCTTGCGCGTGGCCTCCGTGGCGTTTTTGGGTGCGTTCATTGGTCAATCCCTCCGCGCCGCCCGGCCATCGGGGCGATCTGGTTTTCGAGTCTCCAACTTAATCCTACATGCCGGCAGTCCAGGGCCGCTTTTTTCTCGCGCCGCGAGCGGACCTTAAGCAAGACTGACCCGGCGGCGACGGGGGCCCGAAGGATGCGGTTGACCGGGAATACGGGCGGGATGGCGCGGCTCGCCGGCGTGGCTATGGCCTTTGGCGCGGTCGTCGCCGGTGCGGGGCCCGCCCTGGCCCAGACCGATGAGATCCAGGTCTATAACGCCCAGATCGCCCCGCCCGGCGTGCTCAATCTCACCCTGCACGACAATTTCACGCCCGAGGGCCGCCTGACGCCGGACTTTCCCGGCGGCATCGTTCCCAATCATGCCTGGAATGGCGTTCCGGAATTCGCCTATGGCGTCACCGACTGGTTCGAGGCCGGGCTCTATCTCCCGCTCTACAGCCTGCCGTCGCCAGGCCATTTTCAGCTCGACGGCTTCAAGGTGCGGGCGCTGTTCGTCTCGCCCCACGCCGAGACCCGGACCTTCTTCTACGGGGTGAATTTCGAGTTCAGCTTCAATGAGGCCCATTGGGATCCTCACACCTACACCTCGGAGATCCGCCCGATCGTGGGCTGGCGCCTGGGCAAGGTGGACCTGATCTTCAATCCGATCCTGGACAATTCCTATATCGGGGTGAAACGCCTCGACTTCGCGCCCGAAAGCCGGATCGACTACAACTTCAACGACCTGTGGACCGTCGGGGTGGAGGCCTACGACGATTTCGGACAGATCAACGCGTTCGAACCGCCCCGCCTTCAGCAGCACCAGCTGTTCTGGGTCGTGGACTACAACGGCAAACCGATCAATGTGGAGGTCGGCGCCGGGGTCGGGCTGACGCCCAATACCGATGGTCTGGTGTTCAAACTGATCCTGTCCAAGGACATCGCCCGGTTCTGAACCTGCCGTTCCGCCCGTTCAGGCGTCCGCCAGCGTCCGCTCCCGCCCCTGAAGCTGACCTGAGGCCTGCGCCTGCGATCGGCGAGCCGATGGCTTGCGCGGCGGGTCGCCCCGTTCGGCATGCGAGAAGCGCAGGACCCCGTCCTCGATCCTCCCAAAGCGGAAGGCCAGGAGGTCGAGAAGGTAGTTCTGATAGACCCGCCAGGGCGCCTTCGTCCCCTGCCGGGGAAGCCGGCCGAGGGCGCGCTGCACATAGCCCGAGGTGAAGTCGAGCCAGGGGGTCGGCTCGATGGGGCCGTCCGCCACCGGGGTGCAGACCTGGTAGCCGCGCGCCGCCATATGGTTCAGCAGACGGCAGAGAAAGGCTGAGGTCAGGTCCGCCTTCAAGGTCCAGGAGGCATTGGTGTAGCCGAAGCTGGAGGCCAGATTGGGGACCCCGCTGTACATCATGCCCTTATAGCTGAAGGCGTCGGGGAACGAGACCGGCGCCCCGTCCACCCGCGCTTCGAGCCCGCTCATCAGTTGCAGCTCCAGGCCCGTCGCGGTGACGATGATGTCGGCCTCCAGAGACTTGCCCGAAGCCAGCTCGATCCCGGTGGGCGTGAACCGCGCGATCTGGTCGGTGACCACCTGGGCGCGACCGGACTTGAGGGCGGTGAAGAGATCCCCGTCGGGAACCAGGCACAGCCTCTGGTCCCAGGGGTTGTAGTGAGGCGTGAAGTGGGTTTCGACGTCGAAGTCCTCGCCCAGCTGACGCCGCACTATGTCGATCAGGGCGGCCTTGGTCTGGTCCGGCCTGCGCCGGGCCAGGCGGAAGAAATAGAGGCCGAACAGGACGTTGCGCCAGCGGATCAGCTGATAGGCCAGGGTCGCGGGCAGGAGCGCGCGCAGACGGTTGGCCAGGGCGTCCTCCGCCGGCCGCGAGACGACATAGGTGGGTGAGCGCTGCAGCATGGTCACCTGGGCCGCGGTCTTGGCCAGCTCCGGGACCAGGGTCACCGCCGTCGCGCCGCTGCCGATGACGACGACCTTCTTTCCGGCGTGGTCCAGATCCTCGGGCCAGAACTGCGGATGGACGATCCGGCCGCGGAACGTCTCCTCGTCGGCGAAGCGCGGCCGGTGGCCCCGGCCGTAGTCGTAATAGCCCGCGCACATGTGCAGGAAGCCGCAACTGATCTGGCGCACCTCGCCCGCCTCGCTCTCCTCATACTCCACCACCCAGCGCGCCTCGGCGCTTTGCCAGTCGGCGCGGCGGACCCGGCGGCGGTAGCGAATGTGCGGCGCGAGGCCGTGCTCAGCCACCGTCTCGCGGAGATAGGCAAGGATCGACGGCCCATCGGCGATCGCCTTGGGCGAGCGCCAGGGCCGGAAGCTGAAGCCCAGCGTATACATGTCTGAATCGGAGCGGATGCCGGGATAGCGGAACAGGTCCCAGGTCCCGCCCAGATCGGGCCGGGCCTCGAAGATGGCGAAGCTTCTGTTGGGGCAGCGGGTCTTGAGATGATATCCCGCACCGATGCCGGAAATTCCCGCCCCGACGACAAGGACGTCGACGTGCTCCATGTGCATCGCGCCTCCCTGGATCTGGCGCGGCGCAGGACGCCAGGGTCCGGCCGCGCGGTCAAGCCGGCAGAGCCTGCCGTGAACGCCCCAGCCCCTCCGCCCGCCGCGCCGCTGGCGCCCGGTCTCTATCTCGTGGCCACACCCATCGGCCACCTGCGCGACATCACCTTGCGCGCGCTCGATGTGCTGGGCGGCGTCGACCTCGTCCTCTGTGAGGATACGCGCATGGGCGCCAAGCTGCTCTCGGCCCACGGGCTGAAGGCCAGGCTCGAGCGGTATGACGAGCACGCCGCCGCCCGGGCGCGCCCGGAGATTCTGCGCCGCCTGAGCGAAGGTCAGAGGATCGCCCTGACCTCCGACGCCGGCACGCCCCTGGTGTCCGATCCCGGCTATCGGCTGGTGCGGGAGGCGGCGGCCCTGGGAGTCGCGATCTATCCGGTGCCGGGGCCGTCCGCCCTCCTGGCCGCCCTGACCGTATCGGGCCTGCCCAGCGACCGCTTCCTGTTCGCGGGCTTCACGCCGCCCCGCTCGGCCGCACGCCGACGGGTCCTCGAAGAGCTGGCGACGGTTCCCGCCTCGCTGATCTTTTTCGAGACCGGGCCGCGCCTGGCGGCATGCCTGGCGGATATGGCCGCCGTGTTCGGCCCGCGCGAGGCGGCCGTGGCGCGAGAACTGACCAAGCTGCATGAGACCGTCCTGCGCGGCCGTCTCGATGACCTGGCCCAGGATCCGCTCTGCCAGACGCCCAAGGGCGAAATCGTGGTGGTGGTCGGCCCGCCTCTCGACGTGGCGCCCCTTTCCCTGGCCGAGGCGGACGCGGCGCTCATCGAGGCGACGGCCAGGCTTGGCCCCTCCGCGGCCGCGGCGGAGGTGGCCCGGGCGACGGGTCTTGGCCGCCGCGACCTCTATGCCCGCGCCCTGGCGCTCAGGTCCGCCGGCGAGTCCAAGCGATGATCCGCCCCGGCGTCCGTTCCGCGGGGCGCGCGCCGGATCGGCAGACGCGCGGCGGCCGCGCCCGGCGAGAGGGACGACGGGCGGAATGGTGGTGCGCCCTCTGGCTGATGCTCCGGGGGTATCGTCTGCTCGGCTTTCGCCTGAAGACGCCCCAGGCGGAGATCGACATCCTCGCCCTGCGCGACGGGGTCGTGGCGGTGATCGAGGTCAAGCGGCGGCGCACCCTGGGCGAAGCCTTGGAGGCGGTCGGCGCGGCGCAGAGACGCCGTCTGATCGCCGCCGCCGGGGGCCTGGCCGCCCGCCGACCAGACCTGGCCGCCGCGCCGGTGCGCCTGGACCTCATCGCCCTCGCGCCCGGACGCCTTCCCCGCCATATACCTGACGCGTGGCGCGACGCCTGACGGCGCCTCCCGCCTCGCTCTTCGTCGGACGCTCCAGAAAAGGCCCGCCATGTCGCTCCAGGTCGCCGTGCAAATGGATCCCATCACCGGGATCAATATCGACACCGACACCACCTTCTTTCTGATGTGCGAGGCCCAGGCGCGCGGTCATGCCCTCTTCGTCTATGCGCCCCAGGCCCTGGCCCTGGAGGATGGCCAGGCCTATGCGCGGGGCCGCAGCGCCGTTCTGCGGGAGGTCAAGGGCGACCATGTCACCCTCGGGCCGGAAGAGATCCGGCCTCTGGCGGAGATGGACGTCGTCCTCATGCGGCAGGACCCGCCCTTCGACATGGCCTACATCACCGCCGCCCACATTCTCGAGCGGGTCCATCCCCGGACCCTGGTGGTCAACAATCCCGCCGAGGTGCGCAACGCGCCGGAAAAGATCTTCGCGACAGACTTTCCCGGCCTGCAGCCGCCGACCCTGATCACCGCCGATGTGGAGGCGATCCACGCCTTCCGGGCGCGACATGGCGACATGGTGCTCAAGCCGCTCTATGGCGGCGCCGGCTCGGGCGTGGTGCGCCTCAAGCCTGATGATCCCAATCTCGACGCGCTGCTGGAGCTGCACGCCCTGGTCGGCCGCGAACCGGTCATCGCCCAAAAGTTCATCCCGGCTGTCTCGGCCGGAGACAAGCGCATCCTCTTGGTGGACGGGGCGCCGGTGGGGGCGATCAACCGCATTCCAGGCGCGGGGCAGGTGCGCTCCAACCTCGCCCGGGGAGGTCGGGCCGAGCCCGTGGGCCTCACCGCGCGGGATGAGGAGATCTGCGCCATGATCGGCCCCGAGCTTCGGCGACGCGGCCTGATGTTCGTCGGGATCGACGTGATCGGCGACTACCTCACCGAGATCAACGTGACCTCGCCCACCGGCGCGCGCCAGCTCAAGCGCTTCGGCGGCGCTGACGCCGCGACGGTGCTGTGGGATCGGATCGAGGCCATTCGCCGCGGCCCCTGACGCCATAGGTTCCGTCTTTGTTCTTGATCTTGGCCGCGCTGCGCCGCACTCTGTCGCGCGGTTCGGAAGGCCGGGGTTTGCGAGGGGGACGGGCGTGGCGGCGCGGGTGACAAGTCTGGCCTTCGAGGGGGTCGAGGCCCGGCGGGTCGAGGTGGAGGTGCAGCGCGTCCCCGCGGGCCAGTCGGCCTTCGTTGTGGTCGGCCTGCC
The DNA here is from genome assembly GCA_027452265.1 of Caulobacteraceae bacterium. GTDB lineage: Bacteria > Pseudomonadota > Alphaproteobacteria > Caulobacterales > Caulobacteraceae > Acaudatibacter. Next base: position 56,762 of record DAIDGR010000017.1, read on the forward strand.
GGACAAGGCCGTGGGCGAGGCGCGCGAGCGGGTCCGCGCCGCCTTCGCGGGCCTGGGTCTTGCCCTGCCGGTGGGGCGTCTGGTGGCCAATCTTGCGCCGGCGGACCTGCCCAAGGAGGGCAACCATTTCGACCTGCCCATCGCGCTCGCCCTTCTCTGCGCCATCGGCGTCATCGCCCAGGACAGCCTCGAAGGCTGGGCGGCCATGGGCGAGCTCAAGCTTGATGGGGGAATCGCGCCTGTGGCCGGCGCCCTACCGGCGGCCATGGCGGCGGGAGCGCTGGGCCTGGGTCTCATCTGCCCCGAAGCCTGCGGACCGGAGGCGGCCTGGGCCGGAGACGTCAAGATTCTCGCCCCGCGCTCGCTGGTGGCGATCGTCAATCACTTCAAGGGCAGCCAGCCCCTCTCCGCCCCTGCGCCAGGCCCCCTTCTGGAGGCGACCGAGCTCGCCGACCTGCGTGACGTGAAGGGCCAGGAAAACGCCAAACGCGCCCTGGAGATCGCCGCCGCGGGCGGACACAACCTGCTCTATGTGGGCCCGCCCGGGTCGGGAAAATCGATGCTGGCCCAGCGCCTGCCGGGTCTGTTGCCGCCCATGAGCCCCGCCGAGGTGTTGGAGACATCCCTGGTCCACTCCATGGCGGGCCTGATCGCCCGAGGGGCCCTGACCCGGGCGCGACCCTTCCGCGCGCCGCACCACTCGGCCAGCATGGCCGCCCTGACCGGCGGCGGAAGCCGGGCCCGGCCGGGCGAGGTGTCCCTGGCGCACAATGGCGTGCTGTTCCTCGACGAATTGCCGGAGTTCGCACCCCAGGCCCTCGACGCGCTGCGTCAGCCGCTCGAGACCGGCGAGGTGGTGGTGGCCCGGGCCAATGCCCATGTGCGCTATCCGGCCCAGACCCAGCTTGTCGCGGCCATGAATCCCTGCCGCTGCGGCCATGGCGGGGCCGGACGGGGCGCCTGCGGTCGCGCGCCGCGCTGCCAGCAGACCTATCAGGGGCGAATTTCAGGTCCGCTGCTCGATCGGATCGATCTGGCCGTGGATGTGCCCGCGGTGACGCCTGCGGATCTTGCCTTGCCGCCGCCGGCCGAGGGCTCCGCCGAAGTGGCCGCCCGGGTGGCCGCCGCCCGCGACCTGGCGGCGGATCGCGCCGCGCGCGGGGGCGAGGGGACGGCGGCCCTCAACGCCCGCGCCCAGGGCGTCTGGCTCGAGACCATCGCCGCCCTCGACCCTCCGGCCCAGGCGCTTCTCACGCGGGCCGCCGAGGTGCAGGGCCTCACCGCCCGGGGCTGGACCCGCACCCTGCGCCTGGCCCGGACCATCGCCGATCTGGAGGGCTCGGAGACCGTGCGCCGGGTCCATGTGGCCGAGGCCCTGGTCTATCGGCGCGCCGCTCCCGGCCCCGAGCCGGAGCGGGGTCTCGCCGCGCCGGGCGCCTCGCCGCGCCGGCCGCTGTTTCGCCTGGGCGCAAGGGCCGGCGCAAGGGCCGGCGCGGGGCCGGACGCGGAGGCCGGGACGGAGGCGGGCGGGCCTTGAGCGAGCCGGCCGCGGGCGTGGGGCTGGAGGAGGCGGCCGCCGCCTTCGTGGCCGCGCCGCCGCCGGCGCATCGGCGCAAGATCATCCATGTGGACATGGACGCGTTCTACGCGTCGGTGGAGCAACGCGACGATCCGGCCCTACGCGGCGTCCCCGTGGCGGTCGGGCACGGCGCCGCGCGCGGCGTGGTGGCGGCGGCGAGCTATGAGGCCCGGACCTTCGGCGTGCGCTCGGCCATGCCCTCGACCACGGCCTTGCGCCTCTGCCCGCATCTGATCTTCGTGCGGCCGCGCTTCGAGGTCTATCGCGCCGTCTCGCGGCACATCCACGCGATCTTCGCCCGCTACACCGACCTCATCGAGCCCCTGTCCCTGGACGAGGCCTATCTCGACGTGACCGCCAATCGCGCCCGGCTCGCCTCCGCCAGCGACACGGCCCGCGAGATCCGTGCGCGCATCCTGGAGGCGACTGGCCTGACGGCCTCGGCGGGCGTGTCGTACAACAAGCTCCTGGCCAAGCTTGCCTCGGACATGCGCAAGCCCAATGGCCAGTATGTCATCCCGCCTGAGATGGGCGCGGCCTTTGTCGCCAGCCTACCCGTGGAGCGCCTTCCGGGGGTCGGCCCGGTCACGGCGGCCAAGATGCGGAGCCTGGGACTGGTCACCGGCGCGGATCTCAGGGACGCGGACGCGGCCTGGCTCGCCGCTCGCTTTGGCAAGATGGGCGCGGCCTTCCACCGTATGGCGCGCGGCGAGGACGACCGGCCCGTGCGGCCGGATCGCGAACGCAAATCGGCCGGCTCGGAGACCACCCTCTCCACCGACCTGACCGCGCCGGACGAGATCGCGACGGCGGTGATGACGATGGCGGCCGACGTCTGGGCGTGGCGCGACAAGCACGCGGCTCTGGCCCGCACGGTGACGGTGAAGCTCAAATATGCCGACTTCCGCATCGTCACGCGCAGCCGCACATTCGCTGCGCCGGTCACCGATCGCGGAGCGTTCGAGGCGGCCTGCCGCGAGCTGGTCGGCCGGCTGATGCCGCCGGAGCGGCCTGTGCGGCTGGTGGGCGTCTCGCTGCACGGCTTTCTGGACGCGCCCGAGGCGACGGCGTCCGCCCCGCAGCTCGCCCTGCCCTTTTAGGCGCCCTTCAGGGCCGCCACCAGGGTCGCCACCTGATCCGGCGTCGCCTGGGGGGTGATGCCGTGGCCGAGATTGAAGATGTGTGGCGAGCCCGCGAAGCTGTCTTTCACCCGCCGCACCTCCCGCACCAGGGTCTCGCCGCCGGCGATCACCGCCTGCGGGTCGAGATTGCCTTGCAGGGGCATGCCCTGCGGCGCCTCTCGGCGAGCGAAGGCGGCGGGCGTCTGGGTGTCCACGCCGACAGCCGTGACGCCCGTCTCCCGGGCGTAGCGGCCGAACAGGGCGCCCGCCCCGCGCGGAAAGCCGATGATCGGCGCCTCCACGCCCAGAGCCCGCAGCCGGGCCACGAGGGCCTTGGTGGGGTTGAGGATGGCGGTTTCGAAGAGGGGTTCAGGCAGACCCTCGGACCAGCTTTCGAAGATCTGCACGCAGTCCGCCCCCGCCCGAACCTGAGCCGCCAGATGCTGGGCCGAGGCCTCCACCAGCACCTCCAGCAAGATGGCAAGATCGGCTGGACGTTGATAGGCGAAGCGGCGGCAGCGATCCTTGTCGCCGCCCTCGCCCTGGATCAGATAGGTGGCGACCGTCCAGGGCCCGCCGGCGAAGCCGATCAGGGTCAGATGAGGCGCCAGGGTCTGACGCAGCCGCGCCACCGTCTCATAGACCGGGGCCAGATGGCGCAACGCCTGCTCGGGATCGGCGAAGGCCGGAAGGGGCGCGTCGAGAAGCGGCTCCAGCCGCGGACCCTCGCCCGCGACGAACCAGACCTTGCGGCCCAGGGCGTCGGGCACCACCAGAATGTCCGAGAACAGGATGGCCGCGTCGAGATCGAAGCGCCGCAAGGGCTGAAGCACGGCCTCAACCGCCAGGTCCGGCGAATAGCAGAAATCCATGAAGTCCTTGGCCCGGGCGCGAAGCTCCAGATACTCGGGGAGGTAGCGCCCCGCCTGACGCATGATCCACACCGGCGGCGGGTCGAGCCGCTCGCCCGACAACACGCGCATCAGCGCTTTTTCCGCCATTGGCCCCTCACTCCGCAGATCAATATGCCAGCCTAGACCGGTGCGGCGGTCCGGGCCAAGGGCCGGGCGTCGCCTGGCCCCTCGCGGTCGACGGGGGTGCGGTGGGCCCGGAAACCGGATATCTTCGCGCCCCCTGGATCTGGGTGACGCAAGAGGTCGGGTTTGACGACGGATATGAGTGAACTGGCGGACGTCCTGGCGCGCCGCGCCAAGGTTGCGGGCGGGCGGGCGGTCGAGACGATCCCGGTGATCCTGGCCTTGGCCGACGCGGCGGCGCGGCTGGCGGCCTTCGTCGCGCAGCCAAGCGCGGACGGATCGCACGGGGCCTATGTCGGGGCCGCCAACAGCGACGGCGACGCCCAACGCAAACTCGACCTCGTCGCCGAGGAGATCTGCCAGGCCGCCGCCCGCGCCTCTGGCGTGGGACCCTATCTTTCAGAAGAGACCGAGGCCGCCCTGACCCTCGATCCGGCCGGCGCCCTGGCCATGGCCATCGATCCGCTGGATGGCTCCTCGAATATCGCCGTCAACGGGGTGATCGGCACGATTTTCGCCCTCCTTCCGGCGCCGCCCGGGTCCCTGGCGACGCCTGCCCTGGCCTTCGCCCAACCCGGCCACGCCGTCATCGCCTCCGGCTTTTTCATGTACGGCCCGCAGACCCGCCTCGTGGTCAGTCTTGGCGCGGGGGTGGATATCTTCGCCCTCGACCCGGACACGGGCCGCTTCGTTCTCTTTGAGTCCGCGGCGACGGTTCCCGCCGGAGGACGCGAATTCGCCATCAATGCCTCCAATGCCCGTCACTGGGCGGCGCCGGTACGGCGCTATATCGACGCCTGTCTCGAAGGCGCCGACGGTCCCCGGGGCGTGGATTTCAACATGCGCTGGGCCGGCTCCATGGTGGCCGATGTCTATCGCCTGTTGGGCCGCGGCGGTGTGTTTCTCTATCCGTCCGACGCCCGGAGCAATTACGCTCAAGGGCGCCTACGCCTCGTCTATGAGGCCTTTCCCATGGCGTTCCTGATCGAGCAGGCCGGGGGCAGGGCGATCGATGGCCATGACCGGATCCTCGATCTCACACCGAGCCGGCCCCATCAGCGCATTCCCCTGATCCTGGGTGAGGCCGAGGAGGTGGAGGTGTTGCGCCGCTTGCACGCGGACGATCTCGGCGCCCCGTCCGAAGGCCCGGCGTCGCGCCGCGGCGCGGCCTGACCTCATGAGCGGCGCCGGCGTCGTCATCGCCCCTTCGATCCTCTCGGCGGACTTCGCCCGGCTGGGCGAGGAGGTTCGCGCCGTGGGCCAGGCGGGCGCGGACTGGATCCATGTGGACGTGATGGACGGGCATTTCGTGCCCAATCTGACGATAGGGCCGGACGTCCTGCGTGCGGTTCGCAAGTGGACGGACAAGCCGATGGACGTGCACCTGATGATCGCGCCCGTGGACCCCTATCTCGAAGCTTTCGCCAAGGCCGGGGCCGACCTCATTACCGTCCATGTGGAGTCGTCGCCCCACGTGCATCGCACGCTGCAGGCCGTTCGGGCTCTGGGCAAGCAGGTGGGCGTGACGCTCAATCCGGGCACCCCGGTCTCGGCCCTGGAGCCGATCATCGGTCTGGTGGATCTGGTGCTGGTGATGTCGGTGAATCCCGGCTTTGGCGGGCAGGCCTTCATTCCCGAGGCGATCGGCCGGGTCGGGGCCATCCGCGCCATGGCCAAGGGGCGAGCGATGCGGATCGAGGTGGACGGCGGGGTCAGTGCGGACAATGCCGGCCTCCTGTCCGCCGCCGGGGCCGACACCTTCGTCGCCGGCTCGGCCGTGTTCCGGGGCGGCGAGCCCGCCTATGCCGGCAATATCGCCGCCATCCGCGCCGCCGCCGTGACGGGCGCGCGCGCCTACGCTCCACCCCTGCCCGACGCCTGAGGCGCGAACGCGGCGTGGGAGCGGTCTTCCCCCGCCCGGTCCGGCCGGGCTAAACGAGGAAGATGGCCCAGAAGGAGTCCCCCGGCGAAACGTTCAAGCGCGCGCTGGCCAACGCCGCGCGCTCTCTGGCCGAGCAGCCGGACCTTGAAGTCGTGTTTTCAGGGGATGGCCCCAGCCTCCAGGGGCATCGCGCCATCCTGCCCCATCCGCCGCGTGAGCTGTCCGGGCCCGAGGCGCAGCGCCTGCGCGGCCTCGCCGACCAGATGGCCCTCCGCGTCGCCCACCATGACGAAGCGGCCCATGGTCGGGCGCGGCCCAAATCCGCCGAGGGCGCTCAGGTCTATGACGCCCTGGAGCAAGCCCGCATCGAGGCCATCGGCGCCAACGCCCTTGTGGGCGTCAAGGCCAACCTTGCCGAGGTCTGGGAGCAGGCCGCCCAGCGCAAAGGCCTCAACCATGTGATCGACCCGGCCGCCGCCCCGATCGCGGACGTGGTCGCGCTCCTGGCCCGCGAGCGCATGACCGGGGCGCCGCCCCCGGCCTCCGCTCAGCTCGCCGTGGATGCGCTTCGCGAGTCGATCGAGGCCAGGGCCGGCGGCGCTCTGGACCGCCTCACGGGGAGCCTGCAGGACCAGAAGGCCTTCGCGCGTCTGGCCCGGGAGATCGTGCGCGACCTCTCCATGGGCGATGATCTGTCCGACGCCCCCGACCAGGACGTCCAGGACGACGAAGACCAGGAGGGCGAGGCGGAGTCCTCGAGCGAGTCGCAAAGCCAGGAAGAGAGTCCCTCGCCCTCCTCTGACGCCTCGGACGACGGCGAGGCCAGCTCCGAGGACGCCGACAGCGCCGAGACCGAATATGCCGCCGCTGAGGATGACTCCGATGTCCAGGACGTGGACGAGGAGATGGATACGGCCGAGGGCGATCGCCCCGCGCGGCCGGACCTCAAGGACTCCGGTCGCCCCGAACCGACCTACAAGGTCTACACCGCCGCGCACGACGAGATCGTTCAGGCGGAGGATCTCTGTGACGCCGAGGAGCTGACCCGGCTCCGCGCCTATCTCGACCAGCAGCTCGCCAACCTTTCCAACGTCGTGGCGCGCCTCGCCAACCGGCTGCAGCGCAAGCTCCTGGCCCAGCAGAACCGCAACTGGAGTTTCGATCTCGAGGAAGGCATCCTCGATGTGGCGCGTCTGACCCGGGTGATCATCGATCCCACGGCCCCGCTCTCCTTCAAACAGGAAGAGGACACCGAGTTCCGCGACACGGTGGTCAGTCTGCTGATCGACAATTCGGGGTCCATGCGGGGGCGTCCGATCATGGTCGCCGCGGTCTGCGCCGACATTCTTGCTCGCACGCTGGAGCGGTGCGGCGTCAAGGTTGAGATCCTCGGCTTCACCACCCGGGCCTGGAAGGGCGGCGCGTCGCGCGACGACTGGTTGAAGGCGGGAAAGCCGGCCTCGCCTGGTCGCCTCAACGACCTGCGCCACATCGTCTACAAGAACGCCGATGCGCCCTGGCGGCGGGCGAGGCGCAATCTTGGCCTGATGATGCGCGAGGGCCTGCTGAAGGAGAATATCGACGGCGAGGCCCTGATGTGGGCGCACCAACGCCTCATCGCCCGGCCCGAACAGCGCCGCATCCTGATGGTCATTTCCGATGGCGCGCCGGTGGACGACAGCACCCTGTCGGTCAATTCCGGCCATTATCTCGAACGCCACCTGCGACGGGTGATCGGCGAGATCGAAAGCCGCTCGCCGGTGGAGCTGATCGCCATCGGCATCGGCCACGATGTGACGCGCTATTACAGCCGCGCGGTGACCATCGTCGATGTGGAGCAGCTCGGCGGGGCCATGACCGAACAGCTTGCCGCCCTGTTCGAGGAGCGCCCCCGTGCGAGCGGGGGTCGCGGTGGACTCTATCTGGAGCCGCCGCCGGTGGTCGAAGGCGCCGCCCTGGCCAGGTCAGGGGGATCCCGGCGGGCCGCGAGCCGCCCGGTTCACGCGTGAGACCCGTCTCGGTCGCGGACTATCGCCTGGCGGCGCGCCGCCGACTGCCCCGGGTGCTGTTCGACTATATAGACGGCGGCGCGTACGGCGAGCGGACCCTCGCGGCCAACACCGAGGATCTGGCCCGCGTGACCCTGCGCCAGAGGGTGCTGCGCGATGTCTCGCGCCTGGACTTTGGCGTGGAGCTGTTCGGCCAGACCCTCTCCATGCCGGTGATCCTGGCCCCGGTGGGACTTTCGGGCCTCTATGCCCGACGCGGCGAAATCCAGGGCGCGCGCGCGGCGGCCCGGGCCGGTGTGCCCTTCAGCCTCTCCACCATGGGCGTGGCCACGGCGGCGGAGGTGGCCAAGGCGGTCGCCCCGCCCTGGTATCAGCTCTACATGATCAAGGATCGCGGCTTCATGAGCGAGCTCATGGCCAGGGTGCGCGAGGCGGGTTGCCCCGTCCTCTACTTCACCGTCGATCTGCCCGTCCCCGGCTCGCGCTATCGCGACGCGCGCCATGGCATGACCGATCCGCGCCTTGCCGCGCGCCTGCGGCAGGCGATGGACGGCCTCGCTCACCCGGCCTGGCTGTGGGACGTGCGCGTGCGCGGCGGCGCCTGGACCCTGGGAAATCTCGCGGGCGCCGGCGAGGGCCTCACCAGCCTCAACCAGTTCTGGAGCTGGATCGGGCGCCAGTTCGACGCCTCGATCACCTGGAAGGACATCGACTGGGTGCGCGAGCGCTGGCCCGGCCCCCTGGTGCTCAAGGGCGTGCTGGATGTTGAGGACGCCCGCGCGGCCCGAGCCTGCGGCGTCGACGGGATCGTCGTGTCCAATCATGGCGGACGGCAACTCGACGGGGCCCCCTCCTCGATCTCGGTCCTGGAGGAGATCGCCCAGGCCGTGGGGTCGGACCTGAGCGTGCTGATGGACGGCGGGGTGCGTTCGGGCCTGGACGTGCTCAAGGCGCTCAGCCTGGGGGCCCGGGCCTGTCTCATCGGCCGGGCCTGGGTCTATGCCCTGGGGGCCCGGGGCGAGGAGGGGGTGACGCGGGTGCTCGACCTGTTCCGCCAGGAGCTGCGCATGGCCATGTCCCTGACCGGCTGCACCTCGGTGCGCGAGGCCGGTCCCAATCTGCTGATGCGCGGCAAGTTCGAGAGCGGTTTCGGCACGGACTAAATCGCGATCCCTATCCGCTCTCGATTCCAGTGGTTACGCGCCGTCTGACCGCCCAAACAACTCCCATCTGATCGGACGGCGCGCTAGAGCGCGTTGCGTTTGTACGGAACCAACCCGGCGCTTCGCAACGCGCTCAGGAACCTAAAGATAGAGCACGATTCAGCGTCTTCGCCGATTCCACGAAAACGCATCGTGCTCTAGGCGTTATCGCCCAGCACGCAGCGGGCCAGCCCGTCGCGCGCCACCGTTCCCGAGCGCGCCTCGATGCTGTCGGTCCGCCGCCGGACATAGGGCCCTGGCCTGGCCGCCTTCCACTTCAGGGGATCGGGCAGAATGGCGGCGAGCCGGCCGGCATCGGCCGGGCTGAGGGCCTTGGCCGGGACGCCGAAATAATGCTCCGACGCGGCGCCCACGCCATACAGTCCCGGTCCCATCTCAATCGTATTGAGATAGACTTCCATGATCCGCCGTTTGCCCCAGATCCCTTCGATCAGGACGGTGAAGGCCGCCTCGGCCCCCTTGCGAACCCACGAGCGCTCTGGCCAGAGAAACACGTTCTTGGCGGTCTGCTGGGAAATGGTCGAACCGCCGCGCAGGCGTCCGCGCCCGCTCTGGTCGTGCTTCAGCGCCGCGTCGATGGCCCGAAAATCGAACCCGTGGTGGCTGCAGAACCGGGAGTCCTCCGAAGCGATCACCGCCCTCACCATGGTCGGGGAAATGTCCGAGATCGGCGTCCAGACCCGGGTGAGGCCGTGGCCCTCGGCCAGGCGCTCAATCATCAGGATCGTGATCGGCGGGGGGACGAAGCGATAGATGGCCACCCACAGCGGGGGAATGACGATCAGCAGGATCACGAGGCGCATGAGAAGCCGCCTCAGTCCGCCGCGCGCGCCTGGTTTGCGAGCCATACCCGTTCCCGTCACGACGATTATCGCCCGCGCTTGCGCCGCGACCAACACCCGCCTTAGGTCTCCCGCGCCCCGCCAAGCGTCAAGGCCATCAGCGCTCCGGGTGGGGGACGGACGAACGGAGAGTTGCAGATGCAGGTCAGCGAGGCGCTCAGGGCGCGCAAGTCGGTGCGGGCGTTCAGGCCCGACCCCGTGCCGGGCGCGGTGGTGCGCGAGATCCTCGAGGCCGCGCGGTGGGCCCCCTCGGGCGGCAATCTGCAGCCCTGGCGCGTCTATGCCCTGGCCGGCGAGCCCCTGGCCGCCTTCAAGGCCAAGGCGGCCGCCGACGGGCCCCAGACGCCTGAATACGACGTCTATCCCCCTGATCTCTGGGAGCCCTTTCGCACCCGGCGCTTTGTCTGCGGCGAGGATCTCTACGCCGCGATCGGCATTCCGCGCGAAGATCGCGCCGCCCGGCTAAGGCAACTGGCGCGCAACGCCGAGTTCTTCGGCGCGCCCGTGGGCCTCTTCTTCTGCCTGGATCGACGCCTTGGCCCGCCGCAGTGGTCGGATCTTGGCATGTTCATGCAGAGCGTGATGCTGCTGGCCGAAGAGAGGGGTCTCGCCACCTGCGCGCAGGAGTTCTGGGCCCGCTATCCGCGCACCATCTCTGAGACCCTTGGTCTAGCCGAGGATCACCAGATCTTCAGCGGTATGGCCCTGGGCTATGAGGACAAGACCGCCCCAATCAATCTCTGGCGCACGCGCCGCGACCCCTTCGAGGACTGGGGTGAGATGCGCGGGTTCTAAACCCGCCCGACCAGGGGGCGTCGATCTGGGCCGCTCGATCCAGAGTCAACGCAAGGCAAGCGTTTGAACTCAGACCGCCCGGCCGCCGCCGGCTCAGGCCGATGCCGCGTCCGGGGTGGCCGGATGGGCCTTGGCGGCCTTGGTCTTGGTCTTCTTCTTCGCCGCCTTGGCTTCGCTCTTGGCGGGTTTGGGCTTGGCCGATTTGCCCTTCCCCGTCTTGGTTTTGGCCGTCTTGGCCTTGCGCGCGCCGGCCGGGACGTCGGCGACCAGGGCGAGCTGACTCAGGAGCTTGAGGAAGGTCTCCCGCTTTTTGGGCGACAGCAGGCCCAGGAGGCGGCGATCCCCCGCCGCGGCCGCGTCGGCCGCCCCATCCAGGGCCGCGCGTCCGGCCGGCGACAGGCGCACCGTATTGGCTCGCCCGTCGGTGGCGGATTTCTCGCGCTGTAGCAGGCCTTTGGCCAGAAGCCGGGCGACGAGGTCGGCCAGGGTCGAACGGTCGATCCCGGTGGCGCGCACCAGATCGTTCTGGGTTGATCCGTCGCTTCCCGCCGCCGCCGCAAGGACCGTGAATTGTCTCTGGGTCACAGCCGAGTCCCCGGCCGCCTCGGCGTGGAAGTCGAGCGCCAATTGAAGGGCGCGATGCAGCAGGTGGGTAGGCGAGGCGTGCAGCGCCTCTCTCGACAGCTTCAATGCCGCCTTGTCCGCGCCAGACTTCGATTTGGCCTTGGTCATGGCGAGCACCTCCATGCCGACCGACCCTCGAAGGCTAGCTCAGCTAAGCGTCAGTTTCACGACAAAAAAGCTCCGTGGACGTCGGACGCCATCGCGCCGGACGCCGACACGCGGTGGGTCAGGGGGCAGGGTCCGGGGCGGCGGGCGCCTTTGACGAAGGCTCCGGCGGCGTCGGTTCAGGTGGGCCGCCGATCTGAACATGGTGGCGCAGGAGAAAGGGCGTCTGGGCGAAGGCGAAGATCACGGCCAGGACGATGACGCCCCCTCGGAAATAGACAAAGGTGTGATCGCTCTGGGTGCGGCGCACCCACTCGTTGGCGGCGGCGCAAACCCACCAGAAAACGGCGTAGCGCACGGTCAGGGTCCGCCAGGCGTGGTCAGGGAGGCTGAAGGCGCCGCCCAGAATGGCCTTGAGCGGGTTCTTTCCCAGCGCCAGGCCGGCGAACAGCACCGCCCCCAGAAGGCCGTCGACGAGGGTCATCTTCATCTTGATGAAGTCGTTGTTCTTCAGCGCCAGGCTGAGGCCGCCGAAGATCAGGGCCAGGGCCCCGCTGACCGCCGGCAGAGGCGCGACGCGCCGCTCGACGATCAGTCCAAGACCAAGGCTAAGGGCGGATCCTATGACCACGCACCAGGTCGCCAGACGAAAATCCCGGGTCAGGACATAGGCCCCGACGAAGGCGATGGCTGGCGCCCCATCGACGATGATCTTCAGCCGCGAACGCCCGCCCAGCTCGCTCATGCGGACGTCTCGGCGAGGCCGACCAGCGAGCGGGCGAAGGCCGCAGGGTCAAAGGGTTGCAGATCCTCGATCCCCTCGCCAACGCCAATCAGCTTGATCGGCGAGTCCGACGCCTCGGCGACGGGGACCAGGACCCCGCCCCGCGCCGTCCCGTCGAGCTTGGTGACGACAAGGCCGGTCACGCCGATGGCGTTGCCGAAGATGTCCTCCTGGGCGAGCGCGTTGCGTCCGACCGTGGCGTCGAGCACCAGAAGCACCTCGTGCGGCGCCTCGGGCTCGACCTTGCGCAGGACGCGGATCATCTTGGTCAGCTCATCCATCAGATCCTGCTTGTTCTGCAGGCGTCCGGCGGTGTCGATCAAAAGGACGTCGAACCCCTCGTCCTTGGCCTTCCGCGCGGCGTCGAACGCAAGACCCGCGGCGTCCGCCCCATTGGGACGGCTGATGAAGCTCGCCCCGGCGCGATCTGACCAGACCTTGAGCTGCTCCACCGCCGCGGCGCGGAACGTGTCCCCCGCCGCGATCAGCACCTTGGCGCCGCGCCCCGTGAGGTCGGCGGCGATCTTGCCAAGCGTGGTGGTCTTGCCCGATCCGTTGACGCCGATGAACAGGACAACATAGGGCCGGGGGCCGGACAGCGGCTCGAACCGGCCGGCCCGGGGCGCCAGTTCGGCGGCGATCGCCTCGGCGAGGGCCTCCTTGATTTCGACGTCCGTGCAGGCCTTTCCGAACCTCTGGGCGCCGAACTCCCGGGCGATCCGGGCGGCGGCGCGGGGGCCCAGATCCGCCTCGATCAGCATGTCTTCGAGCGCGTCGAGTTGAGCCTGGTCCAGGGGTCGGGCCACGAAGGCCTTGACGACCTGATCCGACATCTGCCGCGAGGTTCGCGACAGCCCCTCGCTCAAACGACGCCACCAGCCGGGCTTGGACTCCACCATGGGCGGGCGGTTTAGCCGACCAGACGCGCGGCGGGTAGGGGCCCCGGCGCCGGCCGCGACGGGCGATCGATGTCCGGGTCCAGGCGTCCCCAGGCGCCCAGGCGCGCGCGACGCCCTTCGATGGCGACAATTTCGCCCACGATCAGGGCGCCCACCGGGGCGTCGCCCGCGAAGGAAATCTCGAGATAGTCCTCGTCCCGGGCCCGGCCGGGCGCCTCCACCAGGGCGCGGGCGGTCGATCCCAGCCGTCTCTGGAGGCGGCGGCCCAGGGCGCGTTCGCCGGCCTCGCGCAGCCGCGCCGCGCGCGCCTCGATGACGTCAGAGCGCACGGCAGGCATGCGGGCCGCCGGTGTCCCTGGCCGGGGGCTGAAGGGAAAGACGTGCAGGAAGGTCAGGTCCGCCTCCTCCACCAGGGCCAGGCTGCGGGCGAAGGCGTCCTCGGATTCGGTGGGAAAGCCGGCGATCAGGTCCGCCCCGAAGGCGACCCCGGGACGGCGCTCCCGCACCTTGGCCACAAGGTCCAGAATGTCCTGCCGCCCATGCCGTCGCTTCATCCGCTTCAGGACGAGATCGTCTCCCGCCTGGATCGAGAGGTGAAGGTGGGGCATGAGCCGCGCCTCGACGCCGATCACGTCGAGGAGATCGTTATCCAGTTCGGCGGCGTCGACCGAAGATAGCCGCAGCCGCGGAAGCTCCGGGACTTCGGCCAGGATCCGTCTGGCCAGGGCCCCTAGGGTCGGGCGGCCTTCAAGGTCCTCGCCCCAGCTGGTCAGGTCCACCCCGGTCAGCACCACCTCGGCAAACCCGGCCGCGACCTGCGCCCGGATCTGGTCGACCACGACGGCCGGCGGCGTGGAGCGCGACTCGCCCCGGCCATAGGGGATGATGCAAAACGTACAGCGGTGATCGCAGCCGTTCTGGATCTGGACATAGGCCCGGGCCCGACCGGCCCGGCCCGCCAAAGCCCCCGCTCGCGCGACCTGAACGACGGTCTCGTCCGCGCCGGGGGCGAACACGTCGCCGACGCGCAGGCGCGGCCCTTCAAGGGCCAGAGCCCCGGGCGCCGTCTTGTCGCGATTGCCGAAAACGAGGTCGAGCTCGGCCATGCTCGCGAAGGCCTGCGGATCGACCTGAACGGCGCAGCCCGTGGCCGCCAGGCGCGCGCCCGGCCGGGCGCGGCGCACCTTGCGGATCGCCTGCCGGGCCTGGCGCACCGCCTCGCGCGTCACGGCGCAGGTGTTGAACACCACCAGGTCACGATGCCCCGCCGCGCGCGCCTGAGCGGCGATCTGGTCCGACTCGCAGGCGTTCAGGCGGCACCCGAAGGTCACCACCTCGACCTCGGCCGGGTCGCTCGTCCGGGCCGCCTCGGCCGCCGTCGGCATCAGAGGCCGCGCTCGGCGAGATAGGCGGCAAAGGCCTCGCGCCAGTCGGGATGCCACCGCGACAGGGGTGGCCTGTTCTCGGTGAGATCCTGTGCGGCCCAGGCGATCCGGGCGTTGTCGAGGGCGCGGCTGACCTCGTTGTCGGGGCAAAGGATATAAAAGTCCCCCGCCGCCATGCGCTCCAGGGCAAAATCCACCACCTGACCCGCGCTCCAGGCGCCCGGCGGCTTCTCGGCGCGACGCGGACGGGTGATCCCGGTGAAGGTAAAGCCGGGCACGAGCAGGTGGGCGCGGACCTTGGCGCCCGGCTGGTTGCGCAGGGTATGCTCCAGCCCTTCGGTCAGAGTCTTCACGCCGGCCTTGCTGACATTGTAGGCGGTGTCGCCGGGAGGCGCGGTGATGCCCTGCTTGGAGCCGGTATTGATGATCGCCGCCGGCCGGTCCTGGTCGAGCAGGGTCTGGGTGAAGGCCTGCACGCCGTGGATCACGCCCATCAGGTTGACGCCAAGGACCCGGCGCCAGCGGTCGGGCGGAGCCAGGACGTCGCCGCCGCCGCCGATCCCGGCATTGTTCATCACCAGGGCGACATCGCCGAAGGTCTCCAGCGCGTGGTCCCTGAGCGCCTCGACCTGATCGGCGTCGGACACGTCGGTCACCCGCGCCTCGATCCGTCCGCCGCCCGCCGCGGCGCGGACCTCTTCGACCGCCGCCGCCAGACGCTCGGCGTTAATGTCGGCCAGAAGCAGGTTCATTCCGGCCTGGGCGAGCCGCAAGCCCATGGCGAGGCCGATGCCGTCAGCTCCGCCGGTGATCACCGCCGTGCGTCCCGGACGGAGCCAGGTGAGAGTCTCAAGGTCTGTGGGCAGGGCGCTCATGCTGCAAGATCTCCCAGATCAGGAATCCGTCCGGAATATTCGAGGCGCACCGGCCCGGTCATGCGGACGTGGTTGTCGACCGCGCTCCATTCGATCTCCAGAGGTCCGCCATCCGTCAGCACCGTGACCTCGCGCCCCGTCAGGCCGCGGCGCACGGCATTGACCACCGCGGCGCAGGCGCCCGTTCCACAGGCGGAGGTGAGGCCTGCGCCCCGCTCCCAGACCTTGAGCCGCAGCCGCTCGGGCCCAAGCGGTTCGGCGAACCCGACATTGACCTTCTGCGGAAACAGGGGCGCGGTCTCGAGGGGCGGCCCCAGGACAGTGACCCGCGTGGAGTCGAGATCGGCGACAAAAAAGGTGACGTGTGGATTGCCCATGGAGGCGGCCGCGCCCAGGCCCAGCTTCGCGCCTCCGTCCTGGAGGAGTCCGGCGGTGAGATCCGCCGGCAGGTTGAGCGTGTCCGCGGGGTGGGCGAGGGGAATCTCGCTCCACTTCAGACGCGGCTCACCCATGTCCACCTGCACGAGCCACTGCCCCCGACGGCTCGCCGCCAGAACCCCCGAAGCGGTGTCGAGCCGGACCGAATCGAGATCGAGGGCCGCCATCATCAGCCAGGCGACGCAGCGCGCGCCGTTGCCGCAATGCTCAACCTCCTCGCCGCTGGAGTTCCAGATCCGCATGGCGGCGTGAGCGCGAGGGGATCGGGTGATGGCGATCACCTGATCGCAGCCATAGGGGCCTTCCCGCGAGGCGAGCGCCCGGATCTGGGCCGGGGTCGGCGCAAAGGGGGCGCCGCTGTCGGCGACGACAATGAAGTCGTTGCCCAACCCGTTCATTTTCACGAACGGCCAGGTCATGCGCGCCTCGCCAGGGGCGGCGTCTCCGAGTCCGCCAGAGCGTCGCCGAACAGGTCGGCCAGCAGCCGCGCTTCGGCCCCGCGCGCGGAACCTGCCCGCCAGGCCATGACGATCTCGCGGGCCCCGGGCTGGGGGGCCAGGGGGCGGACAGCCACTCGCGCGGCCTCGGCCAGGCCAGCCTCAACCGCGAGGGCCGGAACCAGCGAGACGCCCAGGCCCGACCCGACCATCTGCATCAGGGTCCCCAGCGATGTGGCGGCGAAATGGGCCTCGGAGTCCGACCGCCGATCATCCAGGCGGCACGCCGCCAGGGCGTGGTCGCGCAGACAATGTCCGCCCTCCAGAAGGATGATCTCCTGTTCGGCCAGGGCGTCCACCGGGGTGCGGTCGGCGCCGGCCAGGGGGTGGTCAAGCGGCAGCGCGGCGAGCAGCTCGTCATGCCGGATATGGGCGACTTCGAGGCCGCCGACATCATAGGGAAGGGCGATCAGGACCAGGTCGAGCTGCCCGGCCTTGAGATCCGCGATCAGGCGGTGGGTCAGGTCTTCACGCAGGAACAGCCGCAGGCGGGGATGGCGGCTGCGCAAGGCGCCCAGGGCGCGGGGCAGAAGAAACGGCGCCACGGTAGGGATGACGCCCAGGCGAAGGCGCCCCTCCAGCGGCAGGGCCGCGCCACGGCATGCCTCCACCAGGTCCTCGACGGCTGTGAGGATATCGCGCGCCCGGGTGACCGCCTCGACCCCCGCGGGGGTGAGAATGACCCCGCCTCTCGCCCGGTCCACCACCGGCCCGCCCAGGACCCGCTCCAGTTCCTGAACCCCGGCCGAGAGGGTCGGCTGGGTGACGTGCGCCGCCTCGGCCGCACGGCTGAACGAGCCGTGCTGGGCGAGCTGGGTCAGATATTGCAGCTGGCGCAGGGTGGGGAGCATGTCCGGGTCACATAGGCGGGATCGATGACAAGTCCAGTAGAATAAGGGTGGGTCTTGGACAGCCCCCCCCGCCCAGGCGTCATACGGGCTCAAACACCAGGGGTTCGCCCCAGAAGCGTTCCGCCAGGCCGTTCTGCCGTCCGCCGGGTCCCGTGGTCAGGAATCGACGCCCCCCGCCGTGACCGGGATTCAGCTCGGGATGGCGTTGCAGATAGAGGGCGGCCGCCTCGGCCGTGGCCTTGGGCTGATGGATCAGGGGCGTGCCGGGGGGGAGGGCCTGGCGGAACAGGGCCGCCGTGATCTCATAGTGTGTGCAGCCGAGGATCGCCCGGTCGGGCGGCCGGCCGATGCGCCGCGTCAGGGCCGCGACATGGGCCTCGATCTGTCGCCGCAACTCCGCCTCCGGTGCATCGGTCTCGATCGCGGCGGCCAGTCCAGGGCAGGGCTCGCTGAAGACCGCAACGTCCTGGCTGCGCTTGTCGATCTCGATCTCATAGACCCGGCTGGCGGCCGTCGCCGGGGTGCAGAAGATGCCCAGGACATCCAGGCGCTCGATCTTGTCGCCGCGCCGCTCCGCCTCATGCTCCCAGGGCACGCCGGTGGCCGCCTCGATCGTCGGCACGATGATGCCCAGCGCATTGACCGGTCGGCCCAGGGCGCGGCGATGGTCCGGCAGCCAGGTCTGCTGCAGGCGCCGCAGCGCCACCGCGGCGGCCGTGTTGCAGGCCAGGATGACGAGGTCGCAGCCCTGGGCGAAGAGGCGCGCACAGCCGGCCCGGGTCAGCTCGACGATCTCCTCGCCCGGGCGGCCGCCATAGGGCGTCATGGCCTGGTCCGCGAGATAGATGAAATCGGCCTTGGGCAGACGCGCGGTCAGCTCGCGGTGGATCGAAAGTCCGCCGATCCCGGAATCAAACACGCCGATGGCCATGCCGCGCGTCTAGCACATTCAGGGCGTGTGAAACGCCGCGAGCGCCTCGGCGACCCGTTCGGCCACGGGGGGACTCGGCGCCGGAGGGGTAAAGGCGCGACCGGTGATCCGTTCGTACGCCTCGACATAGGTCAGGGCGGTCTTCCAGATCAGCTCCGGCGGAATCTCCGGGACGGCGTCCTTGTAGGGGTCGCAGCGCGCCGCGACCCAGGCGCGGATCACATCCTTGTCGAAGCTTTCAGGCGCCGCGCCGGCGGCCAGGCGCGCGGCGTAGGTGTCCGCCCGCCAGTAGCGGCTGGAATCGGGGGTATGAATCTCGTCGGCGAGGCGGAGCACGCCCTCGGCGTCCAGGCCAAATTCATACTTGGTGTCGGCAAGGATCAGGCCTCTCTCCGCCGCCAGGGCCTGGCCCCGGGCGAACAGGGCGAGCGCGGTCTCGTTCACCTCTCGCCACTGCGCCTCGCTGAGAAGGCCGCGGGCCAGGATCTCCTGCGACGTCAGGGGCTCATCGTGAGCCCCGTCGGCCGCCTTGCTGGTGGGCGTGATGATCGGCGCGCTCAGCGCCTGGTGGTCGGCGAGTCCGTCGGGCAGGGTGTGGCCATACATCTGGCGCTGGCCTGTCCGGTAAAGGGTCAGGATCGAGGTGCTGGTGGTTCCCGTCAGATAGCCGCGCACGACAACCTCCACCGGCAGGATGGTCAGGCGCCGGCCGACGACGATGTTCGGGTCGGGATAGTCGAGCACGTGGTTGGGACAGATATCGGCCGTCTGCTCAAAGGCCCAGCGGGCGACCCCGTTCAGCACCTGGCCCTTGAAAGGGATGCAGCAAAGCACCCGGTCGAAGGCCGAGAGGCGGTCGGAGGTGACCAGGATGCGCCGCCCGTCCGGCAGGTCGTAATTGTCCCTCACCTTGCCGCGATAAAGGCCAGGAAGGCTGGGGTCGATGGCCTCGCGCAGCACCTGGTGCGCGCTGGCCCTGAGGCGGGTCTCGTCAAGGACGGACATGCAGGTCTCCCCGATCAGATCGAATGCGCGCGTCCGGGCGAGCCCTGACGGGACCCCGGCCCAGGGGGCGGGCGCCGCCCCGCAAACACCCCGATACGACAAGGCCCCCCGTCCAGCGGGACGGAGGGCCAGGTCCCTAAAGCGTCAGGCGATCAGCCTATTCGGCCGCCTGCTTGGGCGTGAAGCCCAGCACCGCCTTGACCTCGAGATATTCATGGAAGCCGAAATCGCCCCACTCGCGGCCGTTGCCGCTCATCTTGTAGCCCCCGAAGGGCGCCATCATGTCCCCGCCCGAGCCATTGATCGACACCTGACCGGCGCGCAGGCGCGAGGCCACGGCGCGGATCTGGTTCATGTCCGTGCCCGAGATGTAGGCGGCGAGACCGTATTCAGTGTCGTTGCCGACCTGCACGGCCTGATCGACGCTGTCATAGCCGAGGATCGAGACCACCGGTCCGAAGATCTCTTCCTTGGCGATCGTCATGTCGTTGGTGACGTTGGCGAAGACGGTGGGCTTCACATAATAGCCCTTGTCGAGCCCTTCCGGGCGGCCCACGCCGCCGGTGACCAGGGTGGCCCCCTCGTCGATACCGGCCTTGATCAGGCGCTGGATCTTCTCCCACTGCGTCTTGTTGACCACCGGGCCCATCTGAGCGTTGCCGTTGGGATCGCCCACCGTGGTGGATTCGGCCGCCGCCTTTGCGATGACGATCACCTCGTCCATCTTCTTGGCCGGGACCAGCATCCGGGTCGGCGCGTTGCACGACTGACCCGAATTGTTCATCACGTGCTTGACCCCGCCGGTGATGGCGGAGGGAAGGTCCGCGTCCTCAAGGATGATGTTCGGGCTCTTTCCGCCCAGTTCCTGGGCCACCCGCTTGACCGTCGGAGCGGCCGCCTTGGCCACCTCGACGCCCGCCCGGGTCGAGCCAGTGAACGACACCATGTCGATTCCGGGATGGCTGGCGATCGCCGCGCCGACATCGACGCCCGTGCCGTTGACCATGTTGAACACCCCGGCCGGAACGCCGGCGGCGTGCAGGATCTCGGTCCAGATATAGGCCGAGAAGGGCGCCTCTTCCGAGGGCTTGAGCACCATGGTGCAGCCCGTGGCCAGGGCCGGCACCACCTTGCAGGCGATCTGGTTGATCGGCCAGTTCCAGGGCGTAATCATGCCGCAGACCCCGATGGGCTCGCGCACCAGGCGGGTCGTGCCGCGATCTTCCTCGAACTTGAAGGCCTTGAGCACCGCGATGCCGGTGGCGATGTGGCCCAGTCCGATGGGGGCCTGGGCGCGCTGGGAGAGGCTGGCCGGAGCGCCCATTTCCTCTGTGATCGCCTGGGCGATGTCGCCAAAACGCTTTTGATACTCGGCCTGGATGCGCTCCAGGAGGTCGATGCGCTCCTCGCGGCTGGTGCGCGAAAAGGTCTCGAAGGCAGCCTTCGCGGCGGCCACAGCCTTGTCGACATCGGCGGCGGAGCCGTTGGAAATCCGGCCGCACACCTCTTCGGTCGCGGGATTGATCACGTCGAGGGTGCGCGGGGTGACCGGGTCCACCCACTTTCCGTCGATATAGAACTTCAGATAGTCGCGCATGATCCTCTCCCTTCAAGGCCGATGGGTCGCCCGCAGCCGGGCCCCCGCGATATGGCCGTCGTCCCTAGGCCGCCAATGCGACCGGCGTTTGACGCGGCGTGTTGGATTTCACTCTAGTGAACGGCGTTCAGACAGAAAAGGGGACTCTCAAGGCCGGCCGTCCGCGATCCCGCATCCTGGCCCCCGCTCCCCCGGGGGGGCGTCTTGTCCTTCACGCCTCGCCTCGCTAAAGCCTGCCCGTGTCGACGCACCCCTTTGCGGGGTTTAGGGACCTTCGCCTCTCATGACCCACGCCGCCATCATCGCCGTTCTCTTGTTCGTCGTTGCCTTCGGCGCCCTGAACGCCCTTGAATTTCACCGCCTCGACTAGGATCGGACGCGCGGCCGCCACCGCCTCGCGGACCCGGGCGTGACCCGCCCGATGGATGGCTCCTGGGCGCTGGTCACCGGCGCCGCGCGTCGCATTGGCCAGGCGCTGGCCGTTCGTGCGGCCCGGGACGGCTATCATGTCGTGGCGCACAGCCGCTCAGGCGAGGCGGACGAGACCCTTGCCCAGGTCCGCGCCCTGGGCCGAGAGGCGGTCTCGGTCGGCGCCGACCTATCCGAACCCGAAGCGCTCGGCGGGGTGGTGCGCGCCGCGCCCGGTCCCCTGACCCTTCTGGTCAACTGCGCCTCGGTGTTCGAGGACGACCGCGTCGAGACCTTGTCGGCCGAGCGCCTCGACCGGGCCTATGCCGCCAATATTCGCGCGCCCCTGTTGCTGTCCCAGGCCTTTGCCGCCTCCCTGCCGCAGGGCGCCGAGGGCCTGATCGTCAACCTCCTCGACCAGCGGGTGCTTCGACCCGATCCGCGCTTCTTCAGCTATGCGGTCAGCCGGGGCGCCCTGTGGACCGCGACCCAGATGCTGGCCCAGGCGCTCGCCCCGCGGATCCGGGTCAACGCCATCGGTCCTGGGCCGACCCTGCCCTCGGTGCACCAGTCGCCCGAGACTTTCGCGGCGGAGGCCGCCGGCACCCTGCTCGGGCGTCCCGCCAGTCCCGCCGACCTGGCCGACGCCCTGAGCTATCTGATCTCGGCCCGGTCGGTCACCGGTCAGCTCATCGTCGTGGATAGCGGCCAGCACCTGGGCTGGCGGACGCCGGATGTCATCGGTGACTGAGCCCTTCGCCCGCGCCCGGGTGTTTCTGCGCGGCCTCAGCGTGGAGGCGGAGATCGGCGTCAATCCGGACGAGATGGGGCGTCGCCAGGTGCTGATCGTCGATATCGAAGCCGAGCTCGAGGGCGAGCCCTGGCGGGGCATCGGCCATACGGTTGACTATGACGACCTGGCGCGACGGGCGCGCGACCTGGCGGCGGCGGGGCACATCGGTCTGATCGAGACCTTTGCCTGGCGTCTGGCGCGGGCCTGCCTGGAGGCGTCCCGGGTGCTGGCGGTGCGTGTGCGGGTGGAAAAGCCCGAGGCCCTGGCCCCGGCCCATGCCGGCGCCGAGATCGAGCTGCGCCGGGTCGCTTGAGATCCCACCCTTTGGCCCCCTGATCGGCGGGTGGACGCCTAAGGCCCGCCCTCGCTCGCCCCGTCTGGCGCCCGGTCGCCTTCGGGGGTAGCCTCACGCGTCAAGGCATCGTTAGGGGGAGTTCGATGACCGACACGCCCGCCACGGCCGCTCCGCCGCCGATCACCTCGGATCAGCGCCAGACGGCCTTGATCGTCTACATCCTGATGCTGGTTCCGGTGGTGATTCCGATCACCCACCTGGTCGGGCTCGTGATGGCCTACGTCAATCGCGACTCCGCGCCGGACTGGCTGAAGAGCCACTATACCAACCAGATCCGCACCTTCTGGATCGCCATGCTCTACCTGGTGGTCGCGGGCCTCTCCTGCTTCCTTCTGGTGGGGTTCCTGCTCGTTCCCGCGGTCTGCGTCTGGTACATCGTGCGCTGCGCCATCGGCATCAGCCGCCTGATGAACAACGAGCCCTATCCCAATCCGCAGAGCTGGATCCTTTAGGCTCCCGTCAGGCCGGGCGGGTCTGGCGCCGCACCAGCTTGGCGTAGTCGTCCATGAGGGACAGGGAGATATTGCCCGGGGTGAAGCGATACTCGCCCACCTGAGCCACCGGCGTGACCTCGGCCGCGGTGCCGACGATGAAGCACTCGGTGAACGTGGCCAGCTCTTCGGGCTGGATATGGCGCTGCACCACATCAAAGCCCCTGGACCGCGCCAGATCCATCACCGTGCGTCGCGTGATGCCGTCCAGAAAGCAATCGGGCTCGGGCGTGTGCAGCGCGCCGTCGCGCACGAAGAAGATGTTGGCCCCGGTGGCCTCCGCGACATAGCCGCGCCAGTCCAGCATCACCGCATCGGCATAGCCCTCGCGCTCCGCCGCGTGCTTGGAGATGGTGCAGATCATGTAGAGGCCGGCCGCCTTCGCCTCCGTCGGAGCGGTCTCCGGTGAGGGACGGCGATACTTGGCCCAGGTCAGGTTGATGCCCTTGGCCTTCTGCGCCGGGTCGAAATAGCTGGGCCACTCCCAGACCGCGACCGCCACATGGATCCGGCTCGCCTGGGCCGCCACGCCCATCACCTCCGACCCGCGCCACGCCACGGGGCGGACATAGCAATCCTCAAGCCCGTTGCGCCGGCAGGTCTCCTTGCACGCCTCGTCGATCTCTGCGACCGTGAACGGGATGGCGAAGTCGAGGATTTCGGCCGAGCGGAACAGCCGCCGCGTATGGTCGGTCAGGCGGAAGATTTCCCCCCCGTAGCACCGCTCCCCCTCGAACACGGATGAGGCGTAATGCAGGCCATGGGTCAGAACATGCACGCGAGCCTCGCGCCAGGGGACGAATTTCCCATCCATCCACATCCAGCCGTCGCGGTCGTCGTAAGGAATGAGGTCCATGGGGCAAATCCGTCTTGGAGTTCGGAGGCGGCTTAGACCCTCAGATGCGGTCCTCGTCAAACGAAATGGCGTCCAATCAGCCTGAGCCCCAGCACCTTCTGGTGGTGGATGACGATGCGCGGCTGCGCGACCTCCTCAAAGCCTTCCTGAGCGGAGCGGGCTACCGGGTCACGGTCGCCGCCGATGCAGCCCGGGCGCGGAAGCTGATGGCCGCCCTGGCCTTCGACCTCTTGGTGCTCGATCTGATGATGCCCGGCGAGGATGGCCTGTCCTTGACCCAGTGGGTGCGCACCCGCGGCGGGGCGGCGTCCCAGGCGCCGATCCTGATCCTGACCGCGCGCGGCGAACCCGATGACCGCATCGCGGGCCTCAGCGTCGGAGCCGACGACTATCTCGCCAAGCCGTTCGAGCCGCGCGAACTGCTTCTGCGGATCAGCGCCATTCTGCGCCGCTCTGGCGCCGCGCCCCGCCCGCCGGAGCGCCTGAGCCTGGGGGCGCTCGATTTCGACGCCGCGCGGGGCGAGTTGAGCGCCAACGGCACGCGGGTGCGTTTGACCGAGGCCGAGACTCATCTGCTGCGCATCCTGGCGCAGTCTCCCCACGGGGTCGTGGGACGTTCGGCCTTGGCCGGAGGGGTCGGTGAAGGACGCGCGGTGGATATCCAGGTGACCCGCCTGCGCCGCAAGATCGAGCCGGACCCGGCCAATCCCCGCTATCTGCGCACCGTCCGGGGGCGCGGCTACATGCTCACGCCCGACTGATGCGCCTGCCCCGTCCCTGGCCGCGGCCGCTGTGGCGCTTCGCCAAGCGCCTGACCCCGACGTCTCTGTTCGGTCGCAGCCTGTTGATCGTCGTCCTGCCCATGGCCCTTCTGCAGGTGGCCGTGACCTATGTCTTCTTCGACGCCCACTGGCAGGAGGTGAGCGGACGGCTCAGCAACGCCCTGGCCGGAGACGTGGTGCAGTTGGTCGATCGCGTCTCGGCCGATCCGTCTCCCGCCGCCCTGGCGCGGGTGCGCCGCGAGGCGGTGGAGACCTTCGAGCTATCCGTCGATTTCGAGCCGGGCGCGAGCCTGCCCCCCAACCCGACCCGCCTCGATTTTCAGCGCCTGCGCCGCGCCCAGGCGGACGCGCCCCTGGTCGAGGCCCTGTCCCACCGCCTGTCGACCCCCTTCACCGTCGATGCGGCGCGCTATGGAGGTCTGGTCGACATCCAGGTGGCGATCCATGGCGGGGTGTTGCGCATCCTGGCGCCCAAGGATCGCGCCTTCGCCTCGCGCGGGCATATCTTCATCTTCTGGCTGACCGTCACGACCATGCTCCTGATCGTTGTTGCGGTGCTGTTCATCCGCAATCAGGTCCGGGCCATCGAGCGCCTCGCCCTTGCCGCCGATGCCTTCGGCCGTGGTCAGGACGTCCCGTTCCGTCCGCATGGCGCGCGTGAGGTGAGGCAGGCGGCCCGCGCCTTCCTGGCGATGAAGGCCCGCCTGCAACGCCATATGGAGCAACGAACGGTCCTCCTCGCTTCGGTGAGCCATGATCTGCGCACCCCGCTCACCCGGCTGAAGCTTCAGCTCGCCATGAGTCGGCGCAGCGCGCGCGCAGAGGCCATGGCCGCCGACGTGCGGGAAATGGAGGCGATGATCGACGACTATCTCGCCTTCGCCCGGGGCGAGGGGAGCGAGGGGGCGGAGACGCAGCGCCTCGACGAGCTTCTCACCGCCGTACGCCAAGGTCTTGATCCCGGCGGCGCGCGGATTGGTCTCGACGTGGCCCCGGATCTGGAGGTCCAGGGCCGGCCCGCCGCCCTGAAACGCGCCATCTCCAATTTGGTGGACAACGCCCTCTCTCACGCCGCCCGCGTCCGCGTTTCGGCGCGCCCGTCTCCGGCGGGAGGGGTGGAGATCGCAGTGGATGACGATGGCCCCGGCATCGCGCCGGAGCAGTACGAGGACGCCTTCGCGCCGTTCTCGCGACTGGATCCGACGGGCGCCGCCAACGCCAAAGGGGTGGGCCTGGGCCTCGCCATCGCCCGCGATGTCGTGCGCAGCCACGGGGGCGAGGTCACCCTGGGGCGCTCGGCGCTGGGTGGTCTCCAGGCCCTGGTGCGGCTGCCCTGATCCTGACGAGATCCGTCAGGCGATCGTCAACACCACCTTGCCCACATGGGCGCCGTCTTCCAGGCGGGCGTGGGCCTGCGCCGCCTCCGCCAGGGGGAAGGTGCGGTCGATCACCGGCTTGATCTGGCCCTGGGCCAGCCAGGGCCAGACGACGCGCTCCACCTCGCCCGCCAGGCGCGCCTTCTCGTCGGCGGTCCGGGGGCGCAGGGTCGAACCGGTGATCACGAGGCGCTTCTGCATCATCAGGCCGATGGGAAGCTGAACCGTCCCCCCCGCCAAGGCGGCGATGCAGCTCAGCCGGCCGCACGGCCTCAGGACCTCGAGATTCCGCGCAAAGTAATCGCCGCCGACCATGTCGAGCACAACATCGGCCCCGCCGGCGCGCCGGACGGCGTCGACAAAATCTTCGGCGCTGGCGTCGATCGCGAGGTCCGCCCCCAGCGCCAGGGCGGCCCTCGCCTTGTCGGCGCCCCGGCCCGTGGCGATCACCCGCGCCCCCGCGGCCTTGGCAAGCTGGATCGCGGTGACGCCGATCCCAGAGGTCGCGCCATGGATCAGCGCCGTCTCGCCGGCCTTCAGCCCGCCGGACTCGAAGAGATTGGCGAACACGGTGAACACGGTCTCGGGCAGGGAGGCGGCCTGGACGAAATCGAAGCCGGGCGGCAGGGGCAGGGCGTGGCGCGCATCGCATACAGCCCGCTCCGCATAACCGCCGCCCCCCAGGAGCGCGCAGACCGCGTCCCCCTCCCGCCAGCGCCCCGCGCCCCGCTCGACGACGCCCGCGACCTCCAGGCCGAGGGTCGAAGGGGCCCCGGGCGGCGGCGGATAGAGGCCAAGGCGTTGCAGGAGATCCGGACGGTTGACCCCGGCGGCCTTGACCGCGATCCGGATCTCCCCAGGACCGGGCTCCGGGCAGGGCTGTGTCTCCAGCCGGAGCGCCTCAGCGGCGCCCTTGCCGCCTTCCACCACGATGGCCCGCATGTCCGCCATGTTCGTTCCCCACCTTGCGTCCGCCGATGCACGCCGCCAGATAGCGCGACGGCGCGGCTCAAGCACGATCCGTTTTCGCGGATCCCTCGGGGTTCCGGATATGCCCGCCGCGGCATCGGAGGCTGATCTCATGAGCGAGGATCCGGAAGACGTCCGGCGCGGACCGGATCAGGCGCTGATCGATCTGACGCGGCAGGACCTGGAAGGCCATGCGGAAGCTGACCTGGAGGCGCGCATCGTCCTTTTGCAGGCGGAAATCGATCGCGCCCGCGCTCAGCTCGCGCGCAAGAGGGTCGGCCGCTCCGCCGCCGAGGCGCTGTTCGCGCGCAAGGACGGCCCGGATTGACCGCCTTCGACCTGACCACGCCCGCGGGCCGGCGCCGGGCGGTTCTCGACCATCTTTGGAAGGACCACGCCTATCTGAGGCTGGCCTTCTCCAATGCGCACTGGATCTCGGACGAACTGGTGCGCACGAACCAGCCCTGGCCGTTCCAGCTTGCCGCCTGGGCCAAGAGGGGCGTCCGCACGGTGATCAATCTGCGCGGGGGCATGGCCACCAGCTTCCGGGCCCTGGAGGTGGATGCGTGCGCCCGGCATGGCCTGGAGCTCGTGGATTTCGTCGTCGCCTCGCGCGAAGCCCCGAGCCGGGCCCAGGTGGAGGGGGCGAAGGCGCTGTTCGAGACCGTGCGCTACCCCGCGCTGATGCACTGCAAGTCCGGCGCCGACCGGGCCGGGGTCATGGCCGTCTTGTACAAGCATTTCCGCGAAGGCCAGTCGATCGAAGCGGCGGTGGCGCAGCTCAGCCCGCGCTATCTACACGTCAAGGCGGGCCTGACCGGCGTCCTGGACTTCGTCTTCGAGCGCTATCTGACCGAGATCGCCCCGACGGGGATGAGTTTTCTCGACTGGGTCCGGAGCGACGCCTATGACCCCGTCCGGCTGAAGGCCGAGTTTCGCGCCTCCTGGTGGGGGACGCAGCTCACCGAGCGCTGGCTCAAGCGCGAATAGGTCCGAGCAAAAGGCGTATTGGTGGAGGCGGCGAAGGCGCCGAATTGTCCGGTGTCGTCTCGCCCTTGCGCGTCTTGCGAAACGCCGGGCTGATCCCGTCCAGGCGCAACGCGGCTTAGTGGGAGTCCGGATCTTCGCGTGGGTCCAGCAGCTTGTGCGCGTGGATGATGAAATAGCGCATATGGGCGTTGTCCACCGTCGCCTGGGCCTTGGCGAGCCAGGCCCGGCGGGCCTCGGCATAGCTGGGATAGGCGCCGACAAAGTCGAGCTTGGTCAGATCGCGAAAGGCCGTGCCGCCGATTTCGGCGAGCTCGCCGCCAATGACCAGATGAAGAAGCTGGGGGTCGTGCATGGTCGGTCCTATTTCCCGGCGATGGCCAGGTTGTCCACCAGAAGCGAGGGGATGCGCAGGCCGCCGCGGGTATAGGTGTCGGCCCCGACCACCAGGCGGGCATAGATGTCGATCAGGTTTCCGGCCACGGTGATCTCGGTCACCGGATAGGCAAGGGCGCCGCCCTCAAACCAGTGACCGGAGCAGCCCACCGACCAGTCGCCGGTATTGGCGTTGAGCGAGGGGCCGAACATGGCGGTGATCAGCACCCCCGACCCGGCGTCGGCCATCAGCCCGGCCAGATCCTTCTCTCCCGGCTCCAGGGTGAGATTGGTGGCCGAGACCCCGGGCGGGCCGGCGAGCCCGCGCGAGGCGTGGCCCGTGGTCTCGAGCCCCAGTTGCCGGGCGGAGCTGGCGTTGAGCAGCCAGGTCGTGAGCACGCCATCGGCGATCAGGTCCCGCGCCTGGTTGGCGACGCCCTCGTCATCGAAGGGCTGCGAGGCCAGGCCCCGGGGCCGGTGCGGGTCGTCTCGCAGGGTCACACCGGCGGGAAACAGGCGCTCACCCAGCTTGTCCTTGAGGAACGATACGCCCCTCGCCACAGCCGGACCGGCGATGGCGCCCAGGAGCGGGCCAATCAGGGCCCCGGCCAGGCGGTTTTCGAAGATCACCGGCGCGGTGCAGGACTCGAGCTTGCGGGCGCCCAGACTGGCGACGGCGCGCCGGGCGGCTTCGGCGCCGATGACCGCGGGGTCGGGGAGGTCAGCGACCCAGCGGCTGGAGGCGGCGTCGTAGCCCTGCTCCATCTCCGAGCCCTCGCCGGCGATGGCCTGGGCCGACAGGGATGAGGCGGTGCCGCGCTGCGCTCCGGCAAAACCATCACTGGTGACGAAGCGCCAGGCCGAGGAGGTCCAGCTGGCTGAGGCGCCATTGGAGTTGGAGACGTTCGGCGTCGCCAGAAGCGCGGCCTCGGCCTCCAGGGCGCGCTGTTCGAGGCGCTCGGCGGAAGGTTCGTCCGGGTCGAAGAGGTCGAGATCGGCATGGTCGCCCCGGGCCAGGAGGGAGGTCGGGGGAAGGCCGGCATAGGGGTCCTCGGCCGCCAGCCGCGCCATGGCCACGGCCCGCTCCACCAGCTTGCGGCAGCCCTCCGGCGAGACGTCCGAGCCTGAGACCGAGGCGTGGCGGCGGCCGATCAGGACCCTCAGACCGAGATCCTGTGATTCCCCGCGCTCCACCTCCTCAAGGGCGCCCTGCCGCACCCCCACCGAGAGGGACTGGCGTTCGGCGAACACCGCCTCGGCGGACTGCGCGCCAGCGGCGAGGGCGGATTTGATGACCTGGTCGAGCGCGTCGATATTCATGCGGCGCGATATGCGCGACCCGGCGGCCGCCGACAAGCCGGACGAGACCCTCGCCCCGCCTCAGGCCCAGATCAGGCCCACGTCAGGCCCACGTCAGGCCCACGTCGGGCCCACGTCAGGCCCACGTCAGGCAATGAGATCGGGGGTCAAGGTGGCGGCCAGCACGGTGATCTGATCCTTGATCAGAAGTTTGCGCTTCTTCAGTCGGGCGAGCTGGAGCTGATCGGTCTGTGGTGCGTCCTGCAGGGCTGTGACCGCCGCCGAGAGGTCGGCGTGCAGCTCACGCAAGCGCTCCAGCTTGCGCCGGGTCTCCGCCTCCGTGGCGCCTTCGATCTCGCTGTCGTCCATGCCCGGCCAGATGTCCTCAAGCGCCGCCATGACCAAGCTTAGACCCGGCGGCGGCGTCTGACCAATCGGCGAGCGCCGAGAGATGTCCGGCAAGCGCGGTGGGGTCGCCCTGGGCGCCATAGGCTCGCACGGCCTCCGCCAGGGCGTCGATCAGCGTCGTCGGGGCTAGAGCACGATGCGTTTTCGTGGAATCGGCGAAGACGCTGAATCGTGCTCTTTCTTGAAGTCCTTGAGCGCGTTGCGAAGCGACGGGCTGGTTCCGTTCAAACGCAACGCGCTCTAGTCCCCCAGGCGCATCCGCCAGGGGAAGGCGGGCCAGATCTTCCAGAAGGCCTCGCTCGACCTCGATTTCCCGGTCGAGAGCCCGCGCGCGAGAGGCTCCCGCCGCGAGGGCCCGACGTTCAGCGCGCAGAGGACGAAGACGGTGGGTC
>DAIDGR010000018.1 GCA_027452265.1 Caulobacteraceae bacterium
CCAGCACCTGCTTGGCCACCACCTGGCCGGTCAGGCCCCGCGCCGCCAGGTCCGGCGGAACGGAGAAGGCCTCCACCACCAGGCCATGATCGTGCGCCGCGTCCCAGGCCATGACGCCGAGCCCGGCTGCCAGAGCCGCGGCGACCAGGGCGATCAGGGCTTGCAGGCCGACCTTGAGCGCTTCGCCCAGGCGTCGCCATCTGAGGAGGGCGATCTGCACCGCGCGCTGTTCGTGCAGGTGCTCGGTCTGAATCTCCACCAGGCGGCGGGCGCCGATCAGATAGGCTCGGGCTTCGGCGCTGGCCCCGGCCTCGTCCAAGGCGACGGCGTCGGCGAGCGGGGCCCCGACGGACGGCGACTCGCCGGCGTCCTCACCCTCGCCGCCGAGCGCGCCTTCGATCCCGCCCTTCTCCGCCATGCCGCCCCCGACGCGCTCCGTGAATGAATGTCGCGAGGCCCGCCGGCCTTGGCAACCGTCTTGTTCCCGAGAGGGCGGCGGGGGGCTGGACCGCCGGGCGTCAGGGCGCGTCGCCCGCTCGCCGGAGGCCGCTCGATTGACCCCGCCTCGCGCGGGCTTTACCGCGACGCCTATGTTGAACGGACTTTCCTCCCTGGCGCGGGCCGCCAAGCCCTGGACGTTCGAACAGGCGCGCAACCTGCTGGCGCGGCTGCTGCGCGTGCGGCTCGACGGCGAGGCGCGAGACATGGCCGCCGCCCTGATCGCCGAGGGCCGGGTGGCCGAGGCGGTCGCCGCCTGCCCCGAACTTGGCCAGCCGGTGCTGTTCCAGACCGGCTATGGCGCCTCGGGCCTGCCGCATATCGGCACCTTCAACGAGGTCGCCCGGACGACCATGGTCCGCGCCGCCTTTCGCGCCCTGACGGAGGAGGCGATCCCGACGCGTCTCCTCTCCTTCTCAGACGACATGGACGGCCTCCGCAAGGTGCCCGAGAACGTCCCCAACCAGGACCTCCTGGCCCTGGATCTCGGCAAGCCTCTGACGGCGGTGCGCGACCCGTTCGGCGAACAGCCGAGCTTTGGCGAATACAACAATGTCCGCATGCGGGCGTTTCTGGACGATCAGGGGTTCGACTACGAGTTCCTGTCCTCCACGCAGTGCTATCGCTCCGGCCTGTTCGACGCGCAGCTTCGCCTCATGCTGGAGCGGTTCGACGCGGTTCAGGCGGTGATGCTGCCCACCCTCGGGCCCGAGCGTCAGGCGACCTATTCGCCGTTTCTGCCGATCAGCCCGACCACGGGGCGGGTCCTGCAGGTCCCGACCCTGGAACGTTATCCCGACCGGGGAACCATCGTCTTCGAGGATGAGGACGGGGTGTGCAAGGAAACCCCCGTCACGGGTGGGGCGGTGAAACTGCAGTGGAAGCCGGACTGGGCCTGCCGCTGGGCCGCCTTCGCGGTCGACTACGAAATGGCCGGCAAGGACCTGATCGAGTCCGTCAAGGTCTCCTCGCGCATCTGCACGATCCTGGGCGGGGTCCCGCCAGAGGGATTCAATTTCGAGCTGTTCCTCGACCAGAACAACCAGAAGATCTCCAAGTCCAAGGGCAACGGCCTGACCCTGGAGGAGTGGCGCCGCTATGGCCCGCCGGAGAGCCTCGTCTACTACCTCTTCCAGTCGCCACGCTCGGCCAAGAAGCTCTATTTCGACGTCATCCCCCGGGCGAGCGATGAGTATCTTCAGCAGCTCGACGCGTTCAACGCCGCCCAAGAGGCCCCCGACCCGAACGCGCCGGCGCGCAACCCGCTCGACAACCCGGTCTGGAGCGTTCACGGCGGCGCGCCGCCGGCCAAGGGCTCGCCAGTCTCCTTCAGCCTGCTGCTGAATCTCGTCTCGGCGGCCAACGCCTCGGACAAGGCGATCCTCTGGGGCTTTATTCAGCGCCAGTTCCCGGACGCCAGCCCGGCGAGCGAGCCTCTTCTCGACCGCCTCACGGACCACGCCATTCACTATTACGAAGACTTCGTCGCCCCGGCGAAGCGCTTCCGCGCCCCGGATGCGCGCGAGCGTGCGGCCATGGAGGACCTGCTGGCGCGGTTGGCCGCCCTGCCCGAAGATTGCCGCGATGGCGAGACGATCCAGAACGAAGTCTACGCGGCGGGGAAGGCGGCGGGCTTCGAGCCCCTGCGCGACTGGTTCACGGCGCTCTACGAGGTCCTGCTCGGCCAGAGCACGGGGCCACGCTTTGGCTCCTTCGTCGCCATATTCGGCCTGACCGAAACGCGCGCGCTGATGCGCCGCGCTCTGGACGGGGCCTTCGCCCCGACCTGAAGCGCGTCAGGCCCCTGCGGGCCGGCGGATGCGAAACCTCAGGCTCTCGCCGCCGCCCATGCTGATGGGCTTGGCGAACCGCTCGACCAGCACGCCGCCGTTGGCGAGAATGACCTTTTGCGAGGCCAGATTGTCGGGCTGTGTCGTGAGCTCGACGAACGGCAGGCCCCGGGCCCAGGCGACGGGCAGGATCAGCTTCAGAGCCTGCCTCGCGCGGCCAAGCCCCCGCTTCCAGGGGACCACCGCATAGCCGATATGGCCCAGCACGTGCGGCGGCAGGACGCCCGTCCGGTCGTGATCCCAGCGCAGGGAGATGACGCCACAAAAATCGTCATCCCAGATCCAGCGGGTGACGCCCGGCAGGCGCGCATAGAGAACCCCGTCGAGCCCCTGGATGGGCGGAAGGCGCCCCTCGGGATCATCGCTCCGCCAGACGAACGCGTCCGGGTCCTTGGCGATGGCGTCGAGTTGCTCGCGGGCGGCGACCGCGCCGCGGATATTGTCCGGACTCCAGCCCTGCTCGAGCGCGTCGACATAGCGCGGCAGGCGCGCCCGCGAAAAGCGCTCAAGCGTGACGTCGGGAGGGGCGGCGCCGGGTGGGACGGTTGGACGGGTCATCGTCGGGCTCTCCGGAGGGAAGCGCTCCCCGCGGGGCCCTGATCAAAGGCGACCCCGCGAGGCGCGGGGTCGGCGGACGGCGTAGCCTGTCAGATGCAGGCGCGCGCGCGGTCCCCGCCCCGGAAGGGCTGGCGAAGGCGACGGCGATTGCGGGCGACGACGAACATGGGACCGGGGTTTAGCGTTCGGTCCGCCGAACGCAAGCCTTGACGCTCCCCCGTCTTGGGGCGCCAACTGGAATTCAAACGTCTGTTCGGGACCGAGCGGAACGATACGTCCAGGGAGATGCGGGCCCATGGCGCACGCCTATGACCTCGTCATTCGCGGTGGCGAGGTGTTCGACGGCGATGGCGGCCCCTCGCGCGAGGCGGACCTCGCCATCGCGGATGGCCGGATCGTCGCGGTGGGCGAGGTCCCGGGTCGCGGAGCCGAGGAGATCGACGCCCGGGGCCTGATCGTGACGCCGGGCTTCGTCGACATCCACACGCACTATGATGGCCAGGCGACGTGGGATGAGCGGTTGCAACCCTCGTCCTGGCACGGCGTCACGACGGTGGTGATGGGCAATTGCGGCGTCGGCTTCGCACCCTGCCGCGAAGCCGATCACGACCGGCTGATCCGGCTCATGGAGGGGGTCGAGGACATCCCCTTTCCCGTCCTGGCCGAGGGGCTCGACTGGCGCTGGACGAGTTGTGGCGACTATCTCGACGCCCTGGCCGAGCGCCGGTTCGACGTCGACCTGGGCAGCCAGCTGCCGCACGCGGCCCTGAGGGTCTTCGTCATGGGCCAGAGGGGCGTCGACCGAGAGCCGGCGACGGCGGCGGATATCGTGGCCATGCGCGATCTGGCGCGCGAAGCGATGGAGGCCGGGGCCCTGGGCTTTTCCACCTCGCGCACCCTCAACCACCGCACGAGCGATGGTCAGCCGACCCCGACCCTCACCGCGGGGGAGGACGAGCTCACGGGAATCGCGCTCGGCCTCAAGGCCGCCGGGCGCGGGGTGATTCAGGTGGTCTCGGACTTCCAGGACCCGGAGGGCGAATTTGGCATGCTGCGCCGGATCGCCGAGGCCAGCGGCCGCCCCCTCTCCTTTACCCTGGCCCAGGGCGGGCGCGACCCTAAGGGCTATCGCCGCCTTCTGGCCGCCCTGGAGGCGGCCACGGCCAGCGGTCTGCCGATCAAGGCGCAGACGGCGGCCCGCGCGGTGGGCGTGCTCCTGGGACTGGAGCTCACCGTCAACCCCTTCAGCCGGTGGAGCGGCTATCGCCAGATCGCGGACCAGCCCCTGGCGATCCGGGCGGCCAAGCTCGCCGACCCCGCCTTCCGCGCCCGTCTGCTGGCCGACCCGCCGCAGGAGGCGCCCCGGGGCCTGACGGCCGACTGGTCGCGCCTGTTCCTGCTGGGCGCCGAGCCCGATTATGAGCCCGGACCCGAGGCTTCGGTGGCGGCCGAGGCCGCGCGCCAGGGCAAGGCGCCCGAAGTCGTCGCGCTGGATCACATGCTGAGCCAGGGCGGGCGAGGCATGATCTATGCGCCGTTCCTCAACTACGCCGAAGGCTCTCTGGACGCGGTGCGCGAGATGATCGTCCACCCCGATACGGTTCCGGGCCTGTCCGACGGCGGGGCCCATGTGGGCATGATCTGCGACGGCAGCTTTCCGACCTCGCTGCTCACCCATTGGACGCGGGACCGAACGCGGGGCCCGAAAATCCCTCTGCAGGACGTGATCCGACGTCAGACCCGGGAGACCGCGCGTTGCGTCGGCCTGCATGATCGCGGGCGGCTGGCGCCGGGCTATCGGGCGGATGTCAACGTGATCGACTATGACCGGCTCAAGCTCGCGGCGCCTCAGGTGGCCTATGACCTGCCTGCGGGAGGGCGACGCCTGATCCAGCGGGCCAGCGGCTATCACGCGACCCTCGTGGCCGGCCAGGTCACCTATCGCGACGGCGTGGCCACGGGGACCCTGCCTGGTCGACTTCTGCGCGGGGCGCGGGCGGCGCCGCGCCCAGAGCACGACGCGCAATAGGTCCGGACCCCACACGACAACGGGAGAGTCGCCAGATGGACATCACCCCCCTGGAAAGCGCCTGCGAGTGGGCCGCGGCGGACATGGCCGATCCGGCCGTCTGGACCTACGCGCTCTCGACCGCCGACATCGAGGAGGTGGCCGCCGCCGTCGCCCACGCCCAGGCGCGATCGCGCGATTTTCTCGAGATCGGCGCGGCCGAGTTTCCCCTGCCGGGCCTGGCCCCGCGTCTGAAGCGGATCGAGGCCGAGCTGATCAATGGGCGCGGTTTCGCCGTCATCCGGGGCCTCGACCCTCAGCGCTTCGATCGTGACGCTCTGTGTCTGGCCTATTGGGGGATCGGCGCGCACCTGGGCCGACCCTGGCCCCAGAACCATAAGGGCCACCTGCTTGGCGATGTCACCGACCAGGGCAAGGCGCCGGACGATCCCACAGCCCGCGGCAATGAGCTGGGGCAGATTGGCCTGGAGCTGCACTGCGACGGCTCCGACCTCGTCGGATTGCTTTGCCTCGCCCAGGGGGCCAGGGGCGGCGCCTCGCTGGTGTGCAATTCGGTGGCCCTGCACAACGTCCTTGTGCGCGAGCGGCCCGATCTCGCCGCCGAGCTCTACAAGCCTCAGCCCTATGACATGCGCGGCGAACAGGCCCCCGGGGCGCGGAGCTGGTACGAGCTGCCGGTCTTCACCCATCATGCGGGGCGGCTGTTCGTGCGGCTGATCGGCGCCTATATCCACGCCTCGCAGCGCCATGCCGACGCGCCGCGCCTGACCCCGCGGGCGATCGAGGCCCTGGCCTGGATGAAGGCGGCGGCGGACAGCGGGCGCTGGACCGTGGTGATGGATTTCCAGCCCGGCGACATGCAGTTCATCAACAACTACCACGTCCTGCACGGGCGCCTGCCCTATGAGGACGACCGCGCCGCCGGCAAGGTCCGCCATCTCAAGCGCCTGTGGCTCGAGACCCGGACCCTGACCGACCGTCCGGCCTATTTCCGCAACAACCTCTCTGGGCACTGGGCGCGCAACAAGGTCATCAGCCGGCTGGACGCGGCGTGATCACGCGAACGACGAGGCCGCGCGTCACGCCTTTTGCGTCCCGTCAGGCGAGGTCGAAGCGGTCCAGATTCATGACCTTGGTCCAGGCGGCCACGAAGTCGTGGACGAACCGCTCGTGACCGTCAGAGGCGCCGTAAACCTCTGAAATCGCGCGAAGCTGGGAATTCGAACCGAACACCAGATCGGCGCGCGTCGCCGTCGCCTTGACCTTGCCGGTCCGCGGGTCCCGGCCCTCGAACACACCCTCGCCCTTGTCGGTCCAGAGGGTCATCTCGAGCAGGTTGACGAAGAAATCGTTCGTAAGGACCCCGGGCCGCGCCGTGAAGACGCCATGCGAGGCGCCGCCAAAGCTTCCGGCCAGGACTCGCATCCCGCCCACCAGAACCGTCATTTCCGGCGCGGTGAGGGTCAGGAGCTGGGCCTTGTCGACCAGCATCTCCTCCGCCGGGCGGGTCAGACCCTTTCGCGCATAGTTGCGGAAGCCGTCGGCGACGGGCTCCAGAACGGCGAAGGAGGCCACGTCGGTCTCTTCGGCCCGGGCGTCGGTGCGACCGGGGGAGAAGGGTACGGTCACGCTGACCCCGCCGGCCTTGGCCGCCGCCTCCACCGCCGCAACCCCGCCCAGCACGATCAGATCGGCCAGGGAAATCTTGCGCGCGCCGGAGGCGTTGAACTCGGACTGGACCTTTTCCAACGCCTTGAGCGTCTTGGCGAGGTCCGCCGGGGCGTTGACCTCCCAGTCCTTCTGCGGCGCGAGGCGGATGCGCGCGCCATTGGCGCCGCCGCGCTTGTCGGACCCACGGAAGGTGGAGGCTGAGGCCCAGGCGGTGGTCACCAGCTGGGAAATGGTCAGGCCGCTTTCCAGCAACCGGGCCTTGAGCGTGGCCACGTCCGCCTCCGTCACCAGCGGATGGTCCACCGGGGGCACGGGATCCTGCCAGATCAGCGACTCTTTGGGCGTGAGCGGTCCCAGATAGCGGGAGCGCGGGCCCATATCGCGATGGGTCAGCTTG
Source organism: Caulobacteraceae bacterium (assembly GCA_027452265.1). GTDB lineage: Bacteria > Pseudomonadota > Alphaproteobacteria > Caulobacterales > Caulobacteraceae > Acaudatibacter. The sequence continues at coordinate 7,004 of DAIDGR010000018.1, forward strand.
AACCAGGCCCGGGCGAAGGCGTCGGCGAATTCGTCCGGATGCGCCAGGAAGCGCCGCGAAATCTTTTCATAGGCCGGGTCGAAGCGCAGGGAGAGGTCGGTCGTGAGCATGGACGGCGCCCGACGCTTGGAGGGATCGAACGGGTCGGGCACGGTGTCGGCGCCGGCCCCGTCCTTGGGCGTCCACTGCCACGCGCCGGCGGGGCTCTTGGTCAGCTCCCACTCGTAGCCGAACAGGTTCTCGAAATAGTTGTTGCTCCAGCGCGTCGGCGTGGTGGTCCAGATCACCTCGATCCCGCTGGTGATGGCGTCGGGGCCCTTGCCCGAGCCGTGGGCGTTGGGCCAGCCAAGGCCCTGGAGCTCGATCGGCGCGGCCTCTGGCTCGGGACCCACATTGGCCGCGTCAGCGGCGCCGTGCGTCTTGCCAAAGGTGTGCCCGCCGGCGATCAGCGCCACGGTCTCCACATCGTCCATCGCCATGCGGGCGAAGGTCTCGCGGATATCGCGCGCGGCGGCGACGGGATCAGGCTTTCCGTTCGGTCCCTCGGGATTGACATAGATCAGGCCCATCTGCACCGCGCCGAGCGGGTTCTCCAGGTCGCGGTCGCCCGTGTAACGCTTGTCGCCGAGCCACTGGCTCTCCGGCCCCCAATAGACGTCCTCCTCGGGCTCCCAGGTGTCGGGACGGCCGCCGCCGAAGCCAAACGTCTTGAATCCCATGGATTCCAGAGCAACGTTCCCGGCCAGGACCATCAGGTCGGCCCAGGACAGCTTGGCGCCATACTTCTGCTTGATCGGCCAGAGCAGACGGCGGGCCTTGTCCAGATTGGTGTTGTCCGGCCAGCTGTTGAGCGGGGCGAAACGCTGCTGTCCGGCTCCGGCCCCGCCACGGCCATCGGCGATGCGGTAGGTCCCGGCGCTGTGCCAGGCCATGCGGATGAAAAGGCCGCCATAGTGGCCGAAGTCCGCCGGCCACCAGTCCTGAGAGTCGGTCATCAGGGCGTGCAGGTCCTTGACCACCGCGTCAAGGTCGAGGGTCTTGAAGGCCTCGGCGTAGTTGAACCCGGCGCCCATGGGGTCGGATTTGGCCGAGTGCTGGTGCAGGATTTTCAGATTGAGCTGGTTCGGCCACCAGTCGGCGTTGTTGAGGCCGCCGGCCACAGTGTGTCGCTGGGCGCCGCCGGCTACGGGGCACTTGGAATCATCGGCCACGTCTGTTTCCTCCTCTGAACGCACGAATGGGTCGCGCATTTCGACCCTACGCGCAGAGGCTCATATCGATCCAATCGATTTTATCTGACCTTACGATAGGATCGAACTATCACCGCCGCCGCGTAACGTTGTTGGTACGCCGCGTTCGTGACGATTTTCAGGACAGGACGGCGGATCGCGCCTTAGCGCTGCCGGGCCTTGCGCGCGGCGTAGCGGGCGTCGCGTTTGGCCTTCTGCTCGGCCTTGGTCAGGGCCTTGCGCTCTTTGCGCAGCTCGCGCTTGAGGGCCATCTCGGCCTCCATCTCCTCCTCAGCCTTGCGGCGGGCTTCCTCACGCGCCGCGGCGCGGGCCGCCCGGACGGCCTCAAGTTCCCGGGCGCGGGCTTCCGCGCGGGACTCCAGGGTCTCGGCCTGAACGGTGGGCTTGGGCTTGAACTTGGCGAGCATGGCCCGCTTGGCTTCCGCCTGGGCGCTGAGGCGCTCGGCGAAACCGGTCTTGGGAAGATCCTTCATGCGGGACGGTGGGTTCTCTTGTCGATGGCGCGAGGGGCGGGCGCGGCGTGCGGCCCCAGGAGACGAGCCCGGAGCGCTTGGCGGGCGCGGCTCTCAAAGCGCAGAACCGCGCGCCTGGCAAGCCACCCGGCGCGAATTCCCGCGTGAAGCGGACATTATATACGCCATATACGCCGCGGTTGCGCTCTATTCGCCGAACCCCGCTCCCGGCGTCAGCGGCGCCAGGCGGATCAGACGGCTGTCGGCGACGGCCGCGGTGCGATGCTTGACGTGCTCGCGGTACTCCGGGTCGGTGACCATGGCCAGAAACGCGCCGGCATTGGGATAGCTGGCGATGAAAGCCAGGTCCCAGCGCTCGTCGCTCGGCCCGGTGAGCACCGTCTCGGGCCGGCCGGCCCAGACCTGCCTCCCACCGACCCGGGCGAACACCGCCGCGCTGGTCGCGCCATAGGCGCGATAGGCCTCAAGGCCGGTGCGGCCCTTGCCATGGTCAGGATGATCGGGGGGGTAAACCGCCATCGGACGCAACCGGATCAGGTTGAGCATGTGAATCGGCGTGTCCCGGGGTAGGGCCTTGAACGCCTCGAACTGGGCGCGCTCAGGGTCGACCGATCCGACGGGCTCACCCGCACGCGCTTCCGACATCGCCTCGCCTCCTCGCTGGGACTCTCATGTCCGCCATCGCACAGACCGGCCTTGGTTGCGAGGCCAGGGAGGCCATGATATCAGGCGCGCGGCCTTGCGACGGGGGGACCTTCGCGGCGCGCTGATCCCGCACGATTGGTAAGCGTTTTCAAGGCCTTGTTGTCGGTTCTGGCGATGCTGCCGGGATCGACGCCTAACGCTATCGAACGGATTGGACGTGGCTGACGATTCCAAGGCGACGGATGTGGGCGCGCGCTATGCGCAGGCGCTGTTCGACCTCGCCGTCGAAACCAAGGCCCTGACCGCCATTGAGGCGGATCTGGCGGCTCTCAAGGTCATGGTCTCTGAGAGTCAGGATCTGCGCACCCTGCTGGCCTCGCCCCGTTTCTCCGCCGAGGACAAGGCCAAGGGGCTTGAGGCGGTGGCCAAGCGGGCGAAGATGAACCCGACGACGGTCCGCTTCCTGGGCGTTCTCGCTCAGAATCGTCGCACCGCCGCTCTGGCCGGGGTGATCCGCGCCTTCGAAGGCCTGGCCGCGGCGCATCGGGGTCTGGTGGCGGCCGAGGTCGTCACCGCTGTCCCTCTTACTCCGGCCCAGACCCGCGACCTCACCGCCGCCCTGCGCCAGGCGCTTGGCCAAGACCCTCAGATCTCCGCCCGCGTGGATCCCGCCATTCTCGGCGGCCTCCGCGTCAAGGTCGGCTCCCGCCTGTACGACGCTTCGCTGAAGTCGAAGCTCGACTCCCTGAAATTCGCCCTGAAGAGAGCCTGAAGCATTACCGCCATGGACATTCGCGCTGCTGAAATCACCGACATCCTGAAGTCGCAGATCGCCAATTTCGGCGTGGAGGCGGATGTCTCGGACGTGGGTCAGGTGCTGAGCGTGGGCGACGGCATCGCCCGCGTCTACGGTCTGGATCAGGTTCAGGCCGGAGAGATGGTCGAGTTCCCCTCGGCCGGGGTCAAGGGCATGGCCCTGAACCTCGAACGCGACAATGTCGGGGTGGTGATCTTCGGCTCCGACGCCGAAATCGCCGAGGGCGACGAAGTGCGTCGTCTGGGCGAAATCGTGGACGTGCCGGTGGGTCGGGGCCTTCTCGGCCGGGTGGTCAATCCGCTGGGCGAGCCGATCGATGGCAAGGGCCCGATCGTCGATGTCGCGGAGCGTCGCCGCGTGGACGTCAAGGCCCCGGGGATCATTCCGCGCAAGAGCGTGCACGAGCCCGTTCAGACCGGCCTGAAGATCGTCGACTCCCTGGTGCCGATCGGACGCGGCCAGCGCGAACTGATCATCGGCGACCGTCAGACCGGCAAGACCGCCGTGGCGATCGACGCCATCCTCAACCAGAAGCAGGTCAATGCCGGCGACGACGAGTCGCGTAAGCTGTACTGCATCTATGTGGCGATCGGTCAGAAGCGCTCCACCGTGGCGCAGATCGTCAAGAACCTCGAGGAGCGCGGCGCCCTCGACTACACCATCGTTGTCAGCGCCACGGCGTCCGAGCCGGCCCCGCTGCAGTTCCTGGCCCCGTTTGCCGGCTGCGCCATGGGTGAGTGGTTCCGTGACAACGGCATGCACGCCCTGATCATCTATGACGACCTGTCCAAGCAGGCCGTGGCCTACCGCCAGATGAGCCTCCTGCTTCGCCGTCCGCCGGGCCGCGAAGCCTATCCGGGCGACGTCTTCTATCTGCACTCGCGCCTGCTCGAGCGCGCGGCCAAGATGAATGACGAGTTCGGCGCGGGTTCGCTCACCGCCCTGCCCATCATCGAAACCCAGGCCAACGACGTGTCGGCCTATATCCCGACAAATGTGATCTCGATCACCGACGGCCAGATTTTCCTTGAGACCGACCTCTTCTACCAGGGTATCCGCCCGGCCATGAACGTCGGGGTGTCGGTGTCGCGGGTCGGCTCTTCGGCCCAGATCAAGGCGATGAAGACCGCCGTCGGTCCGCTCAAGGGCGAGCTCGCCCAGTATCGCGAGATGGCCGCCTTCGCCAAATTCGGCTCGGACCTCGACATCTCCACCCAGCGCCTCCTGGCCCGGGGCGAGCGGCTGACCGAACTCCTCAAGCAGCCGCAATATGCGCCGCTGCAGGCGGAAGAGCAGGTCTGCGTCCTCTATGCCGGCACCCGCGGCTATCTCGACCGGATCCCCACGAGCAAGGTGCAGGATTTCCAGGCCGAGCTTCTCAGCCGCCTGCGCGGCGGGGTGGGCGGCATTCTGGAGACGGTCCGCACCACCCAGGCGCTCTCGGCCGACACCGAGGCCAAGCTCAACGAACTGCTCGAGGCCGTGGCCTCCAGCTTCGCCTGATCCCCTTCCTCTGACGAGACGAGCGCCCTAGCCGAACATGGCCAGCCTCAAGGAACTCCGCAGCCGGATCTCCAGCGTCGCCGCGACGCAGAAGATCACCCGCGCGTTGCAAATGGTCGCGGTTTCCAAATTCCGCCGCGCCCGCGAGGCGGCGGAGAACGCGCGGCCCTATGCCGAGCGCATGGCCGCCGTGATCGCCAATCTCGCCGCCGGCGTCAGCGGGCCGGGCGCTCCGGCCATGCTGGTGGGCACCGGATCGACCCGGCGCGAACTGGTGGTGGTGGCGACAGCCGATCGCGGCCTCGCCGGCGGCTTCAACGGAGCCATTGTCCGGGCCGCGCGCGAGCACATCTCCGCGCGCATCGCCGAGGGGCGCGAGGTCAGCCTGATCACCATCGGACGCAAGGCGCGCGACCAGCTTCGCCGCCAGTTCGGCGACCGGCTTCTGGCCTCCATTGAGGCTGGGACCAATCCGACCTTCGAAAAGGCCCAGGAAGCCGCGGCCCTGATCATGGAGCGTTTTGACGCCGGCCAGGCCGATGTCGTGACCCTGATCTTCAGCCGCTTTGTCTCCACGGTCAGCCAGAAGCCGACCCTGCGCCAGCTTATCCCGGCCGAGGTCGAGACCGGCAGCGGCAGGATCGACCTCAAGGGCGCGGCCTACGAGTACGAGCCGGAAGAGACAGCGATCCTGGAAACCCTGCTGCCGCGCAATCTGACGACCCAGATCCTGGCGGCGCTGATGGAGAATCAGGCGGGCTTCTTCGCCTCGCAGATGGCCGCCATGGACAACGCCACGCGCAATGCCGGCGAGATGATCGCCCGCCTCACCCTGATCAAGAACCGCACCCGTCAGGCGCAAATCACCAAGGAGTTGATCGAGATCATCTCCGGCGCTGAAGCGCTCTGACTGACCTGAAGATCAAGCGAACCGAGACCCGACATGGCCAAGACCCCCGCCCCGAAGACCGCCGCCGCGAAGCCTGCGGCCCCCAAGGCTGCGAAGCCCGCCGCCGCCAAGGCCGCTCCGAAGGCCGCCGCGCCCAAGAAGGCCCCTGCCGCGAAGGCCGCCGCCAAGGCGAGCGTTCCGGCCCTGCCCGCCGGCGTCGCCACCGGACGGGTCGCCCAGGTCATCGGCGCGGTGGTTGACGTCGAGTTCGACGGCCACCTGCCGGCGATCCTCAGCGCGCTGGAGACGACCAATACCGACCAGCGTACCGGCGCCCCCTTCCGCCTCGTGCTCGAAGTGGCCCAGCACCTGGGCGAAAACACCGTGCGCACCATCGCCATGGATACGACCGAGGGCCTGACCCGCGGCCATCCCGTGGTCGACACCGGCGCCCCGATCACCGTTCCCGTCGGACCGGAGTGCCTGGGCCGGATTATGAACGTCATTGGCGAGCCGGTCGACGAGGCGGGCCCCATCCCGGCCGTGCGCCGCGCCAGCATCCACCGTGAGGCGCCGGCCTTCGCCGACCAGTCCACCTCCGCCGAGATCCTGGTGACGGGGATCAAGGTGATCGACCTGCTTTGCCCCTATACCCGCGGAGGCAAGATCGGCCTGTTTGGCGGAGCCGGCGTCGGCAAGACCGTGACCATGCAGGAGCTGATCAACAACATCGCCAAGGCCTATGGCGGCTATTCGGTTCTGGCCGGTGTGGGTGAGCGGACCCGTGAGGGCAACGATCTCTATCACGAGATGATCGAGTCCAAGGTGAATGTGGATCCGCACGCCAACAACGGATCGACCGAAGGCTCCCGCTGCGCCCTGGTCTATGGCCAGATGAACGAACCGCCGGGCGCCCGCGCCCGCGTCGCCCTGACCGGTCTCGCCCAGGCGGAGTACTTCCGCGACGAGGAGGGTAAGGACGTCCTTCTGTTCATCGACAACATCTTCCGCTTCACCCAGGCGGGTTCGGAAATGTCCGCCCTGCTCGGCCGTATTCCCTCGGCCGTGGGGTATCAGCCGACCCTGGCCACGGAGATGGGCGCCCTGCAGGAGCGCATCACCTCGACCAAGAAGGGCTCGATCACCTCGGTGCAGGCGATCTTCGTCCCCGCCGACGATCCCACCGACCCGGCCCCGGCGACGTCGTTCGCTCACCTGGACGCCACCACCATGCTGAGCCGCGATATCGCCGCGCTCGGCATCTTCCCCGCCGTGGATCCGCTGGACTCCACCTCGCGGATTCTCGATCCGCTGGTGATCGGCGAGGAGCACTACACGGTCGCCCGCCGGGTCCAGGCGATCCTGCAGCAGTACAAGGCGCTGAAGGACATCATCGCCATTCTGGGCATGGATGAGCTGTCCGAAGAGGACAAGATCACCGTGGCCCGGGCGCGCCGGCTGCAGCAGTTCCTGTCCCAGCCGCTGCACGTGGCCGAGGCCTTCACCAACCAGCCCGGCGTGTTCGTGTCGCTCGAAGAGACCATCCGCTCGTTCAAGGCGGTGTGCGACGGCGAGTACGACCACCTGCCTGAATCCGCCTTCCGCATGGTCGGCGGCATCGACGAAGTGGTCGCCAAGGCCGAACGCATGGCGGCGGAGGCGGCCTGAGGTGGCTGAGAAGCTGCACTTCTCGCTGGTCTCGCCCGAACGCGAGCTGTTCGTGGGCGAAGTCCATCAGGTGGACGCGCCCGGCGCGGAGGGCGACTTCGGCGTCCTGGCGGGCCACGCGCCCTTCATGACCACGCTGAAGGAGGGCTGGGTCAAGGTCCATCTCGACGGTGGCGCGACGCGAGTCTTCGACGTCCGTGGCGGCTTTGCCGACGTGACGCCTGCGGGCCTGACGATCCTGGCGGAATCCGCGCAGGAGGTTGTCGCCGAGGGCTGATCGCGTGGCCTGGACCACGTGGGGGATTGACCGAACAGCGGGAATTGGCGTCGCCTTTGACGTTAACTCCCCGATCGAACTGTGAATGAGGGAACACGCCATGCGTCTCGCCATTGCCGCTCTGATCGGCGCCACCAGCCTCGCGCCGCTGGCTCTGGCCCAGACGCCTCCGCCCGCGACCCAGCCCCAGCCTCAAGCCGCAGCGCCCGCGCCCATGGCGGCGCCAGCCGCAACTCCGGCGGCCATGCCGGCCGCGGCGCCTGCACCGGAAGCCGCTCCGGCCCCCGCTCCGCCGCCTCCGCCCGCGCCGCCCACCGATCCCACCGCCATCGCGCTGTTGGACACCCTTGAGAAGGTCTGCATCCCGGCGGTCGATGGCGGCAATGCGGGCGCCCTCGCCAAGACCATGGGCTTCCGCAAGTCGGGGGATAACTGGGTCTATAAGCGTCCCGGCTATCAGTTCACCTTGCTGGCGGCCGGGTCGAACCCGCACACCTGTCAGGTCGAATTGCTGCATCCGATCGACCAGGCCGAGCCGGCCAAGACGCTGATCGTGGCCCTGCACAACTGGGCCGTCTTCGGCCACGGCTGGTCGCTTGACCGCAACGACAAGCACACCACCGATGGCGAGGAGTTCATCACCCGGTCCTGGGTGCACGACGCCGATGGTCAGCATCGCGCCCTGGTCCTGACGACCATTCGCAACGCGCCGGACGTTCCCGCCGGACACAATGCCGACACCTCGGAGCTGTTCTACAGCGCCACGCCGACCGGGCGCTGATCGAGGGCGGTCCCGGCGAGACGCCATGTCGGCTTCTGACCTCGCAGGTCTCCTGGGGGTCGTGCTGATCCTGGTCGCCTACGCTCTGGTGCAGCTCAGACGCCTGGACGCCACCAGCCTTGGCGGATCGGCGATGAATTTCGCCGGATCGACCCTGATCCTTCTGTCTCTGGTCAGGACGTTCAACCTGTCGGCTTTCATCGTCGAGGCGGCCTGGGCGCTGATCGCCCTTTACGGCGTCGTCAGGCGCCTGCGCGAGCGGTCCGGCAAATAGGGGTCAAGCCGCGACGCCAACCTCGCGCGCGGCGATCCAGGTCAGACACCGCTGGGCCAAGGCGTCCCATCCCGGCTCGCCGATCATCCAGTGGCCCAGCCCCGCCATGGTCTCGAACTCGCCGCCAAGTCGCACCGTGGTGGCGCGCACCGTGCCGGGAGGATGCAGGGGGTCGACCCCGCCGGCGACGCCCAGAACCGGGGCGCGGATGCGGGCCGGCGAGACGGTCGTCGTGGCCATGGGGTCGAGCCACCAGTTGAGGGCTTCGAACAGGGCCCGCCCGCTCTCCGGGCATAGCCTCGCCGCCGCCGCGCGGCGTTGTTCCGGGGCCAGACGGTCAAGCAGGTGGGCCCGGGCCATGGCGCGGTCGGGCGATACGGCCTGCATCCAATAGGGTCCAAGGGCATAGAGGCTGAACGCCGCGCCGGCCTCCTCGAGGCTGGATCCCATGACGCCCCAGGGAGCGGACGGCGCGAGCAGAATCAGGCCTTTAAGCGCCAGGTCCTGCGCCGCCATCTGCGCCGCGAGCCCGCCCAGCGAGTGGCCGATCAAGATCGGCGGCGCCGCCATCGCCGCAACGGTCTCACGAACCGCCCGGGCGTAATCCGCCATGGAGAGCCCCGCGACCGCCTCGTCCCCACGGCCCGGCAGATCGGGCGCGACGACGCTGTGGCCCGCGGCCTCGAACGGGGCGCGAAAGGCGTCGAACACCCAGCCGCCGCAGAAGGCGCCATGCACCATGACGATGGGCGAGCGAGGCGACGTCATGCCGTGTTCATGTCCCCCTTGCGGGGATCATTCCCCGATCATCGCTCAGCCGACGGCCCCAGAGAGCTTGCGAATCTCCGGTCCGAGCTCAGCCAGCATGGTCTGATAGGCGCCCAATTTGAAGGCCACGACGAGCTGCGGCGCCTCATCGGCCGTCACCCAGCGCCAGGCCTCGAACTCGGGCGGATGATGCGCGGTGATGTCGATCTCCGAGTCCGACCCGTCGAAGCGGAACAGGAACCAGATCTGCTTCTGTCCGATCCAGCGCTTCAGGCCGCGTCGGCCATGGCCCGGCGGGAACTCGTAGCAGATCCAGTCGGCGGTGCGGGCCAGAAGCGTCACCGAATGGGCGCCGGTCTCCTCCTTGAGTTCGCGCCGCGCCGCCGCGTCCAGCGACTCGCCGCGATCGACCCCCCCTTGCGGAAACTGCCAGCTACGCGGTCCCTGCGCCCCCGCCCGACGGCCGAGCCAGACCTGACCGTCGGGCCGCGCCAGGACGATGCCGACATTGGGCCTGTAGCGGTCGAGCGCGCGCTCGGTTGCAGCCTTCGCGGTCAGCCGGGCCTCGCCAGGTTCAGTTGGGTTTGGGCGACGGCGCGGCGACCGGCGAACCCGGCTTCACCTCCGCGCCATGGATGCCGTGCAGGGCCGCGGCCGCGGCGAAGGTCGCCTTGGGCTTCTCCATTTTCGGCGTCGCCTCCACCGAACCATATTTCAGGACATCCAGGGCTCGGGTCAGCTGGAAGTCACCCTTCTTCTCGTCAAACGTCTTGGGCGGCTCTTCGGCGGGCTCATGCGGGGCGATCCGGGTCTTGCCGTCGTCGGCGCTCAACGCGTTGCTGAAGCTGGCCTCGCTGAACTGGAAGGCTTCGTCGGCGACCTCCTGGGCCTGCACCCGGGTTTCCGCCACCTCCAGGTCCGGGACGATTCCGGTCTTCTGGATCGAACGTCCTGAGGGCGTGTAGTAGCGCGCCGTGGTCAGCTTGACGGCGCCGTCGAGGCCGCCGCGCAGGGGCACCACGGTCTGAACCGACCCCTTGCCGAAGCTGGTCAGTCCCACCAGGGCGGCACGATGACGGTCCTGCAGAGCGCCCGCGACGATCTCCGCCGCCGAGGCGGTGCCGCCGTTGATCAAGACCACCATCGGAAGATCGAACTTCGGTCCGCTCGTGGCGTTGAACCGCTCAATGCTCTTGGCGTCCCGGCCCCGCTGCGAGACCACCTCGCCGCCGTTGAGGAAGATGTTGGCCACGCCCACAGCCTGGTCGAGGAGACCGCCTGGGTTGCTGCGCAGGTCGAACACCAGGCCCTTCATGTCCGGATGGGCCGTGCGCAGGGCGGTGATCGCGGCGCGTGTCTCTTCGGTGGCCTTCTCGTTGAAACTGGACAGGCGCACATAGCCATAGTCACCCTCCATGCGGGAGGTGACGGATTTGGGCGTGATCTCCTCGCGCACCAGTTTGACGTCGAAGGGATCCTGCTTTTCGCGGGCGATGGTCAGAGTCACGGACTCGCCGATCTTGCCGCGCATCTCCTTGACGGCGTCGTTGACGCTCATGCCAAGGATGGTCTTTCCGTTCACGGCGGTGATGAAATCGCCAGGCTTGATGCCCGCCCGGGCGGCCGGCGTTCCATCGATCGGCGAGATCACCTTGACCACCCCGTCCTCGGAGGTGATCTCGATGCCCAGGCCGCCATATTCGCCCCGGGTCTCGTCCTGCATCTGATTGTAGTCTTCGGCGGTGAGATAGTCGGAATGCGGGTCGAGGGAGGTCAGCATCCCCTTCATCGCGTTCTGGATCAGGGTCTTGTTGTCCACCGGCGTGACATACTGATGGTCGACCTCGTCCAGGACGTTCCCGAACAGCTCCAGCATATGATAGGTCTCAGCATGGGGCTCGGGCGTCGCCGCTGCCTGCTGGCTGATATAGGCCATGGCCCCCGCGCCAAGCAGGAAGGCCGAACCGGCGATCAGCATATATTTCTTCATCGAGTCCGTTCTTGCCCGTGCGACGCGCCGAAATTGCGGCAAGGCCGCTGGTCAGGGGCGAACATCCTACATCCGCGCGCCGCTGAACAGGGCTTAAGACCGCTCTCCGGGACGTCCACGCTCAGTCCCGGTGATAGGGAAGGCCGGCGATCAGGGTGGTGGCGCGATAGATCTGCTCAGCCAGCATGGCCCGCACCAGACCATGGGGCCAGGTCTGGGCCCCGAAGGCCAGACGCATCTGCGCCGCCTCGCGCAGGCTGGGATCATGACCGTCGGCGCCGCCGACGGCAAACAAGATTCGGCGATGGCCGCCATCGCGCCAGCCCGTGAGGCGATCGGCAAGGGCGCGGGAGGACAGGTTTTCGCCGCGCTCGTCGCAGGCAATCAGGAGGTCGCCGTTGCGCCTCGCCAGAATCGCCTCCGACTCGGACGCCCGATCGGGCTTGCGACCCTCCACCTCGACAAGCTCGACGGGCCCCAGGCCGAGGGCGCGCCCTGTGCGGGTGGCGCGGGCGACCCAGTCGAGGGCCAGCTTCGCCTCCGGCGCCGCGCCAAGGCGGCCGACGCAGACGAGGTCGATGCGAAGGCTCAGGAGAGGACCTGACCGCGATGGCGCGAGTCCACCGACCAGATCTTCTCAATATTGTAGAAACTGCGCACTTCCGGCCGGAACAGGTGGATGATCACGTCGCCGGCGTCGATCAGCACCCAGTCACATCCCGGCAGCCCCTCGATCCGGGCGCGGCCATGGCCTGCCTCCTTCAGGGCGCGGGACAGATGGTCGGCCATCGCCCCCACGTGCCGCTGAGACCGCCCCGAGGCGATGATCAGAGCATCGGCGATCGAGCTCTGGCCGGTCAGGTTGATTAGGAGGATATCCTGCGCCTTCTCATCCTCGAGACGGGCCAGGAGCATGGCCTCGAGGGGTGTCCGTGGCTGGGCGCTCTCGGGCGGGACGACGTCGGCGGGTGCGTCAGGAGACGAATTGGACGGCAGGGGAAGTCACCTTGAAGGAATTGGAATGCCCCCAGACTAGCACGTCGCGGCCCCGGGTTCAGGCGCCAATTTCAGGCCGTCGGCGGCGCAGAGCCGTCGAGGAGATGCGGTGCAGAGGCGCGGGGATATAGAGCCAGGCGGGCGGCCGGGCTCGCGCCAGGGCGGCGGCCTGATCGAGAGGGCGGCGGGCGAACGCGAAACGCCGCGCCATGGGCGAGACCCGGCTCGAAATCATGGCGCCATCACGAGAGACCACGGCGATGGGAATCTCCCGCGCCAGATCCTGCCAGCCGTTCCAGCGGTGAAAGGTCTCCAGGCTGTCGGCGCCCATGATCCAGACAAAGGCGACCGCGGGAAACCGGGCCTTGAGCCAGCGGATGAGATCAAGGGTGTAGGCCGAGTTGAGGCGCGCCTCCAGGCCGCTGGCGGTCCCAGAAGCGCCCCGAAGGGCGGCGCGGACCTTGGCCAGGCGAATCGCCAGGTCCTCCGGCCGGGACCCGGCCCTGACCTTGAGCGGGTTGGCGGGACTGACCAGCCAGACCAGCCGGTCGAGCCGCAGGCGCCGCAACGCCTCCTGGGCGACATGGCTGTGGCCCTCATGCAGGGGATCGAACGACCCCCCATAGAGACCGACCCGAAGACCGGGCGCGAGCCTCAACCCGTCCCGCAACGCGGCGGGCCGGCCGGCGGCGGCGCGGCGGCGCGCGTGAGCGGAGCGCAGGCCCTCACTCACGAGGCGCGCGACTCCAGCCAGGCCAGATCGTCGGCATGGATCACCGGTCCCGGCGCATAGCCCAGTAAGGGTTCGATCTCCGCGCTCCGCCGCCCGCGAATTCTGGCGACCTCGCTGGCGTCGAGCCGCGCCAGGCCCCGGGCGACATCGCGGCCGTCGGGGCCCCGCACCACCACCGCGTCGCCCTTGCCAAAGGCGCCCTCCACGGCCGTGACTCCCGCCGCCAGCAGGCTCTTGCCGGACTGGAGCGCGGCGACAGCCCCGGCGTCGGCCACCACAAGCCCCCGAGGCGTCAGGCTCCCGGCGATCCAGGCCTTGTAGGCGGCCGCGGGGGTGCTGGGCGCATCGATCAGGGTGTGCCGCGCCCCGGCCTCAAGGGCCGCCAGGGGACTTGGCGTCCGACCAAGCGCGATCAGGGTGCGGCAGCCGGCGGCGGCGGCGATCCGCGCCGCGGCGAGCTTGGTCGCCATGCCACCAGACCCCAGTCCAGCCTCGGCGTTGGCCCCGCCGGCCATGGCCTCGATGGTCGCGTCGATCCGGCTCACCGCCGCCAGATGCCGGGCCGTGGGGTCCTTGCGCGGATCGCCCGAATAGAGCCCATCCACGTCCGACAACAGGACCAGGAGATCGGCGCCGACCATCTGCGCCACGCGGGCGGCGAGCCGGTCATTGTCGCCATACCGCAGCTCCTCGGTGGCGACCGCGTCGTTTTCGTTGACCACGGGAATGGCGCCGCAGGCCAGCAGGGTCTGCAAGGTCGCACGGGCGTTCAGGAAACGCCGTCGCACCTCGGTATCGTCGGGGGTCAGGAGAACCTGGGCGACGCCAAGACCGACCCCCTCCAGCGCCGTCTCCCAGGCCCGCATCAGGCGCGACTGGCCGGCCGAGGCGGCGGCCTGCTTTTCCGCAAGGTTCAGGCGGCGATCCCGCAGGCCCAGACGCTCGCGGCCCAGGGCCACGGCGCCGGACGAGACCAGGATCACCCCCTGCCCCCGGCCCCGAAGGCGCGCCAGGTCGGTCGCAAAGGCCTCAAGCCAGGCGATGTTGGGGGCGCCGGTTGTCTCGTCCACAAGGAGGGCGGAGCCGACCTTGATCACCGCCAGCCGCGCCGCCGCAAGGGGGCTCACGGCGCCCAGTCCTCGGGGGCGTCCGCCGGCGTCCCGGCCTCATTCCGGGCGCGCACCTCGCCAAACGCCGCCCGCATCAACTCGCGAACCCCCGCGCCGGATACGCCCGAGACCAGACGCACGGGCCGACCCGACGCCTGTGCGAGCGCGGCGCGATGGCCCTCGGCCGCGTCGGCGGTCAGAGCGTCGGCCTTGTTGAGGGCGATGAGCTCGGGCTTGTCGGCAAGACCGGCGCCATAGGCGCTCAGCTCCTGGCGGATCGCGCGCCAGGCGGCGACCGGATCAGCCTCGGTGGCGTCCACGAGATGGATCAGCACAGCGGTCCGCTCGAGATGGCCAAGGAAACGCGTCCCGAGGCCCGCCCCCTCCGAGGCGCCCTCGATCAGGCCCGGCACATCGGCCAGGACGAAGCGCTCTCCGGGCGAGAGATCGACGACCCCGAGATTGGGGCTGAGCGTGGTGAACGGATAGTCGGCGATCTTTGGCGTCGCCGCCGAGACCGCGGAAAGGAGGGTGGATTTGCCGGCGTTGGGCAGGCCGACCAGTCCGACATCGGCGATCAGCTTGAGGCGCAGCCAGATCCACGCCTCTTCCCCGGCCAGGCCCGGGTTGGCGTGACGCGGGGCCTGGTTGACCGGCCCCTTGAAGTGGGTGTTGCCGAACCCGCCATTTCCGCCGGCCAGGAGCCGTAGCCTCAGACCAGGCTGGTCGAGATCGGCCAGGAGCGTCTCTCGCGTCTCGTCCAGCACCTGCGTGCCGACCGGAACGCGTAGGGTCACATCCTCGCCCCTGGCGCCGCTGCGGTTGCGGCCCATGCCGTGACCGCCGGTTCCCGCCTTGAAGTGCTGCTGGTAGCGGAAGTCGATCAGGGTATTGAGCCCGTCCACCGCCTCGATCCAGACATCGCCGCCGCGCCCGCCATCGCCGCCGTCGGGTCCGCCATATTCGATGAACTTCTCACGCCGGAACGAGACCGCGCCGCCGCCGCCATCGCCGGAGCGGATATAGATCTTGCACTGGTCGAGAAACTTCATGGGACGGTCGTTCTGACCGATGCGGCGTCAAAAAGCGAGATGAGGCCATCGAGCGGGAGCCGAACAGGCCCTGAAGAGCCCTCAGGGGCGGCGTTCGAACTCCAGGAAGATCGGTGCGCAGTCGCCCAGGCGCTTTTGCTCATATCGGGTTGTCAGATGATCGGCCGGCGGCAGGCGCCAGTCGTCCGCCTGCTCCGCGGTCCAGGCAAAGTCAGGCGCCGCGGCGAAGACGGCCAGGGTGTGATCGGCATAGTCCGCCCAGTCCGTCGCAAAACGCAGGCGGGCGCCGGGCGCCATCACCCGGGCGAGTTCGCGAACCAGATCTGGCTGAATCAGGCGGCGCTTGTGATGCCTCGCCTTGGGCCAGGGGTCGGGAAAGAGGATGAAGACCCGCGTCAGGCTGGCGTCCGGCAGGGCGGCCAACACGTCCCGCGCATCGCCGGCGTGAAGGCGGACCGTCCCGATCCCGACGGCGGCGATCTTGCCCAGGGCCTGGCCCACGCCATTGAGGAAGGGCTCGGCCCCGAGAATCAGCACGTCGGGATGCGCAAGAGCCTGACCCACCATGTGCTCGCCGCCGCCAAAGCCGATCTCAAGCCAGACCTCGCGCGCGTCCGGCGCCAGATCGCGCGGATTGAACGGCTGCGCAGGCAGGGCCAAGCGCGGCAGAAGGGTGGAGATCAGGTCCGCCTGGCGCGGCTTGAGGGGGCGCCCCCGCACCCGGCCAAAGGTGCGCATCGGCGGCATGGGATCACCGGGGGTCACGAGGGGCTCCGCGAAGACCGGGGCCGGCGGACGCCCAGAAGCGAGAGGAGGAGGAAAAGCGCCAGGCCGCCATCGCCGATCTGGTCATACAGGGTGGGCGGCAGGGCGGCGGGGAGGCGGCCCTCGACAACGCCATAGCCGCCAAGACCGAGGCTTTCACCAGGCGCCACCCGACCCAGGGCGTCGATGATCGCCGAGACCCCCGTCGGCGTCGCGCGCACCACCGGCAGGCCCTCCTCAATGGCGCGGTAACGGGCCATGTTGAAATGCTGGCGGGGTCCGCTGCCGTCGCCAAACCAGGCGTCATTGGAGATGTTGACGATCCAGTCCGGACGCCACCCGACGCGACGGGCTCCGGCGCGGGTAAATCCAGGATAGAGCGCCTCGTAGCAGATCAGGGGCTGAACCGGCGGCAGTCCCTCAAGGCGGCGGGGTGTCGGCGGCGGCCCAGGCGCAAAGCCATCGCCCACATGGACAAATTGCTTGATGCCCAGACGTTGGGCGAGGCTGTCGAGGGGCATGAACTCGCCAAACGGCACCAGGCGGTACTTGTCATAGGTCGCCTCGAGATCAAGGCCATCGGGCGTGCGGCGCAGGGCCTCCAGGCTGTTATAGGCCAGGGTCTGACCCTTTGGCCCGGGGGCGAAGCGATACCCCCCCACGATCAAGGTCTGGCGCGGCAGGAGGGCATTGGCCACAGCCGCCTGCGTCCACGTCCCCGGGACGAGATATTCGCCCAAGGCGGCGGGGACCGCGCCTTCGGGCCAGACCACCACGTCGGGCGGTGGGCCTGCCTCGGACCTCGCCGTAAGGGCGACATAGCGCCCGAGGATCTGGTCGAACATGGCCGGGTCGTACTTGCTGGCCTGGGGGATGTCGGCCTGAACGATGCGCACGCGGGGGGCGTGCAGCGGGATGGCTGGCGCCTTGGCGATCCGCGCGGCGCCGATTCCCCACAGACCGGCGAAGACCGCCACGGCCGCCAAGGCCAGCCGGCGCCCCGGCCGACCCTGTCCCTCCAGGCTGAGCGCGGCCGCGGCGGCCAGGGTCAGCCAGGTCAGGCCATACGCGCCGACAAGGGCCGCACTCTGGGACAGGGCGGACCCCGCGGGCCAGGTCTCACCCGGAAGGTCCCAGGGAAAGCCGGTGAGGAGATGCCCCCTCGCCCATTCGGCCGCCGCGAGCGCCGCGGCAAACCAGAGCGCGCGCAGCACCCCGGCCCCGGCGAAGCGTCGATACAGAGCTCCCGCCGCCGCCCAGAAGAGGGCCATGAGCGCGGCCATGAGAGGAACGGCGAGGGGCCCCATCCACCCCTGATCCGCCGCGTCCACCTGGAACGGCTCGTAGATCCAGATCAGGGAGACCATGAAATAGCCAAGTCCACCCAGCCCCGCGCGCAAAGCCGCGGAGCGCAAGGCCCGGGGACCGCGCGCGCCATCCACCACGCGGAACAGCACGCCATAGCCGATCACGCCGGGCAGGAGGCCAAACGGCGGCTGGGCCAGGGCCGCCCCCGCCCCGCTGAGGACGGCAAGGACAAGGGGCGCGGCGCGGCGGAGAAGGCTCGCGGCCGGGCGCGCTTGGGGACTGGAGATCATGGCGGGTCTTTAGCCCTTCGGCGCGCGAGACTTAAGGCGCGATGTGCCTATGGCGCGGAGGGCCGCACGCGCAGACGTTTGATGCGACGCGGGTCGGCGTCGATCACCTCGAACTCGAACCCTCCGGGCAGGACCACCACTTCCCCGCGCTCGGGCAGGCGGCCGAGCCGCGTCATGATCAGCCCCCCCGCCGTGTCCGGCGGATCTTCCTCATCCGGCATGGCGAACGAGACCCCGAGGGCCTCCTCGAGCGCCGCCAGTTCAAGGCGGGCATCGATCTCGAGGACACCGCCCGGCCGGCCGACGATCTGTCCCGGTTCGGCCTCGTCGTGTTCGTCATCGATCTCGCCGACCAGCGCTTCGAGAATATCCTCCAGCGTGACCAGGCCATCGAGCCCGCCGAACTCGTCGATCACCATGGCCATGTGGATGCGTCCTGCCTGCATCCGCACCAGAAGGTCGGCGGCCCGCATGGAGGGCGGCACGAAGAGGGTCTGGCGCTTCAGACGGGACAGCATGCCATCCGTGGGGGGGTCGGACGGAGCCGCCTTGGCCAGGATCCGGAACACATCCTTGAGGTGAACCAGGCCCACCGGGTCGTCGAGGGTGCGGCGATAGACCGGAAGGCGGGAATGCTCGCTGTCGGCGAAGGCGGAGACGACCTCGGCGAAAGAGGCGTCAAGCTCCAGAGCGCGGATATCGGCGCGGGGGATCATCACGTCCGCGACGGTGATCGTCTGGAA
Source organism: Caulobacteraceae bacterium (assembly GCA_027452265.1). Taxonomy (GTDB): domain Bacteria; phylum Pseudomonadota; class Alphaproteobacteria; order Caulobacterales; family Caulobacteraceae; genus Acaudatibacter. The sequence goes on from DAIDGR010000018.1 coordinate 25,335, forward strand.
CGCCTCGACCTGACGGCGCAGATCGGCGCTCGCCGCATCCTGCGGAGTCTCCGGCGAAGCCGCCTCGGCCTTTCGCTCGCGGCCCTTGAACCACACGGCAAGGTTCAGGCCCCCACGGCGGCGAGAGGGATCAGAGGGGATCGAGGTTTCGGTCTTGCCAGGCGTCGCCATAGGGATCGGGCACGTCCATGCGACGGAGGATGTCACGCTCGAGGCCTTCCATCGCCTCGGCCTCGGCGTTGTCCACGTGATCATAGCCCAACAGGTGCAGCAGGCCATGGATAACGAGATGCCGAACATGATCGGCGAGAGGCTTTCCCTGAGCCTGGGCCTCGGCCTCGCACACCCCTAGGGCGAGCGCGATATCGCCAAGATGCACGGCCTCTGGAGGGACCGCAACCGCTGGGGCCTCAGCGGGAAAGGACAGGACATTGGTCGCGCTGTCCCGCCCCCTGAAGCGCGCATTCAAGGCGCGCACGGCGAGGTCATCGGTGAGGAGGATGGCGGCCTCGCCCTCCCCTGGTGTGGCCCGCGCCGCCTGATCCACCAGGGCCGCGATCTCCGGAAGGGCCTGCTCCCAGGCCGGGTCTGCGATCAGGATGTCGGCAAGGATCACCCGCGCGACCTCGCCGCCGCATCAGCGTCATAGGCCCGTACGATCCGGCTCACGAGCGGGTGGCGGATGACGTCGTCAGATGAAAAGCGCGTGACAGCGACCCCCTCCACACCCTCGAGGATGGAGACGGCGTGAGCGAGCCCCGACTCCGCCGCGTTCACCAGGTCGACCTGACTTGGGTCCCCGGTGACGGCCATGCGAGAGCCTTCGCCCAGCCGGGTCAGGACCATCTTCATCTGCAGCCGGGTGGTGTTCTGGGCTTCGTCAACAATCACGAAGGCGTGGGAGAGGGTGCGGCCACGCATGAAGGCGATGGGCGCCACTTCGATCTCGCCCCGGTCCCGACGGCGGCGCAGGGCCTCGGCCCCCAGGATTGCGGTCAGGGCCTCCCACACCGGGGCCATGTACGGATCCACCTTGTCCGTCAGATCGCCGGGCAGGAATCCCAGCTTCTCCCCGGCCTCGACGGCGGGCCGGGTCACGACAAGGCGCTCGACCTGGCCTGACCTCAGGAGGCCCGCGCCGTGGGCGACCGCGAGGAAGGTCTTGCCCGTGCCCGCGGGTCCGAGACCGAAGACCAGGTCATGCGCCTCCAGGACCTCCAGATAGCGAGCCTGAGCGGCTGTTTTGGCGGCCACGCCCCCGCGTCGGACACCGTGGTGAGAGCCCACCACGCCGCTGCGAGCTTCGTCGATGGCCAGGCGGACATCGGTAAGGCCGACCTCCAGGCCCCGGGCGCGCCGCGCCGCCAGCGCCTCCACGGCGCGCTTGGCCTGACGCCGGGACTCCGCCTCCCCGCTCAGGGCGACACCCCCGCCGGGGGTCTCCAGGAGCACCTTGAAGGCCTCCTCGATCAAGGCGGCGTGGCGCGCTCCCGGTCCCGAGACCGCCCGGACGGCCTCCTCGGAGAGCGATACGAACTCCACGGTCGGGCGTCTCAAGCGGGCGGCGCCCGCCGGCCCGCCAGGCTGTTGGCGTGGGCCTCGAGAATCTCCACGGCAAGGATCTGACCGGCTTGGTCGGGCTCGGCCTGAAAATGCACCGCCTGCAGATACGGGCTGCGGCCGATCATCTGGCCGCCCCGTCGCCCGACCTTCTCCACCAGGACAGGAAGGACGCGTCCGACCTGGGCCAGGTTGAAGGCGTTCTGCTGCGCCGACAGCAAGGCCTGCAAGCGCTGGAGGCGTTCGCTCTTAACCTCCTCGGGAACCTGGCGCGGGAGGGCGGCGGCCGGCGTGCCCGGGCGGCGGGAATATTTGAACGAGTAGGCGCTGGCGTAGCCGACCTCGCGCACGAGGCTGAGCGTGGCCTCGAAATCGGCCTCGGTCTCTCCTGGGAACCCGACGATGAAGTCGCCCGAGAGGGCGATGTCGGGTCTGACGGCGCGCAACCGCTCCAGAGTCGCCAGATAGGTCTCCGCAGTATGGGCCCGGTTCATCGCCCGGAGGATGGCGTTGGACCCCGCCTGCACCGGCAGATGCAGATAGGGCATGAGCGCCTCGACCTCGCCATGGGCGGCGATCAGGTCATCGGTCATATCGGCCGGATGACTGGTGGTGTAGCGAATCCGCGCCAGGCCTGGAATTCGCGCCAGCCGCCGGATCAGTCCGGCCAGCCCTTCCTCGCCCGCCCCGCTCCAGGCGTTGACGTTCTGTCCGAGCAGGGTGATCTCGCGCACGCCCTGGTCCACCAGGCCGCGCACTTCGGTCTCGATCAGATCGGCCGGACGCGAGAACTCCGCCCCTCGCGTATAGGGCACGACGCAGAAGGTGCAGAACCGGTCGCAGCCCTCCTGGACGGTGACAAAGGCCGTAACGCCGCTGACGCCCCGCGCGCGGGGCAGGGCGTCGAACTTGGCCTCGGCCTCAAACGCCGCGGAGACGATACGGCCGCCGGCGCGATGGGCCCGTGCGATCAGCTCGGGCAGCCGGTGATAGGCCTGGGGTCCGAGCACCAGATCGACGGCCGACTGGCGACGCTGGATCTCCTCGCCCTCCGCCTGGGCGACGCATCCCGCGACGGCGATCAGCATCCGGCCGCCTGCGGCCGCCCGGTCCTCTTTCAGCCGGCGAAGGCGACCCAGTTCTGAATAGACCTTCTCGGCCGCCTTTTCGCGGATGTGACAGGTGTTGAGGACGGCGAGATCCGCCTCGGCGGCGTCCTCGGTGAGGCAATAGCCCAGGGGAGCCAGCAGATCGGCCATGCGCTCACTGTCATGGACGTTCATCTGGCAGCCGTAGGTCTTGATGAACAGGCGCTGCGGCGCGGGCTCAGTCATCCGTCGGCACGCCATAAAGCTCCAGGCGGTGGTCCACGAGGCGGTAGCCCAGCCGCTCGGCCACGGCCCGCTGCAGCGCCTCGATCTCCTGGTCCACGAACTCGATCACCTTGCCGGTCTTCATATCGATGAGGTGGTCGTGGTGCGTCTCACCCGCCTCCTCATAGCGCGAGCGGCCATCGCGGAACTCGTGCCGGGTCAGCACACCCAGATCTTCGAACAGGCGCACCGTCCGGTAGACCGTGGCGATGGAGATGTGCGGATCGACCGCGACGCAGCGCCGATGCAGCTCCTCAACGTCTGGGTGGTCGGACGCCTGGGACAGCACGCGCGCCACCACGCGCCGCTGCTCGGTCATCCGCATGCCCTTTTCGAGGCAAAGCTTTTCCAGACGGTCCAATCGGGCCCCGCGACCATTCAGGGGAAGGAAAGGCCGTTAGAATAGGGCCTCGGCCGCGCCATGTTAAGTCGTGGGCGTCTCGCGCGAGAGGACGAGGGCGTCGACCGCGCCCGCCGGGCGCGAATAATAGCCCCGGCGACGGCCCGTGGGCGCGAAACCCGCCGCACGATATAGGGTCAGGGCGGCGACATTGTCCTCGGCGACCTCAAGCCAAATGCGCGCGGCGCCTCTCGCCCGGGCTTCGAAAAGCGCGGCCTCAATCAGGCTCCGGCCAATCCCGCGCCGGCGTCGGTCCGGGCTCACCGCCAGGGTGAGGATCTCCGCCTCATCGGCCACCGCCCGGGCCAGAACGAACCCCAGGGGCGCCTCACCCGCGAGGCTAAGCCAGCCGAACACACCCGGACTGGCGAGAAGCTCGGCAAAATCCGCGCGCGACCAGGGCCGGTCGAAGGCCTCGGCATGGATCGCGGCCAGAAGCTCGGCCTGGCTTGGGTCGAGCGGCGCATGGCGCCGGATCGAGGCCTTGGGCGTGGCGTCCGGCGCCCGCAGATAGAGCGGCGCCGCAGGCGCGTGGGGCGCGCGCAGGGCGATCTTGGCGATGGCCCCGGGGTCGGGCGCCGGAATCGGGTTGACGCGGGCGCCGGCCAGACCCTCGACAAGCCGCGCCGCCCCGGGGCCCGTCACGCTGACCTCGCCCCTCGCCAGACACGCGGCAAGCACCTCTCGCGCCGCGTCGAGGGAAAGTCTGCCAGGCGCCCCGTCCAGCCCCGCCGCCCCTCGCACCTGCAGATAGAGTCCGCCTCGTCCGGCGTCGATCGCGGCGACCTTGATGGGCCCCCCCGGATCGGCGGAATCGCTCTCGATCAGCGCGGCGAGGGCGCCGACCCCGATGCAGCGGCGCTCAAGAGCGAAGGCGAGACCCTTGGCGAAGGCCAACCCCACGCGAAGGCCGGTAAAGGAGCCAGGGCCGACCGTGACCGCGATGGCGTCCAGCGCCGTGAGCGGGACTCCCCCTTCTTCGGTCAGGGCGCGCACGAGCGGCCCGATCCGCTCCTGGTGGCCGCGGCTCATCGCCTCGCTCGCCAGAGCCAGGACGTCATCCCCCCGGACGAGCGCCGCCTGACAAGCGGCCAGGCACGTATCGAGCGCCAGGACGAGCGGGGGCTGTCCGCCGGCGCCGACGAGGAGGCCTTCGAAGGGCAGGGTCAGAGGATCTGGCACACGTCGTCGAATTCGTGGCGCGGCAGGCGCTCAAACAGGCCCTCCTCCCCGCCATAACCGATGGAGCAGATGAAGTTCGACTTCACCTTGGTCCCGGCGAAGAACAGCTCATCCACCTTCGCATTGTCGAAGCCCGACATGGGCCCGCAGTCGAATCCCAGGGCCCGGGCCGCCATGATCAGATAGGCGCCCTGAAGGGAGCTGTTGCGGAAGGCGGTCCACTCGGTCGCCACCGGGTCGGTGAACAGGTCCTTGAAGCCCGGCGCATGCGGAAACAGCTTGGGCAGCGTCTCGGGAAAATCGAGGTCGTAGCCAATGATCGCCGTCGCCGGGGCGCTACGAATCTTGGCCTGGTTGCTCGCCGAAGCGACAGAAGCGAGTTTTTCCTTGGCCTCCGCGCTGGTGACGAAAACGAACCGCGCCGGACCTGAATTGGCCGCCGTCGGCCCCCACTTGGCGAGCGCGTATATCTGCTGCAGCGCGCCCTCGGGCAGCGGAACGGGCTTCCAGGAATTGCGGGTCCGGGCGGTCCGGAACAGGCGGTCGAGAGAGGCCCCGTCCAGGGCGCCGGCGGACGTCATGGGTCAGTCAATCCTTGTCGCGAGAGGGCGGGCGAGGGCGAGCGATCAGAGCGCCTGCTCGACCGCTGTGACCTCGGGGATGTAGTGGCGAATGAGGTTCTCGACACCGGCCTTGAGGGTCGCCGCCGACGACGGACAGCCGGCGCAGGCGCCGCGCATGTGCAGCCAGACCACGCCGGTATCGGGCTCGAAGTGGGAAAACAGGATGTCGCCGCCGTCCTCGGCCACGGCGGGGCGGACCCGCGTGTCGAGCAGATCTTTGATTTCCTGCACGATCTCCGCCGCCTCGGCGGAATAGACGCGGTCATCCGCGGGGTCGGCCGCGGTCCCGGCCTCGAACGGGGCCTCATCCGCATCGCCGGTCGTATAGTGATCCATGATCGCCGCCAGAATCGGCGCCTTGAGATAGCTCCAGTCCTGGGCCTCGTCCTTGGTCACGGTGAGGAAATCACGGGCAAAAAAGACCCGCTTGACCCCTTCCACGGTAAAGATCGCCCGCGCCAGACCCGAGGCCTGGGCTTCCTGAGGATTGTGGAACTCGCGGACCCGGCCGGCGTCGCCGATCACCGTCCGACCCGGGATGAATTTCAGGACTTCGGGATTGGGTGTGGTGTCGGTCTGGATGAACATGTCGCCTCCGTGACGGGCCCTAGATGGCGCCGCACTTGCGGGGTCGCAAGGCGTGGCGGCGCGGCGTCAAGTTTGAAGATAGCCGACCCGGCGCTTGGTTTCGGCCAGAATGGGTGCGGCCAGGGCGCGCGCGCGCTCCGCGCCCCGCGCCAAGGCGCGGTCGATCTCAGCAGGATCGGCCATCAGCCTGCGCATACGGTCCGACACAGGCGCCAGCCGCTCGACCATGAGATCGGCAAGCTCCGGCTTGAACACGGCGAACCCCTTGCCCGCGAAGCGCTGCAGAACCTGGGCGGGCGTCTCGCCGGACAGCGCCGCATATAGCCCAACCAGATTGTCCGCCTCCGGTCGGTCCTTCAGCCCCTCGGGCGACTCCGGCAGGGGTTCGGCGTCCGTGCGGGCGCGGCGCACCTTGGCGGCGATGGTCTCCGCGTCGTCGAGCAGATTGATGCGCGACTGATCGGATGGATCCGACTTGGACATCTTCGTACGGCCGTCGCGCAACGACATGACCCGGGCGCCTGGTCCTTCGATCAGAGCCTCTGGGAGCGGGAAAAAATCCGGGGCGGCGAAATCGTTGTTGAACTTGGCCGCGATATCCCGGGTCAGCTCGAGATGCTGCTTCTGGTCCTCTCCGACGGGCACATGGGTCGCCCTGTAGAGCAGGATGTCCGCCGCCTGCAGCACCGGATAGGTGTACAGCCCAACGCTCGCGCGTTCCTTGTTCTTGCCCGTCTTCTCCTTGAACTGGGTCATGCGGTCGAGCCATCCCAGGCGCGCCACGCAGTTGAAGATCCAGGCGAGCTCGGCGTGCTCAGGCACGGCCGACTGGGCGAAGACGATGGCCTTTTCCGGATCCACGCCGGCGGCGAAATAGGCGGCGGCGATCTCCCGCGTCTGGGCCGCAAGAAGCCTGGGGTCCTGGGGTTGGGTGATCGCATGCATGTCGACCACGCAATAGAGGCACTCCATTCGGTTCTGTAAGGCGACGAATTTCACCAGGGCGCCGAGATAGTTCCCCAGGTGCAGGGCGCCGGAGGGCTGGACGCCGGAAAAGACGCGCGGCGTGTGCACGGCGGGTTCACTCATGAGCTCAATCTTTGATCTGAGGGTTCTGGGGCCGGCATAATGGCGTGACCGGCGGGACGAAGCGTGGCGACGTCAGTCGCGCCATCGCCTGCGATCTGCGGCCTCGAAGCTCATCGGCTGGCTTTATCGCTCCTGGCGCGCCGGGACAAGCCGAGCGGCTATCGCGCCGCGCTGGCCCGGGCGCGAGTCAGGCGGCGCGGGCGGGAGGCGAGCTCTCCGGCTTCCAGGATCTCGGTCAGGCCGTCGCGCACCCTGGCGATCAGCTCCGGATCGGTGAGCTTGCGCCCCTCAGACGTCGATACATAGAAGGCGTCGACCGCGCGCTCGCCATAGTTGTCAACATGGGCCGACTGGATCGAGAGGCCCAGATCCGACAGCCGCCTCGCCAGAGCGTGCACCAGCCCTGGCCGGTCGCGACCAATCGCCTCGACCACCGTCGCCCCGATCGAGGCGTCCTGGTCAACCACGACGCTGGAGGCGATGGCGAAGGCCGACGCCCGTCCGGTATCGGCGCTGGGCAGGGCGCTCGCGGACGCGGCCTCTCCCAGAGCGGCGACCTCGAGCGCGCGGCACAGGCGGTCCAGACCCTGGGGATGGTCGCCCCCGAAGGGCCGGCCCGCGCTGTCCTGAACGTAAAAGACGTCAAGCGCCTCGCCCGTGTTCGAGGTGAAGATGCGGGCGCCGACGAGATTGCCGCCGATGCGAGAGATAGCCAGGGCCAGATCAGCGAACAGTCCCTGACGGTCTTGCGCCACCAGAACCACCTCGGTGGCGACTCGCTGGGGGCGAACCTGGGCGCGCGCCGCCGCTCCCCCGCGTTGCCGCGCCCGACGCGAAAGCTCCAGATGCGCGACCTGCTCGGCCCGGGAGAAGGCGGCGAAGTAAGCGTCCTCCATACTCCCCGCCCAGGCCCGCGCGCCCGGATCGGCCGCCACCAGAGCGGTTCGCGCCTCGAAGGCCACCGCCTCAAGGCGGCGCCGGCCCGCCGCCGCGGCGTCCGAACTCCGACCGCCCCGGAACACCGTCTCCGTGGCTTGATAAAGCTCGCGCAGGAGCTGCCCCTTCCAGCCGTTCCAGACCCCGGGCCCCACCGCGCGGATATCGGCCACCGTGAGGATCAGCAGCGCGCGCAGCCGCTCCGGCGTCTCCACCAGACCCGCAAAGCTGCTGACCGTCGCCGGATCGGCGATGTCCCGCTTCTGCGCGACGTCGCTCATGTCCAGATGATGCTCCACCAGCCAGGCGACCAGATCGATCGCCTCGGGCTTCAGTCCCAGGCGCTCGCAGGCCTGGCGCGCGGCGCGGGCCCCGGCCAGGGTCTGCCCCCCCACTCCGCCCTTGCCGGTGTCATGCAGCAGCATCGCGAGGAACAGCGCCTCGCGGTCCTCGACCAGGGGAAAGATCGAGGTTGAGAGCGGATGATCCTCCTGCAACCGTCCGGCAGCGATGTCGGCGATGACGCCGATGGCCCGCAAGGTATGCTCGTCCACCGTGTAGGCATGGTACATGTTGAACTGCATCTTGCCGACGACATGACCGAACTCCGGCAGGAAGCGGCCCAGCACGCCCGCCTCGTTCATCAGCTCCAGGGCCCGCCGGGGGTCGCGGCTTCGAACCAGGATGTCGAGAAAGGCGCGCGCGGCCGCCGGGTCCCGCCGCACCCGCGCGGAGATGAGGTGAAGGCTGCGCGCGGCGGCGGTGAATGCGTCGGGATGCAGATCCACCGCATACTGATCGGCCACCTTGAACAGGCGGATGAGGTTGACCGGATCAACCTCGAACACCTCCGGCCCACGGATCGAGAGACGCCCGCGATCCACGATGAAGCCGCGGTCGAAGCTCTCGGCGTCGCCGACCACCACCGGGCAGGATGCGCCATCGCGTGAGACGCCTTTGAGGTCATCCGCCTCCAGCTTCGTCGCAAAGGCGCGGGTCAGAACGCCCACATCCTTGGCGATCAGGAAGTAGCGCCGCATGAAGCGCTCCACCGCCGGACGGCCTCCCACCGCTCCCTCTGGGGCATCGACATAGCCCATGCGGCGCGCGACCTCGGGCTGAAGATCGAACGTCAGGCGCTCCTCTGGACGACCGGTCGCAAAGTGCAGATGCGCCCGGACCGCCTCCAGGAACTCGAAGGCCCGCAGGACCGCCCTCAGCTCGCGGCCCTCGAACATCAGCCCCCGGAGGGCGGCCTCGTCCTCGACCTCCGGGTGAAGGTATCGCGCGATCCAGAACAGGGTGTGCAGGTCGCGAAGTCCACCCTTACCGTCCTTCACATTCGGCTCGACGACGAACCGGCTGGCGCCGCTGCGCGCGTGCCGGGCGTCGCGCTCCGCCAGTTTCGCGGCGATGAAGGCGGGAGCCGTTCCAGGAAGGATCTGAGCGCGAAAGCGAACCTTGAGGGTATCCGTCAGGCGGGAATCCCCCGCCAGGCCTCGCAACTCCAGGAGGGAGGTGCGGATGGTCATGTCGTCGGCCGCCGCGCTCAGGCACTCCTCGACGGTTCGCGAGGCGTGACCCACCTTGAAGCCCAGGTCCCAGAGCGCATAGAGCACGTAGCCGATCACCTGATCGATCCGCGCATCCTTGGCATCGCCTCGAAGGAACAGGAGGTCGATGTCGGAAAAGGGCGCCAGGACGCCCCGGCCATAGCCGCCGGTCGCCGCCAGGGCGAGGGGAATGGAAGGCCCCGCCTCCGGCAAGGCGATCATCACCGTGAAGTCCCAAAGCGCCCGGATCACCACGTCGGTGACGCCGCATAGGAGCCGCGCGGTCTCGACCCCGCTGGCCCCGTTTTCCAGGCGCTCCTTGGCGATCATCCGGCCGCGGAACAGGGCCGCGCGCAATCCTTCGAGCGCGCGAGCGCGCTGGGCGATCGGATCCCCGTAGGCGTCACGCACCGACAAGGCGAGCTGGGAGCTCAGCCTCTGAGCGTCGAGAACAAAGTCGAGGCGCGTCGGGCGCAGGCGGGGCATGGGAGGATTATAATCCGAACGCCGTCGCTTGGCGCGATCCCAGCGGTCACGGCTTGCAGGGCGTCCGTTCCGGGGCCAAAACCGGCATCCTCCTTCACGCTTCCAGAAGGCCTGCGTTTGACGACACGCTCCCTCTCGACCCAGCTTGCTGGCTCAGCTGCCGGCCTGGTCGCGGGCCTGGTTCTGCTCGCGGGCGGCGCGAGCGCCCAGACCTTCGGCCCGCCGACACCAGGCGTCTGCTTCCTGTCCAAACAGGGGGTGCTCAACCAGTCCAATGCCGGAGCCGCCGCCAATCACCGCTTCGAGCAGCTACGCGGGGCGGTGGCCCAGGAGCTCAGCGGCGAGCGCAACGCCATCGCCAACGACGCCAAGGTGCTGGAGATTCAGAAGCCGGTGATCGATATCGCCGTCTACCAGCAGCGCGCGGGGGCCCTGGCGCTGAGGCAGCAGGCCTTTCAGAGCCTGGAGAATACGCGGAACGACCAGCTGAACCGAACGCGCGCGGACATCACCGCGCGGCTGATCCAGGCCATGGCGCCGATCCTCGCGCAGGTCTTGTCCGAACACCGCTGTAGCGCGGTTTTTGAGGCCTCCGGGGCCTACGCCTACAACAGGCAGATGGACCTCACCGGTGAGGTCATCAGCATCATGAACGCCCAGCTGCCGGCCTTCCCGTTCGATCTGGACCCTCCAGGCTGAAGCGACTTGGCGCATCGCGCCGAGGTTCATGCCACCGTGATCGACGTCGCCCTCGCGGCCGCGAGGCGCGGTGAGCGGCCCTGGATGGGCCTCGGTGGAGACGACCGCTCGTCAGACCGCTCGCACCTCGTCGGATGGGGCCTTAGTGGCCGAAGGTATAGCTGAATCCGGCGACCACACCGACGTTCGCCCCGTTCTGCGGGCTGACGAATGTCGTGGCGATGTTGTAGCGCCAGCGACCATCCGCCGATGTGTGGTTCAGACCGAACGCGATACCCGCATGGTCGGCATAGTAGGACGCCGCGCCGGCCAGGGAGGTCGTCCCGGGCGCACTGTCGTAATGCAGGCCTGACGACGCCAAGGCCAGGGCGATGCCGGCATTGGCCTGCTGGACATAGGCGTTGATGTTGTTCTGCCAGGTGTTCTCGGCCGCCACCAGCTGATTGACATTGACCGCGTCGGTCCCGGCCACGCCCGGCGCGACATTGGTGATCCGCCGCTCGTTACCCGGAGAGCCCACCGAGACCACGTTGGCCTGGCCGCCATCATTGGAGTTGGCGCCGATCGCCACCGAGTTCTGACCCGTCGCCGAGGCGCGGTACCCGATCGCCGTCGCGGCCGGTCCGCTGGCCACCGCGCCGTCGCCGCCGGCGGTGGACTGCAGGCCACTGGCCACCGGAGCCGTCACCGAGCCCGACTGATAGACCTGGAAGGGACCAGCCGCCCCGTTGGTGAGGTTCGTGACATTGGTGTTGGTGGCGTAGAGCTGGCTGCCATTGACCGCCTGGGTCGAGGTCGCCGAGACCGCACCGGCGGCCACATTGTTCACCGCAACCGGCGTTCCGGCGGCCCCCAAGGTGACGCTCGAGTGGCTCGAACTGTCATACTGAACGGCATTGGCCGTGGCCCCGCCGAGGGCGGCCTCCAACTGGCCGACATTGACCGCATCATTTGCCGCCGTACCCGCGGCCACGCCGGTGATCTGGCGATCCCCGGATGTGCCGGACACGTTCACCGTCGTCCCGCCGGTATTGGCGCCCACCGTAATCGTTCCCGAGCCGGGCGAGCCGCCCTGCTGCTGCACGAGGTTCGAACCGCCGCCGGAGAGACCCGAGACCGTGGTGCTGAGGCTGGTCACGCTTGAGCCGAGGCTGGTGACGCTCACCCCGAGGCTGGAGAGGGTTGATCCGATCGCCGCGACGGACTGGTCGGTGGCGTAGAGCTCCGAGCCGTTGATCGCATCCGTGCTGGTGGACGAGATCCGTCCGGCCGCGACATTGGTGATCTGGCGTTCGGCCCCTGGCGCGCCGACGCTCACGACGCTCGAGGGCGTCGAACCGGCGAAGGCGTAGGTCACGCCGTTCAGCGCGATGCCCGAGGTCGGATTGGCCGGGCCGGTGAACGACCCAGAGCCGAGGGCCACGTCGTTGGCGTTGTTGGCCACGGCGTTGTTGCCGAGGGCGATGGCGCCGCTGGCCGCCGCCGTCGAAAGATTGCCCACCGCGACCGAACCATCGCCGATCGCGACATTCGACTCGCCCAGCGAGACCGCGCCGTTGCCATTGGCGGTGTCGTTCTGACCCAGCGCCACAGCGCCGTTGCCAGACGCGACGAGCGGGTCGCCGATCGCCACGGCCCCGGCCCCGGAGGCGGTGTTCTGGGCGCCCACCGAGACCGCCGAGCCGCCGGAATTGCCGCTGGCCGTCGAGTTGTATCCCAGGGCCACGTCGCCCGCGGCCGTCGCCGATGCCCCCTGGCTGATGGCCACGCTGTAGGCCCCACTGGCCCCGGTGTTATTGTAGTTGGCCGCAGCGGTCGAACTGGTGCTGGTGGAGGTGGTCGAGCCGCCCGTCGTCGAGATGGCCCCATTGGGCGCGGTGCCATTGTTGACGCTGAAATAGTGAACCTGGGTCGACGCCAGCTGGCTGAGATTGACCGCGTCGGTCGCGGCGGTTCCAGCCGCGACATTGGTCACGGTCACCGGCGCGCTCGAGTTCGAGCCCACCAGGGTGACGGTATTGGTCGCGCTGGAGAGTCCCGACGCCGTCCCCGAACTTGTGGCGTACTGCACCGGCGAGGCCTGCTGCAGGGCCGTGACCGCCTGAGCCACCGTCGTCGTCGTCTGGCCATAGACCGTATAGGTCGGGCTGGTGACGGCCCCGCTGGCGCTGGTGGCGCCGCCGCCCAGGATATTGGCCACGGTGTTCGCGGTCTGGCTGACCTGCTCGGTGACGCTATAGAGTTCCGATCCGTTCACCGCGTCCGTGCTTGTCGAGGACACGGCCCCGGCCGCGACATTGGTCAAGACGCGCGGCGCGCTTGCCGTGCCAAAGCTCACCACGCCGGCCGGGTTGGCGCCCGCAAAGCCGCTATAAACGTTGCCGCCAATGGTGACGCTCGAGGTGCCCACGGGCCCGCTGAGCACCTGGCTGCCCTGGCCGATGGCCACATTGCTGCCCGTCAGGCCCGCGGCGATGCCCGCCCCTTCGCCGAGTACGGTTGACCCGGCCACACCATTGTCGGTGGCCATGTTGCCGACGACCACCGAGTTGGCGCCGCCAGCATAGGCGCCCAGGCCGCCGGCCGTCGCGTTGACCCCGCTCGATGTCGGCAGATTTGTTGTCAGCGAGCTGTCGGACACGAAATCCGATACGTGATCGAGGGCGGAAGTGACCGCCTGGTCGGTCGCATAGAGCTGGCTGCCATTGACGGCGTCCGTGCTCATCGCGCTCACGCGGCCGGGCGCGACATTCGTAATCTGACGCTCTGCGCCGGGTGCGCCGACGCTCACCACGCTGGATGCCACTCCCGCGAGATTATAGGCGACACCGCCGATAGTCAGGGTGGTCGGCGCATTCGCCGCAGCGGTCACTGCACCGGCGCCCAGCGCCACGTCGCCCGCTGTAGCGGCGATCGCCCCCTGACCGATCGCCACCGAGCTCGCGCCCGCCGACGTCGCCACAGGACCAATGGCCACAGAGTTAGCGCCCAAAGCGTTCGAGTCACCCAGCGTCGAATTCGCGTGGAAGTACTTGATCCCCGCCCCGTTCGCGTCCGCGTTCAAGATCGCAATCGAGCTCGTCGCTGTGCTGATCCCGCTCGAGGTCGAGGTGGAGAGAGAGGCCACCGAGCTGTTGGTCGTGCTCAGACCCGTCGAAAGCGATGCCACGCCGCTCTGAGCCGTGCTGATCCCGCTTGAGGCCGAGGTAGAGAGCGAGCCGATGCTGCTCGCATTGGTGCTCACGCCCGTCGACAGCGAGCTCACCGCGCTGCCCGCCGACGACAGACCCGTCGACAGCGAGCTCACGCTGCTCACCGTCGTGCTCGCCACCGCATAAAGCTGGCTGCCGTTGATCGCGTCCGTGCTCGTCGCACTCACCTGACCCGACGCCACGTTCGACAGCGTCCGCTCAGATCCCGCAGAACCCACACTCACCGTGCCCTGCGGAGCCGTCCCCGCAAAGCCCGTATAGACCGTCCCGCCAACCGTCGCCGAAGCCGCACCCGTCACATTGCCCGTAACCGTGCTGCCCTGACCCAGGGCCACACTGCTCTGGCTCACGCTCGAGGAAATCCCCGCGCCCTGACCCAGAACCGTCGCGTTCGACACCCCGTTGTCCGTCGAGCCCGTCCCCACAACCACTGAGCCAGAACCGCCCGCCATCGCCTGGTTGCCCAGCGCCACGCTGCTCGCACCGCTCGCCGCCGCCCCGTAGCCCGCCGCCAGCGCATTGGCGCTGTTCGCCACAGGCGCCGTACTCGTCACCTGCGTGCCGCCCTTGATCGGGCCAGCACCGCTGCTCGGAAGGCCGCTCGTCGACAGGCTCGCTATCGCCTGGTCCACCGCATAAAGCTGGCTGCCATTGATCGCGTCCGTGCTCGTCGCACTCACCTGACCCGCCGCCACGTTCGTAATCTGACGCGGCGCGATCGTCGTCCCCACGCTCACAACACTCGTCGGGTTCGTCCCAGCAAAGCCGTAAACCGTCCCCGCTATCGTCACCCCAGTCACCGGCGTCGGCGAACCCGTCGTCGAGCCAGAGCCCAGCGCCACGTCACCCGCATTCGTCGCGATCGCGCCCTCGCCAATCGCCACCGAGCTCGCCCCCGACGACGTCGCCACAGGGCCAATCGCCACCGAGTCCACACCCACAGCGCTCGAATCGCCCAGCGTCGAGTTCGCATGGAAGTACTTAATCCCCGCCCCGTTCGCGTCCGCGTTCAAGGTCGCAATCGAGCTCGAAGCCGTCGATAGACCCGAGGACGTCGACGTCGACAGCGAAGAGATCGAACTCGCGTTGGTGCTGATCCCAGTGGAGCTGGACGTCGACAGCGAGCCGATGCTGCTCGCGTTGGTGCTGATGCCCGAGGACAGCGAACTCGCCGTCGTCGAGGCCGACGTGGAGAGCGACGAGACGCTGCTGTTCGTCGTGCTCAGGCCCGTCGACAGCGATGTCACGCCGCTCTGAGCCGTGCTGATCCCAGTGGAGCTGGACGTCGACAGCGAGGAGATCGAGCTCGCGTTGGTGCTGATCCCGCTCGAGGCCGACGTCGACAGCGAGCCGATGCTGCTCGCGTTGGTGCTGATGCCCGAGGACAGCGAGCTCGCCGTCGTCGAGGCCGACGTGGAGAGCGACGAGACGCTGCTGTTCGTCGTGCTCAGGCCCGTCGACAGCGATGTCACGCCGCTCTGAGCCGTGCTG